>CAXTFY010000656.1:0-2030 GCA_964243265.1 uncultured Acetobacteraceae bacterium | reverse complement strand
GCGCAAAAAAGACGCCTCGATGAGCAAAATATCATGCTCGCGGAGACCAACGCCAGTCTCGAACGCCTGTCGAAGGATCTTGTCAGAGCGCGGGACCGGGCAGAGCAGGCGGACCGGGCCAAGTCGCGCTTCCTGGCGGGGATGAGTCACGAGCTTCGCACACCTCTGAACGGCATTCTGGGCTACGCCCAGATGCTGCGCCTGGAGGGCGGGCTGAACGCCGCCCAGAGCGCCAGGGTGGATGCCATGCTGGGCGCCGGCAATCACCTGCTCAGAATGATCGCGTCAGTGCTGGACATGTCCGAGATTGAGGCAGAGCACGTCACGATACACGTGACCGAGGTCGATCTGTCAGAGATCGCGGCGGAATGTCTCGACGTCGTCGGAGCTGCGGCCGAGACGAAGGGCCTGCCCCTAAGCCTGGCGACGGTGCGCGGCACGCCGCTCCGAATTACGACGGATGCGACGCGGCTGCGGCAGGTGCTGCTGAATCTCCTTGGCAATGCAGTAAAGTTTACGCAGCGGGGCAAGGTCGAGCTACATCTGCAAGCCTTAGCTGGCGGAACTGGCGTGCGCATCGAGATCACTGACACCGGACCCGGCATCCCGCCCGAACTGCGCGCGCGCCTGTTTCAGGACTTCGCCCGGCGGGATAGCCGCGAGACTGCCGCTATCGAGGGCAGCGGACTGGGTCTCGCGCTCGCGTCGCGGCTGGCGAAGCTGCTCGGCGGGCGCATCGGCCAAGATGACAACCCTGGCGGCGGCAGCCTGTTCTGGCTGGAACTGCCGTTAACCATTGCCGGCCTAGCCTCACCTCGCGCCGCCGCCGTGGCAGCGGCAATGCCGGACCCGACACGTAGGCTGCGCGTATTAGTGGCTGACGACGTTGAGATGAACCGCGACATCGTACAGGGCTTCCTCAAAGGCATCCACGACGTGACCTGTGTCGCCGGCGGCGCCGAGGTAGTCGCGGCAGCCGCCATTGCTGAATATGACGTCATACTCATGGACGTACGCATGCCTGAGGTGGACGGCCTGGAGGCGACACGACGCATTCGGGGGTTGGTCGGCGCCCGGGGACAAGTACCTATCGTCGGCCTGACCGCACAGGCCTTCGCCGAGCAGGTTGCAGCCTGCCGGAAGGCTGGCATGGACGCACATCTTCCAAAACCTTTTAGCCCTGACATGCTGCGGGAGGCGGTCATTCGCGCGGCGGCAACCCAACATGTGGCGGCTGGAGAGACCTTTTGCAGCGCTCCCGCGATCGCTCTGGCGGGCGGCCGGCTCGGAGATCAGTGCAGAGTGGCCAATCCTCAATAAAGACGGGGTGACGTCTACAGCCGCGGATTCGGTCCAGCAGCAGCCCATGCTCAACCCTGTTTTACCGCTGAAGCGTTTCAATGCCCAGGGCTGTTCAACGCTGTGGAACGGCGAGCATTCTGAGTAGCTTTGTGATGCCTGCGAGACTGGCGCGGTAGCGATCTTGGCTGAGCGTGTCGGTTTGGTTGGCTTTGAGGATGTTGAAGGCAAAACTGCGCAGGCGGGCGAACACGCTGGGGTTGGTTCGGATACGTGAGCGGTCTTCGCCCAAGGTGACATCGCGGGTGTAGTGCGAGGTGTTCTCGATCTTCCAGTGCGCGCGGATGGCCTCGGCGGCGCGTGGGGCGGTCACCGGCGTGTTTGAAACATAGAAGGCGGTCTCGGCGGAGAAGCGCAGCAGCCCGGTCTTGGCATTGCGGGTGTAGACGTGGCGCTCAACTCGGATGATGGCGGCGACATGCGGGTGCCAGTCGGTGTCGGCCAGCTTGCCATTGGGGTCGAAGACGGTGACGGTGCGGCGTTCGTCGCGGTTGCGACCCTTGTCGTGACTGTGGGCAGACCCGAGCGGCGCCGTGGTGGCCGAGACCTCTTGAATTTGCTGGTGCAGGGTCGGTTGGTTGTCCTTGACGCCGACGATCAGCCCGATGTTGGCTGTTGCTGCGGCCTCGAAATGTTTTTTTGGCAGTGCAGCGCGTCGAGCGTGACGATGG
>CAXTFY010000655.1:0-2036 GCA_964243265.1 uncultured Acetobacteraceae bacterium | reverse complement strand
GGGGGCGATCACCAGGGCCGGCCAGTAGCCGATCACCATCCAGTCCGGCACCGACAGGCCCGGCGAGATCATCGCCAGCCAGGTGTTCGGCGTCGCGATCATCCAGGCCACGAAGGCCCCCAGCATGAACACCGCGCCATGGGCGAAATTGATGATGTTCAGCATGCCGAAGATGATCGCCAGCCCCAGCGACAGCAGCGCATAGAACGCCCCGTTGATCAGCCCCAGCGACAACTGCCCCAGCAGCAGCGGCAGCGGGCGCCTGAAGAACGCGACCAGGTCCACGCCGCCGACGAACTGCAATGCAAGCAGCACCGCGACGATCAGCGCGACGGCGCCGATGGACCGCAGCGGCAGACGGTCCCCCAGGGGTGCGGCGGTGGTGGCGGACATCGCTCTAGCTCCTGATCAGCGGGCAGCCGCCCTCGGCGAGCGGCTTCCACGCCTGGTCGGCGGGGGTGGTGGCGACCAGCTTGTAGTAGTCCCAGGGATACTTGCTCTCCGCAGGGGTCTTCACCTGGAACAGGAAGGACGGGACCAGCGCCATCCCGTCCGAGCGGATGCTGCCCTTGCCGAACGCGTCGTCCTCGGTCGGCATCGCCTTCATCTGCGCGACGACCGCCGCACCGTCCAGCGCCTTCGCCGGGCCGCCCAAGGCCTGCACCGCCTTCAGGAAATGCAACGCGCCGGCATAGCTGCCGGCATTGTTCATGTTCGGCGCGATGTTGGGCATCCGCGCCTGGAACCGCTTGGTAAACGCCCGGGTGCCGTCGTTCAGGTCCCAGTAGAAGCTCTCGGTCAGGTTCAGGCCCTGCGCCTGCTCCAGCCCCAGGCCGTGCACGTCGTTGATGTACATCAGCAGGGCAGCGATCTTCATGGTGCTGGTCAGGCCGAACTCGGCGGCCTGCTTGATGCTGTTGATGGTGTCCGCGCCGGAGTTGGCCAGGCCCAGCACCTTGGCCCCGCTGCTCTGCGCCGACAGCAGGAAGGAGGAGAAGTCCGACGTGCCGGGGAACGGATAAGGCGACGCCCCGGTGACCTTGCCGCCGGCCGCAGTCACGAACTTGGCGGTGTCGCGCTGCAACTGCTGGCCGAACACGTAGTCGGCGGTGACGAAGTACCAGCTATCGCCCCCGGCCTTCACCATCGCGCCCCCGGTGGAACGCGCCAGCATGTAGGTGTCATACGACCAATGGATGGTGCAGGGCGTGCACTGGCTGCCGGTCAGGTCGGAGGTCGCCGCACCGCAGTCGAGCAGGATGCGGTTCTTCTCCCGCGCGACGTTGTTGACCGCCAGCGCAACCGAGCTGGTCGGCACGTCGAGGATGATCGATACGCCGTCCTGGTCGTACCATTGCCGGGCGATCCCCGCGCCGACATCCGGCTTGTTCTGGTGGTCGGCGAACAGCACCTCGACCTGCATGCCACCGCCGAACTCGGCCACAGCCTGGCGGACGGCGTTGACCGACTGCATGCCGCCGATGTCGCGATAGGGTCCGGACTGGTCGTTCAGCACGCCAAGCTTCACGACCTTGGATTGGGCGCAGGCGCGGCGGGACGCCATGGGGGCGGCAGCGGCAGCGGCGAGCAGGGTGCGGCGGTTGAGCATGGCTAGGTTTCCCAGGGTCAGGCGTGCACGAGCGGGCAGCCGCCCGCGCCGAGCGGACGATACGCCTCGTCGGGCGGCGTCGTGTTGACCAGCTTGAGGTAGTCCCAGGGACCCTTGCTCTCGCCGGGCTTCTTCACCTCCCACAAGTAGGCCGGGGTCAGCTTGCGCCCATCGGCCCGGATGGTGCCGGAGCCGAAGCAGTCGTCGTCGGTCGGCATCGCCTTCATCGCGGCGACAGCGGCGGCGCCGTCCGCCTTCATGAACGGCACGCCCTTGTCGGCGGCGGTCTTGAGGTAGTGCAGCACGCTGGCATACGTCCCCGCCTGCACCATCGTCGCCCGCACCGCCGGGGCCTTCGGCTTGAAGCGTTCCGAGAACTTGCGGGTGCGGTCGTTGGCATCCCAGTAGAAGCTGTTGGTCAGCAGCA
>CAXTFY010000654.1:0-2067 GCA_964243265.1 uncultured Acetobacteraceae bacterium | reverse complement strand
TATCAAGCGACACCAGGAACCCAGCCACTGGCGACATTGAAAACCCAGCCACCCCCGTCACGCTGATGCTCCGGCCTGGGCCGGTGTGGTTGTAGATTTGAGCAGCCCCGAACGGCGCTTCTCGCGCAAGCGGTAGCTATCGCCGCGGATGGTCAGCACGTGGCTGTGGTGCAAAAGCCTGTCCAGGATCGCGGTCGCGACCACGGGGTCGTTCAGGACCGTGCCCCACTCGCTCACGCTGCGGTTGCTGGTCACCAGCAGGCTGCCACGCTCGTAGCGGCGGCCGACCAAGGTGAAAAACAGGTGCGCGGCCTGCGGTTCGAGAGGCAGGTAGCCGAACTCGTCCACAATCAGCAGCTTCGGCTTGCTGAGCTGCGCAAGCCGTTGTTCCAGCCTTCCCTCCGCTTGCCCCTTCACCATGGCCGTGACCAGCGCGGTCGCCGTGGTGAACAGCACCGAGTAGCCCTGCTGCACCGCCTCGCGCCCAAGCGCCACGGCAAGATGGCTCTTGCCCACGCCGGGCGGCCCTTGGATCAGCAGCGTGTCGCCGTTGGCCACCCAGCGGCAGGCAGCCAATTCGCGGACCTGCTTGGGATCGAGCGAGGGCTGGGCGGAGAAGTCGAAGCCTTCCAGGGTGCGCACGTAGGGGAACTTGGCGATGCCCAGCCCCATCTGGATGCGACGCTCCTCGCGGTGCGCCACCTCGGCCTCACACAGCAAAGTCAGCGTTTCGGGCAGGGTGAGATCGCGCCGCGCCGCCTCGTCCAGCAGCCCGTCAAGCCGGTCCCGGATCGCGTTCAGCTTCAGCCGCCCCAGCATCTCCGGCAGCACACTGGTCCCGCCGCTCACCACCCGCCTCCCGTCACCTGCTCGTATTCGGCCAAGGGCCGGAGTAGGTCGGTGCCGGGCAGCGCCGCATCCGGAGCGACCGGAACGGCGCCGGGCTGATCGGACACATCCGGGCAGCGAGCCAGGATGCCGTGCAGGCGGGCGCGATCCACGGCGCGCTCGCGGCGGCCGCGGCGCTGGCCATGGCAGGCGACCTCGGCGCCGGCGTGCTCGACGCGCACCTCGCCGTTGCTGACCACGACGCTGACCTGGGCGCCGATCAACCGCCAGGGCACGCTGTAGTGGTTGGTGTCCACGTCCACGCAGGCGTCGTTCTGCACGCGGCGGGTCAGCTCGCGCACCTGGCGGAACGAGGGCCGGCCGTCCAGCGGCCGGAGCGCCTGCCGCTCCTCGCGCGCGAACCGCTCGGCCGGCGCCTCGCCCGTGGTGCCGTGCACCCGCGCATCGGCCACCTCGCGCATCCACCAGGCCAGGTGCGCCTCCAGCGCCGACCAACTCGCAAAGCTCCGGCCCGCGATGGCGTTGCCCTTGACGTAGCCGACCCCGCGCTCGTCCTTGCCCTTGGTCCGCGCACGATACGGCGCGCAGGCCACCGGCCGCACGCCCCAGTAACGGGCAAACGCATGCAGGCGGTCGTTGAACGCAACCTCGCGCGTGGCCGCGTCGTGGTGCGTCACCAAGGCCTTGGCGTTGTCCATCAGCAGCTCCGCAGGCAGGCCGCCGAAATGGCGGAACGCGCCCTCGATGCCGTCGAGCCAGGCCGACTGCCGCTCGTGGCGGAACGCCCGCACATACACCCGGCGCGAATAGCCGAGCGTGGCCACAAACAGATGCAGCTTGCCCCGGTCCTCGCCCTCAATGCACGCCTTGACCTCGCCGAAGTCGATTTGCAGCTGTCGCCCCGGCGGCGTCTCAAACCGCACGGTGGCCAGCGCCTCTGCCGCAAGCTCGCGACGCAGGTGCGCCACCGCCCGCTCCACCGTGCGCAGGCTCACGCTGACGCTCAACTCACTCGCCAACTCCTGGCGCACCACGTCCGCATTGCCGCGATGACGACGGAACCGCTCCGCCAGCCACGCCTCATGTTCCGCCAGCACGCCCGGCCGCCTCGGCCCGCGATAAGCCGCCCAACCGCCTGCAGAGCCGTGTTGCACGGAGCTGACGTGTAGGCGCAACTACCCCAGCCCCTGCTGTGGTTCAGGCGATGCGGACGGAGAT
>CAXTFY010000653.1:0-2070 GCA_964243265.1 uncultured Acetobacteraceae bacterium | reverse complement strand
GCGTGGCGCATCGCTGGTCCTGCACGAGCCGGCCGTGCCCGGCGACCATCAGGGCAACGAAGAAGCTCTCGTTCGGCCTGCTTCGCAGCAGATCCCGCGTCCGGTCATTGCGCATCGGCGAAAAGCGGATGTCGCTCACCTGCAACGTGCCCACGTTGATCCGCTGCAGCTTGGCCGAGAACGGGCGATCCCTGGCGAGTTGGACGCTGTCGACCGGGCTTAGGAACGCGCATATCGTCTCATTCCAGAAGCTGAACCGATCCTTGAACGCGACGGCATCCGTGTCGAAGCAGTCGGCACCGGGCTGGTTTCGACCCCGGAGGGGCAACACATCCGACATCACCGCCGCCTCCTTTCGGCTGCCTGCTCACGCACCAGGCTCCGGATTGCAGGAGGCACCGATACAACCGTCGATCAGGGCTTCCTAGAAATCCTTGTGCAATCGTCCTGCAATCGTCGTGCCAGATGCGCAATCGTCGTGCCAGATGTAGGGCGCGCTCAGGTCGTTCCGCTCAGGGCGGCGGGCAGGGTGGTTCGATGCCGGTGGGTTGCTGTTTTGGGGTCACGCCATTGGGCGGAGAGAGCCTTCGAGATCGTGGGGGTGATCACGCCGTGGCTGCCGCCGTCTTAGGATCATCGTTGGCAGGCCGGGAGCCGGGGCGAGAGTGGAATTCATGGTCTTGTGCCGCTGGCGCGAGATGTGGCGGCGGTGGTCCTGCAGCTTGAACAGCAAGGTTGGCATTCGAGGGGCGGGCGACTCCCGACGTCGGCCACCGCCTCAGCACCGTCGCCTGATCCATGCACCACGCTTGGCTGTGCCGTAGTAGTGCAGGACACGTTGGGGTTCGTCCCTTCAGCGTTCCAGAGCAGGCGCGTCCGGCAGCAGACGGCTGGCGCGGCCCGCTGAGGCCAGGGTGGGAAAATCCGTGAAGACAGGCCGTTCGAGCGCGTCTGAGGCTTATGAGCTGCTGCTCTCGGACATCGAGGACGGCGGCCTGCCGCCCGGCACGCGCCTGCGGGAGGCGGAGCTTGCGGAGCGCCTCGCCATCAGCCGGACGCCGGTCCGCGAGGCGCTGAAACGGCTGGAGCTGCAAGGCCTGGTCACGCACGAGCCGCACCACGGCGCCGTCGTCGCATCGCTGGACTATGGGCAGGTGACGGAGCTGTACCTGCTGCGCGAGGTGCTGGAGGGAACGGCCGCCCGGCTGGCTGCCCAGCACGCCACCCCCGTCGAGATCAACGTGCTGCAGCGCATGGTGGACGCGGACCGCGCCCTGGTCGGCCAGCCCCGGCAGTTGGCGCAGACCAACCGCCAGTTCCATCAACAGGTCCGCGACACCGCCCGCAACCGCTATGTCGGCCGCGCGCTGGAGCACCTGCGGCTGTCGCTGGCCCTGCTGGCCGGCACCACGCTGGCCGCCCCGGGCCGGGCCGGGCATTCGGTGGCGGAGCATGCCGCCATCGTCGCCCGCATCACCGCCCGCGATCCGGACGGGGCGGAGGCGGCGGCGCGCCAGCACATCCAGAACGCCTTCCGTACCCGGGTCGAGCTGCGCCAAGCAGCGGGACCGCAAGCACGGCTTGACATGGGCCGAGACGATGCATGAGCTTGTATCCAGTAGGATACAATAACCCAGGAAGGAGCTGACTTGGCCGACCCCGTGCTGTCCCATGACGTCGTTATTGTCGGTGGCGGCAACGCTGCGCTGACTGCGGCGATCACTGCACGGGAAGCTGGGGCCTCGGTCCTGATCCTGGAGCACGCGCCGAAGGCCATGCGCGGCGGCAACAGCCGCCATACCCGCAACCTGCGCGCGATGCATGCCGCGCCCACGAACGTGCTGACCGAGAGCTACCTGGAGGAGGAGTACTGGGACGACCTGCTGCGCGTCACCGGCGGCGAGACGGACGAGCACCTGGCCCGCCTGACCATTCGTGCCACGCAGGACGCCCTGCCGTTCATGGCGCGCTGCGGCGTGCGCTTCCAGCCGTCGCTGACCGGCACGCTGAACCTGTCGCGCACCAACGCCTTCTTCCTCGGCGGCGGCAAGGCGCTGGTGAACGCCTACT
>CAXTFY010000652.1:0-2071 GCA_964243265.1 uncultured Acetobacteraceae bacterium | reverse complement strand
ACTTGCCCGCCCCGGACCGGCCCATGACGGCCAGCCGCTCGCCCGGCCGGACCTGCAGGGCGATGCCACGCAGCACGGGCTGCCCGGCAAAGCCGACGCTCTCGTCGTGCAAATCGAGCAGGACCGTCAAACAGGGAGGGCCGCTGCTCCCTCTCCCTCCGGGAGAGGGCTGGGGTGAGGGAAAGGCCGCAAGAGCCGAATTCGGCCCCGGAGAGGCTTGGGTGGGAAAGGTTCGCCTGCGTGGCTTCCCTCACCCCGACCCTCTCCCGGAGGGAGAGGGAGCAGCATCGGCCTTGGCGGAACCTGGGGGCGCAACAGGGAACCTGTCCCGGCTAGTTCAGCAGTTCCGTCGCCAAGGCGACCTGCTCCACCGGGTCGTATTGCGCGTTGTTGGCGGGGATGAACCCGCTGCGCCCGAACGGCGCCAGGATCGCCGGCTCCTTGCACCCGACCAGCGCCGCCCGCAGCCGCTCCTTGAAGCCTGCGCCGAACCGCGCGTCCACGTCGCCGCGCACGGTCCAGTTGTAGTCGGGGAAGGGCGGAGTTTCCCAGATTACCCCCACCTGCGCCGGGTCAACCCGTCCCGCTTTCTGCTCCAGGTCGAACACGGTGTAGTCCATCGCGCCCACCTCGAACGCGCCGGACTGCACCAGTTGCAGCGTGCGCGTATGATCGCCGGAGAAGCCGACCCGGGAGAACACCGCCTCCGGTGCGCGGTTGAACTGCTTGCGGATGTAATACTCTGGCATCACCCGGCCGGAGGTCGAGGCGCGGGCGCCGAAGGTGAAGCTGCGCCCGGCGATGCCAGCCGGGAAGCCGTCGCCCCGCCCCAGGCCGGTGCCGGCATGGGCGATGAAGAAGCTCTTGAACGCGGTGTCCTCCACCCCCTGGGCAATGGCCTCCGATCCCGGCACGGTGCGCCGGGCCTGCACGCCGGTGAAGCCGCCGAACCAGGCGAGCTGCACCTGGTCGTTGGTGAAGGCCGTCACCGCCGCCGGGTAGCTTTTCACCGGCACGTAGCGGACCGCCACGCCCAGCTTGTCCTGTAGGTAGCCGGCGACCCGGCCGAACCGCTCGACCAGGCGGGACTCGTCCTGGTCGGGGATGGCGGTGAAGGCCAGCGCCGGTCCGGACTGCGCATGGGCGGGACGAATGGCCGGCGCGGGCAGGCTGGCGAGGGTGGCAAGCAGCAGGCGTCGGTTCAGGGTCATGTCGGGCCTTCTGACGGGAGGGTTGGTTCGATTAGGGCCGCACCCCGACAGCCACGTGCGCGACGGCGCCGAGCGACACCCCGTCCCTGTGGCCGTCCACCAGCAGTTGGGAGATGAACGCATCTAGCACGGCCTGCCGGCTCCCGCCGAGCGCGTCCAGCATCGCCGTCATCCCCGGCGCAAAGGCGAGCGACGCCGCAAGCTCCCCGGCAGAAGGTGCGTGCAGTACCGCCTCGACGGTCTCGACCCCGACGGATTGGAAACCCGCGCCGGACAGCAGGCCCGACAGCAGCCCGGGATCGATGAACCGGAGTTGGGCCGGCAGCTCGCCGGGCGGTGGCTCCCCGCAGACGGCCGCCGTCGCCGCGCGCAGCCGGGTGGCCAGCTCGTAGCGGTGCGGCTGGGTCCAGGTCACGATTGCGGCGCGTCCGCCGGGCCGCAGCACGCGGTGCAGCTCGGCCATGCCGCGTGCCGGGTCGGGGAACAGCACGACCCCGAAACAGGACAAGGCACGGTCGAACGCGCCATCCGGCAGCTCCAGCGCCATGCCGTCCCCCACGGCGGCGGTGACCGCCAGCCCGGCTTGGGCCGCCCGCGCCGCAATCCGCGCGGCCATCGCGGGCGAGGCGTCCACCGCCGTCACCCTCGCGCCCTGCCGCGCCGCCAGCAGCGCCGCACCGCCAGCCCCGGCGGCGACATCCAGCAACGCCAAACCCTCCAGCGATCCCAGCATCTCCAGCGCCCGTGCGGCGAAGGCGTCCGTCAGCGGCTCGAACACCCGTTCATAGGCCGCCGCATGGACGTCCCAACGCGCCGGCTGCTGGTCAGGCTGCAACGCCGCGCCTATGAGCATGCCGGGC
>CAXTFY010000651.1:0-2074 GCA_964243265.1 uncultured Acetobacteraceae bacterium | reverse complement strand
CGGATGGTCCCCGACCCGCAGCCGCCGCAGGGCGCGGGATGCCGCGTCAATCCCTATGGACAGCCCGGCCGTTACCACGATCGGCACCACCGCCACGTCCAGACGCAGCTCCTGGATGGCGGCATCCACGTGGAAGCCCAGCGTGCGAACCCCGAGGATGCCGAAGATGGCGCTTTCGCGCACGATGATCTCCCAGCGATACAGCACGTAGGCCAGGAACTGCCCGTATAGCCGCGGCATCACCTCCCAGAAATACAGGTCCGCCCCCCGCGGCGCGTCGGCGCGCAACGGCATCCCGTCGGCCTGCCGTCCCATCAGGAAACCCAGGATGCCGCCGTTGTGCAGCGCCAGGGCGATCACCGCCGGCAGCATCGAGGGGCCGAGCAACTGCAGCAGCACGTAGGCCGCCATGTACTCCGGCGTCCCCCGGATCACCACCAGCAGCGTCCGCCCCAGCGGCCGTCCCAGCGGTCCCGTGAAGTGCCGGGATGTCAGCGGGAACAGCACCAGCGCCAGCACCGCCATCCCCACGACCGCCAATTGCGACACCACCAGCGTGTTGACGATGCCCGGCAAGGCCTGCCCCCGCAGGATCGCCCACAGCCAGCCGCCGAGCGCCGCCCAGGTCCCGCCATCGCCCAGAGCCGCCCCCCGCAACGGCCGTGGCACGATGTCATGGCCCAGGAACCGGCCCAGCGCCGCCCAGACCGACCCGCCCTCCACCCCCGGCGCCAGCCAGGCCAGCGCCGCGACCGAGCCGAGCAGCAGGAACGGCAGCGTCGCCGGGCGCGCCCACAGGCGGCGGGTGCCGATCAGCACGTAGAACACCGCGACGAACCCGGCGGCCTCGGCATAGTGCCCCTGGCGGAAGTAGCCCTCCAGCTCGAACCCCATGGTCGGCAGGCCGATGAAGCCGAGCACCAGGGTGGAGCGCAGCCCGCACTCCAGCCGGTAGAGCAGGTAGTCGCCGAACGGCCGGGCCAGCACCGGCAGCCGGGCATAGGCGAAGCGGGACACCGCGCCGGTGCCGGCGGGCAGCACCCGGTCGGCGGCGAGGTCGGCCTCCTCGATCATCTCCGAGAACACCTTGGCGAAGATGCCGGCATAGGGGATCGCAATGGCCAGCAGCCCCGCCGCCGGCGACAGACCCAGCACCTGCATCAGCAGCAGCGCCCAGAACAGCTCGTGCACCGACCGCAGCGCGGCGCATGTCAGCCGCACCGCGCGCGACCGCGCGAAGGCCAGCGCCAGCACCAGGCCAGCCGCGGCCCCGCACGACACGCCGACCACGGCGAAGGCGACGGTCAGCACCACGCCCACCCAGCCGACAGCCAGCAGGTCCGGATGCAGGATGCCGCGCAGCAGCCGGGCCAGTTCGGCGCCGGGGTGGAGCACGGTGACGCCGAGATCCGCGACCCCCAGCGAAAGCAGCCCGGCCACGAGGAAGGCCAAGCTGGCATTCGCATAACCCAGGCGCAGCGGCGAAAGGGTCCTATCCATAGAACCGCGCCAGGTCAGCCTCCCGCAGCGATGCCGCCGGCGCGTCCAGCGCGATCCGCCCGGCGTCCAGGACCACGATGCGGCTGGCATACTCCAGCGCGAGCGGGACGTCGTGCAGCGCCAGGACCATCGTCGCGTGCGCGTCCGCCATCCGGCGCAGCACGGCGGCGCCCTGGTGGCGGTCCAGCGCCGACACCGGCTCGTCCCCGATCAGCACCGGGCGGCCGTTGTAGAGCGCGCGGGCGATGGAGGTGCGCTGCTGCTGCCCGCCGGACAGCGTGCCGGCCCGGGCGAACAGCTTGTCCGCCAGCCCGACCGCGTCCAGCGTGTCCCGCACCGCCGCCACCTCCGCCCGCGCCGGCCAGGCGAGCATTCGCAGGTTGCGCCAGGCCGGATGCCGGTCCAGCCGGCCCATGTAGACGTTGTGGAACACGCTCAGCGTGCCGACCAGCGCCGCCGCCTGCGGCACCAGGGCGGCCTGGCCCGCCAGCCGGGCGTAGATCAGGTTGAGCAGGGTGGACTTGCCCGCCCCGGACCGGCCCATGACGGCCAGCCGCTCGCCCGGCCGGACCTG
>CAXTFY010000650.1:0-2076 GCA_964243265.1 uncultured Acetobacteraceae bacterium | reverse complement strand
CAGGTGATGGACCGCTTCCGCGAGGCAGAGGGCGACGTGCTGGTGGTGGACGACGACCCCGACACACGGCAGCGGATGCGCACGGTGCTGGAAAAGGACGGCTGGACGGTGGCCGAGGCCGCCGATGGGCAGGAAGCGCTCGACCACGTTGCGCGCACCGTGCCGCGGCTGATCCTGCTCGACCTCACCATGCCGGTCATGGACGGGTTCACGTTCCTGCACGCGCTGCGCGAGCGTCCCGGATGCGCCGACATCCCCGTCGTGGTGCTCACGGCGCGCGACCTGACCAACGAGGAACGGCGCCGGCTGCACGGGGCCAGCCAGGTGCTGAACAAGGGCGACACCAGCCTACGGGACCTGGCCGGGGAGCTGCGCACGCTCGCGCCGCCCTTGCCGACCGACGCGAACGCCTGAGCGAAGGACACCGGGGATGACGATGCACATCCTGCTGGTCGAGGACCACGAGGAGACCCGGGATTTCCTGTCGCGTCGCCTGAAGCGCCATGACTAGGAGGTCGTGGTCGCGACGGACGGGCGGGAGGGCGTGGACGAGGCGCACTCGGAGCACCCCGACGTGATCCTGCTCGACATGAACCTGCCGGTCATGGACGGCTGGACGGCGGTGGCGATCAAGAAGCATCCCGCTACCGCGAGGGTGCCGATCATTGCACCCACCGCCTATGCCATGTCTGACGACCGCGACAAGGCCATCCACGCCGGCCGCGGCTCAGGAGAGGCTTGAGCCGCAGAGCGGATCAAGGCGCTCCGCATACAACAGGTCCGTCAGCGCCCCGGGTCTGCCAAGCCTTCAGCCAGCCGGCGCTTGGCCATCCGCGCGTGCACCCGCTCGGTCGCGGCGGGACCCGCAACGACCTTGAAGGCAGGCTCAGCCAGCACCCGGCCTGACGTCCGGTCGATCAGCACCGGATCGGCCGGTGCGCCCGACGCCGCATCGACCACCATCACGCTCGCCCCCTCCGGCGCGAAGTGGCGGTTGCCGAATGCCATCAGCGCGAACAGCACCTCGCGGAAGTCCCGCCCCCGCCCGGTCAGCACATACTCGTCCCGCGGCGGCCGCTCGCTGTAGCGCCGCCTCTCCAGCATCCCGGCCTCGACCAGCGCCGCCAACCGGCGGCTGAGCATGTTGGGCGCGATCCCCAGGCTTTTCTCAAACTCGTCGAACCGCGTCAGCCCGGCAAACGCGTCGCGCAGGATCAGCATGCTCCACCACTCGCCCACGCGCTCCAGGCTGCGAGCGATTGGACAGGGCATGGCGTCGAAGCTTGTGCGTTGCATACGACCGATTTAGGCGACCCGCTTGCATATTGCAAGCCAATGGCTATCATAATGCAAGCGACGGCATCCGGCCGCCCTTCGGAGAGCTTCCATGACCCAACCGATTTCTCGCGCCGCCGCGGGCACCGCCCTCGTCACCGGCGCGTCGTCCGGCATCGGCGCCGTCTATGCCGACCGCCTCGCGCACCGCGGCCACGACCTCGTGCTCGTCGCCCGCGATGCCAGCCGGTTGGAGGCGCTCGCAACCAAGCTGCGAGCCGCGACCGGCCGCACCGTCGATGTGCTTGCGGCCGACCTCGCCAACCCGGCCGATGTCGCCCGCGTGCAGGAGCGGCTCGCGTCCGACGCCAGCCTGACCATGCTGGTCAACAACGCCGGCATCTCGCTCAACGGCAGCCTGCTGGAAAACGGCCCCGACGCGCTGCAGCGGCTGATCGCCGTCAACGTCACCGCGCCGACGCTGCTCGCGCACACGGCCGGCAACGCCTTCGTCGCGCGCCGGGCTGGGGCGATCATCAACATCGCCTCGGTGCTGGCTGTTGCGCCGGAGCGGTTCGATGGCGTCTACAGCGGCTCCAAGGCCTACATCCTGAACCTCTCGATCAGCTTGGCGGAGGCCGTGAAGGCAGCCGGCGTGCACGTGCAGGCGGTCCTGCCCGGCGCCACCCGCACCGAGATCTGGCAGCGCTCCGGCAAGGACATCGAGGCGATGATGCCCGGCCTGATCATGGAGGCGACCGACATGGTGGACGCCGCCCTGCTCGGCCTCGACCGCGGCGA
>CAXTFY010000649.1:0-2112 GCA_964243265.1 uncultured Acetobacteraceae bacterium | reverse complement strand
CCAGCGTGCCCTGCATCTTCTCGATGAACAGCGGCAGCGTCTCCTTGATCATCCGGAGCACCAGGTTCTCCCGCTCCACCTCATACGTCAGGCCAGCCTGCCGCGCCTGGCTCAACGATACCTGCGCCGCCCTCGTCATCTCCTTTGCCCGCAGCAGCTCGTCCTTCGCTGCCTCGCGGTTCTGGTCGAATAGCTGCTTGAAGTCACTGCGGGCCGAGTCGCTCACGCGGCCCAGCTCGGCGATCGCGGTCATCAACGCCGACACGAAGCGGCCCTCGGGAAGCTCAGGACGGATGCCGAACTCCCCGGCCGTCCGCTCGACTTCCTTCAATGCGGAAGCGAGTGGCCGTGGCTCAGCCGCCCGGGCGGTCGGGTGTGCGGGACCCTCACCGTCCGCGCCCGGCGCAGCCGCTCCGTCACCCGAACCCGCTTGTGGCCCGTCAGAGTGTGCCGCCAGCGACTGCCCCACTTCGTCCGGCTCGCCCCCACTCAGGGGCCCGTCCATCGTGCTTGCCATCAGCGTTCTCCTGCGCCAGCCGTGAATACGCGGGCCGCTCGATCAATCGGCAGCCAATCCGGCGGGAACTGCTCGAAAAAGGTCGGCATCTTCCTCGTCCACCAGTCGCGCACCCGCGCCGGGTCAAACAGCGACATCGGCGCCTGCCCCGGACGCACGCGGCCCTCCGACGCCTCCGCAAAGGTGATGCCACGGTCCGTCACCTCCGACATGCACCCCAGCGCCGGCATGACGATCACTCTGGCGCCGCGCAGAGTGGCTTCCCGCACCGCCGGGGTTTTCGACACTGCCAAGAACGCTCCCGACGCCGATCGGCCCGATGTGATCAGGCCAGCGTTCAACACGATGACGGTCCGCTCGGGATGGAATGTGCCGTTGTCCAGGTTGCGCTCCAGGTAGTCGAGGTCGGCCTGCTCCGTGCCGACGCACACGAGACCGATCAGCTTGACCCGGCTGGCCTGCAAGCTCTCATGCAACGGCACGTCCTCCACCAGGGACGAGAACCCGGTCCAGCCGCCACCGGCATCCAGCACGGCATGATGGCGGCCCTGCACCATCGCCACCAGCTCCGCCTCGATCCAGGCGCGGTTGTCCATCAAGCTGCCCGGCGGCGGGACCTTGGCGTCCGGAAAGAACGTGGACAGGCTGTGCGTGCTGTTCTGCTGGTCAGCGTTCAACACGACCACTTCGCCGCCCAGGCCACGGCAATGCTGCACGAGCGCATTGAGCAACGCAGTCTTGCCAACCCGCTGCCGCCCAATGGCCGCTAGAAGCAACAACTCTGGATTTTCGTCCGCTCGAACATGAGTGTCAGGCACGATGCACCTCCTTGCATGGCAACGGCCCTGGTTCTGCGCCCGGGTTTTGCGAACGGACCGCTTCTCCCTGCTCATGGGCCGAACGTCTTGCGGTCCATGTCGAGCAGCTGCTGCATCACATTATCCATCATGGCATCCGCCCGCGCCTTGGCGGCCGGGTCTTCCTCAAGGGCCGCCAGACTACTGCTACGCGCCGGGACCAGGCCCGTTGGACCACGAAGTGCTGGAACCATGGTCCCAGGCTGAACCGCCGGTGGC
The DNA here is from genome assembly GCA_964243265.1 of uncultured Acetobacteraceae bacterium. GTDB lineage: Bacteria > Pseudomonadota > Alphaproteobacteria > Acetobacterales > Acetobacteraceae > DASWOJ01. Next base: position 519 of record CAXTFY010000649.1, on the reverse strand, counting down.
ACGACCTCCGGGCGCCAATCGGGTGACATCCGCGACGGGGGCTTGCTGCGCTTGGGTGACTTGGCTGCTTCTTGACTGGCGGCGTAGAGCCGGACGTGGCGCCAGGTGCGCCGGGCTGCTTCCGCAGAGGGCAGGCACCCACGGCCATCCTTCAGGTCGAGCGAGGCGAACCGCTCGCACAGTTGCCCCCAACGCGGCCGGCGGCCGTTTGCGGCGGCAACCAGCTCGTCGATGTGATCCAGCATCCACCAGAACAGCGTTGACCTCTCCTCCCCGCGCTTCAGCGCCGGAAGCACTTCCCTCAGCTCGCGCTTTGACTTCGGCATCGGCTCCTCCCTCTCACCAGGCTCACGCTGCCAGTCCTTCTTGCGAACGGGATTGGACGCCGAGGGCGTCCCCTCTAGGTCCGGAGGACGAGCGGAGGACGTGCGGAGCACGGGCGGAGGTTGGGCGGAGGGTTAGAGGGTAGTCATATGGACCAATGCACCGGTGGTGCGTTCCGCAGGGCGTCCGGAGCGG
>CAXTFY010000648.1:0-2115 GCA_964243265.1 uncultured Acetobacteraceae bacterium | reverse complement strand
CAATTCTGGCGAGGACAGGTGACTCAATCCGCGCCATCATAGACAAGCCGCGACCCAGACAGACCTACCCACGAGGTTCCATGCGCCGCCCTATCCTGCCCGCCGCCATCCTGATGACCGCCCCTCTCCCAGCATTCGCCCAGGCTCCGCCGCCCGTCACGGGCCTGTATGTCAGCGTTGGCGCCGGCTACAATTTGCTGCAGGACATTTTCGACCATCCCCGCCTATCGCCCGAGACCCTGCCAAGCACCCGTTACCGTTTCGGCCCCGGCTATGTCGGCGCTGGTTCGGTCGGTTGGGGTCTTGGCAACGGATTGCGGCTCGAACTCGAGGGCGCCTACGACTACAACAACGTCATCAACCGCGTGCCGACCGCCCTGCCGAGCCTGACGACCGGAAACCAAGGCACCTACGGCCTGTTCGGCAACGTGTTCTACGACATCGATCCGACCAGGTTCGGCATCAACGAGACGGTCGTCCAGCCCTATGTCGGCGCTGGTGTCGGCGTGCTCTGGACGCACTTCGCGCCGCTGAGCAGCGTGTCGCAGAATGGCGACGTGTTCCGGCTTGGCGGAACCGGCGCGAACTTCGCCTATCAGGGCATCGTTGGGCTCGGCTTTCCGATCGAGGCCGTCCCCGGACTAAAGTTCACCACCGACTACCGCCTGATCGGCATCCAGGTGAACTCAGGCGCTGTGGGCGAGTCCTTCACCTCCGCCGGGCTCAGCAAGGGCACGGTGAGCCTGTCGCCAGCGTTCCTGCACCAGTTCACCGTCGGGTTCGCCTACGCCTTCAACCATCCGCCGTCTGCGGCGCCCGTTGAGGCCCCAGCGCCGCAGCCGGCGCAGGTCCCGTCGCGCTCCTACTTGGTGTTCTTCGATTGGGACCGCGCGGACCTGACCGACCGCGCCCGCCAGATCATCACCGAAGCCGCGGAGGCCAGCACCCGCGTCCAGACGACCCGCATCGACGTGCAGGGCAACGCCGACAGCTCGGGCACCCCGGCATACAACCAGGCGCTGTCGCTTCGGCGTGCCCGGGCTGTCGAGGCCGAGCTGCTGCGCCATGGCGTGCCAGGCGGAGAGATCGCCATACAGGCCTTCGGCGACACCCGGCTGCTGGTGGCAACCGGCCCCGGCGTCCGGGAGCCGCAGAACCGCCGCGTGGCGATCATCCTGCACTAAGCAAACCTCTGCAGGTTTGCGCAGGGATGAAAGCCTAAGCAGGCTTGCGTGGCTTGGCACGGCCGCAGGCCATCCGTGTGACAAGTCGCGCAAGCCTGCTTAGGCCGGCCTTCTGGCGCCCGTCACGGGGCGCCCGGTCGAGGCTGCGGCGGCTTGCGCCCTCTAACGGTTGTCGCCGGCCGGTCATCGCTGACGGTTGCATCCGCCGGCCAAAAGCCCGATTTCTGCCGTGACACACGCAGGAGGACGCCATGGACACATGCATCGTCGGCTGGGCGCACAGCCCGTTTGGCAAGCTGGAGGACCCGGATGTCGAGAGCCTGATCGACCGCGTCGCCGGCGCCGCCATCGAGAACGCTGGCATCGGACCCTCTGAGATCGACGGCGTCTTCGTCGGCCTGTTCAACAACGGCTTCTCCCGCCAGGACTTCCCCAGCAGCCTGCCCATGCAGGGGATCGAGGCGCTGCGCTTCAAGCCCGCCACCCGGTATGAGAACGCCTGCGCCTCCGGCTCCGCCGCGATCCACGGCGCGCGCGACTTCCTGGCCGCCGGGCGGGGACGCTTCGCCCTGGTGATCGGCGCGGAGAAGATGACGGCCACGCCCGGCGCGCAGGTGGGCGACAACCTGCTCGGCGCCAGCTACCGGCGGGAGGAGGGCGACATCCCCGCGGGCTTCGCCGGGGTGTTCGGCCGCATCGCCGAGCGTTACTTCCAGCGGTATGGCGACCAGTCCGACGCCTTGGCCGCCATCGCCGCCAAGAACCACAAGAACGGCGTGGACAACCCCTATGCGCAAATGCGGAAGGACCTCGGCTACGAGTTCTGCCGGGCCGTCAGCGACCGCAACCCCTACGTCGCCCAGCCGCTGAAGCGCACCGACTGCTCCCTGGTCAGCGACGGCGCCGCGGCGCTGATCCTGACGGACGAGGA
>CAXTFY010000647.1:0-2117 GCA_964243265.1 uncultured Acetobacteraceae bacterium | reverse complement strand
GGTCCACGCCCTCGTTCTCCAGGGCCGCCACAAGCAGGTCAGAACCTTTGGGCATCGCTTACTCCTTCGTTGCCGAGCCTGTCGCCCAGCCTTCCCGCCGCATCCGGCAGGACCCCGGCGGGCACGCTGTTGTACAGCTACCCGCCATCCGGTGCTCGATTATGTACGCGATTGTGTGCGTCCCGCGACCCCTCTTATCGCGGCCGCCTCACGCGACGGGATCGTCACCAGCACGATCACTGCAGACGCGACCGCGGTTGCGGCCAGGAAGCAGAGCGCGCCCGCGAAGCCGTCGGTGGCGTCCTTGATCCAGCCGACCATGAAGGGACCGACGAAGCCGCCCAGGTCGCCGTTCGGCATCGTGGCGGCCAAGAACATCGGCCAGCCGCCGGCATTGCTCAAAGCCTTGGCGGCCGAAGAAACGGTGCCGGAGGCCGCCAAGGGGATGCTGGCGTTGCTGGGCGCCCAGGTGGCCCAGCTTGATGGTCTCGCTGGGACGCGCAGCGTTTGCGGCTGAGATCGCCGGGCTGGAGCGCCGGATGCAGCAGCGGCACAAGGCCGATCCGGTCCGCCAGCGGGTGGCCGAGGTGCCCGGCCTCGGCCCGAGCGGGGCGCTGAGCCTGGCGCTCGCGATCGACCCTGGCCGGTTTGGCTCGCTCCAGTAGGTAGTTTCCGAGGCTGTCGCCCAGGAACGGTGCAGCGTAGCAGCGCTGCGACGAAACCCCTGCTTCCTTCTGGAAGACCTACCTGATGCAAACCCACAAAATCGCACCCGCTCTGTCTGGCGTTTCCGAAACCATGCTTTGGGCACTGCATAACCGGGCCAGCGAGGCGAGGCGGCTGGACGGCGTTCTGGTGGACCCGGACAGCGTACGCATCCACGATGCGATAGACTATGATTTCGACGGCCATTTCGGCGAACCAGCCGGGTCGCTGGCGGTCCGTGCAGCGGCGATCGACAAGGTGTTGCGCGGCTGGCTGGAATGCCACCCCGATGGCTGCGTGGTGTCGCTCGGCGAAGGGCTGGAGACCCAGGCGCGGCGCGTCGACAACGGCCGCATGCGGTGGCTCTCCGTCGATCTGCCCGACGCCATCCAGATACGCGAGCGGTTCGTCCAACCCACTGGACGGTTCCGCCACATCGCGCAGTGCGCCGTCGAGCCGGCCTGGATGGATGCGGTCGACCCGGCGTGCGGCGTGTTCATCGTCGCCCAGGGATTGCTGATGTATCTGGAGCCGGACCGCGTGCGGCGGTTGTTGTGCGGCATCGCGGACCGCTTTCCCGGCGCCGAGATGACGTTCGACACCGTGCCGCGCTGGTTCTCCCGCCTGACGCTGGCGGGGCTGCAGCAAACCCCGCGTTACCGCCTGCCGCCGATGCCGTGGGGCGTCAACCGCGATGAGTTGGGACCGGTGTTGCAGGGATGGCACCCGGCGCTTTGCGGCCTGAAATCCCTCGACTACGGCCTGCCGCGGGGCTGGCCTGCATTGATGGTGGAAGTGATCAACCAGATGCCGGGCCTTCGCCATGAGCTTCCAAGCCTCGTGCATTTCGCCATCGGCGAACCCTCGCCGGCCTCGAGGAACACGCCTTTGAACAAGGGCGGAACAGAGGCGATCAGTGGCGTGACGGCGCTGGCGGGGGAGGATGCCGGTCATGGCAGCGGCATCGCGGCGGCCAGCGGCCGGGTCATCGCCAAGCGGATGGATTTGGGGGCCGCCGCCGCAATCGATCCGCAACAGGCCGGCCATGGCGAATCCGGGCGGATCGTTCCGGAGAAGGTGGCGGCGTTCCCGGAGGTCGGCACGATCATGCTCGAGCATTCGGCGGAGGCCAGTCAGCACGTGGCGCACCTGGCGCTGAACGAACTGGTGGCGACGACGCAGGCCGCGATGGCAATGGCGCGCTGCACCAGCCCCGTGGCGTGGGCGGAGGCGCAGGAGCGGTTCGTCACTGGGTGGTTCCAGCGCGCGTCGGCGCATTGCACGGTGATGGGGATGTTGGCGCTCAGCGCGCAGGCGGCCATGATGACCCCGGTCCACCAGGCCGTCACCGCGAATGCGGAGCGCCTTGCAGAGACCGCCGGGTCGATGACTTAGCCGCCGCGCAACCGCGA
>CAXTFY010000646.1:0-2123 GCA_964243265.1 uncultured Acetobacteraceae bacterium | reverse complement strand
GCCGGGCCAGAAAGCCGGACCAGCGGTCGATGGGCACGCCCATCAGGTATTTTGGCATGATCCAAGCGCTGCGCCGGGTGGAGACCAGCGTGCTGTTCGCCTGCTTGCAGAGGTCGACCGCGATGTCGACGGCCGAATTGCCGAGGCCGACAATCAGCACGTCTTTACCGCTGAAGGGCGCGGCGGTGCGGTAATGGTGCGAGTGGATCGCTGTGCCGCCGAACTCGCCGGGGAAGTCCGGCATGCGCGGGTCCCAAAGGTGGCCGTTGGCGACGACGACGCTGCCGTAGTGCCGGGTCTTGCCGCCCGCAGCGTCACGTCCCAGCCGCCGCCGGGCGCCGGCGCTACGCGTTGCATCGGCGTCGAGAAGCGAACGTGGCCGCGCACGCCGAAATGGTCGGCGTAGGCCTTCAGGTAGCGCAGCACGTCGCGGTGGGACAGGAAGTCCGGTAGGCCATCCGGGAAGGGGAAGTCGGAGTACGCCAGGTTGCCGCGGCTGGTGTCGATGTGCAGGCTGCGGTAGGCAGAGGAGAGGCCGTTATCGTTTTCGTAGCGCCACATCCCACCAAGGTCTGAGCCGATCTCGAAGCAGTCGAAGGCGAGCCCCGCTTGTTTCAGCGCTTTGCCGACAGCGATCCCGGACGACCCGGCGCCGATGATGCAGATTTCAGCTTCGTGGCTCGACGTGTCATGCATCTCAGTGCAGCCCGTTCTCGGCGACGAAGGCGGCAACGATGCTGTCCGCGGTATCCGGTGACGCCAGGCCGAGAACGCGTGCCGCGCTGGAGGCAAAACGCCTGGGCCAGCTATCGACTACGGCCTGCAAAGTCGCATCGGGCACCCAAGTAATACGTCCGAGCGTTGCGACGGGAGCGCGGCGGACGGCCTCCGCCAACTCTCCCGCGGTGACGCTCAGCGACGGCAGGTTCATCGCCCTGGCAGGGCCGAGTGACCCGGTGTCGACCTGCGCCAAGCGCTGGAACGCCACGGCCGCATGCTGCGCCGAGGTGATCGCCATGCATGTATCCGGCTGAAGACCGCACGTCACGTCGCGTCCTAGCAACGGCTCGCGGATCAGGGCTGCGACCCGGTCCGACACTGCGGTCGTGGGTGGCCCGTTGCGAACGAGCACGATCGGCAGCCGCAGCACGCGTCCGTCGACCAGTCCGCGTCGCGTGTAGTCGTCGATCAACAGCTCGGCGATGGCCTTGTGTGTGCCGTAGGACGTTTGCGGTGTCCGGGCGACATGGTCGTCCACGACATCCGGTAGCGTTCCGCCGAACGCCGCGACTGAACTGGCGTAGAGGAGACGGGGCGGCTGCGGCAGCGCCTCGCACAGACGCAAAAGCTGCATCAGCCCCACGACGTTGACCGCCAAGCCGCGGTGCAGGTCGGCCTCGCTCTCTGTCGCGAGCAGGGCCGCAAGATGGAACAGGCAATCCACGTCCTGCAGCAGTGCCCGCGCGAACGCCTCGTCGCAGAAATCGCCGACGCGGCATTCAATCCGCTCGCCTTCGCCGGGCAGGAGCGTCACCGGAACACGGTCGGCCAGGCGAAGCACCACGTCGTCCTGACGCATCAATAGCCGTGCAAGTCGGCGTCCGATCATCCCGGCGGCACCGACGATCAGGACACGCATGCCAGCACCCTCACTTTTTTCGGACCGGGTACTACCGGGCATGTTGGCCGTAAAGCCTCTTAGGACCGCCCCTTTCAGGGTGTCCATGCCTTTCCCAGCCGTCGATGGATGGACACGAAGTTTGATGGGATCGGGTTGGTTTTGGCCGGCCGTATTGCAGCAGTTCGAACGGCACGCGCCGGCTGGCGTGATGGCGTGGCTGGCCCTGGAGCATGCGTTGCCCGCGGGTTGGGTGGACGAGGTGTTCGAGGTGCATCGGCAGTCGTGTCGCGCAGAGCTGACGCAAAGGCACAATTGTCTCTGCTCCGCTCGGGGGGCAGGCTGTAGGGACGGAGATTGGGCGTCCAAGCTCCAGCATACGACGCAAAGCGCAAAGCGGGATTAGCGGACGGAATGGGCGGTGAACTGGACGGCGGCCGAAGAGGCTTTACCATAGTTAGTAGCAGCTTGCCTTAATTGTAGAGGTGGGCAAAATGGCCTGATG
>CAXTFY010000645.1:0-2135 GCA_964243265.1 uncultured Acetobacteraceae bacterium | reverse complement strand
GCGGCCTACAGCACCCGCGACAGGAAATCCTGCGTGCGCCGCTCCTGCGGGGCGCCCAGCACGGCCCGCGGCGTGCCGCGTTCGATGATCACCCCGGCGTCCATGAACACCAGCTCGTCGCCGACCTCGCGGGCGAAGGCAAGCTCGTGCGTCACCACCATCATCGTCATGCCCGACCGCGCCAGGTCGCGCATCACGGCCAGCACCTCGCCCACCAGCTCCGGGTCCAGCGCCGACGTTGGCTCGTCGAACAGCATCAGTTGCGGGTCCATCGCCAGCGCCCGGGCGATGGCCACCCGCTGCTGCTCCCCGCCGGAGAGCTGCGCGGGGAACATGCCCCCCTTCGCCGCCAGGCCCACGCGGTCCAGCAGCGCCAAACCCCGCGCCCGCGCCTCGGCCGGGCGCTGGCGCCGCACCTGCACCGGCGCCTCGGTGATGTTCTGCAGCGCCGTCATGTGCGGGAACAGGTTGAACCCCTGGAACACCATGCCGACCCGCTGCCGCATCCGCGCCACTTGGCGTTCCGGCAGCTCATGCAGCACGCCGTCGCGCTCGCGGTAGCCGACAAGCTCCCCGGCCACCCACACCCGCCCGGCGTCGATGCGCTCCAGGTGGTTGATGCATGACAGCAGCGTGCTCTTGCCCGAGCCGGAGGGGCCGATAATGCACATCACGCTGCCGGCCGCCACGTCGAGGTCGATGCCGCGCAGCACCTCGCGCCCGCCATAGCGCTTCGTCAGGCCGCGGATGCGGACCATGCTGGCCGGTGCCGCCTGCTCATGGATCAGGCGTTCAATGCTGGTGATAACGGCGCTCAAGGACGTGCTGCCCGGCCGACAGCACCGAAACCAGGACGAGGTACCACAACGAGGCGACGATCAGCAGCGGGATCGTCTCATAGGTGCGGGCGTAGATGAGCTGCGCGGTGTAAAGCAGCTCCGCCAGCGCGATCACGCTCACCAGCGACGTGTTCTTGACCATCGAGATCACCTCGTTGCCGACCGGCGGGATGATGACCCGCATGGCCTGCGGGAACACGATGCGGCGGAACGTCGTGAGCGGCCCCATGCCGAGCGCCAGCGCCGCCCGCGTCTGCCCGCGCGGCACGGACAGGATGCCGCCGCGGATCACCTCTGCCGTGTAAGCCGCCTGCGCTAGGCCCAGCCCGGCGAGGGCTGCGAACACCGGGGTGATCAGCGTGTTGGTGTCGGCGCTGAACAGCGTCGGCCCGAACGGCACGCGCAGCGCGATCACGGGGTACAGCGCACCGAAGTTGTACCAGAAGATAAGCTGCACCAGGGCCGGAACGCTGCGGAAGAACCAGATATACAGCCACGCCACCACCGACAGCAGCCGGTTGGGCGACAGCCGCATCATCGCCAGCAGGGTGCCCAGCACCAGCCCGATTGCCATGGCGACGACCGTCAGCTCCAGCGTGCGCAGCAGGCCGAGCAGGATCTGCGGGTCCAGCATGTACTCGGCCACCACCGGCCACCCGAAGGCCGGGTTGGTGGCGACGCTGACCAGCATAAGGGCGGCCACCAGGGCGACGGCGGCGCTGGCCACCCAGGTCCCGGTATGGCGCAGCGGCACCACGCGCTGCGGCAGGGCGCCGCCGCCGATCACAGCGGCGTGCCGGTCGGGTTCAGCGGCGCCTGCTTGACCGCATTGCCCTGCAGGCCCCACTTCTCGACGATCTTGCCGTAGATGCCGTTGTCCATGATGCGCTGGATCGCCGCCTGCAACGGCGCGGCCAGGTCGGATCCCTTGGGCAGCGCGACGCCGAGGTAGCTGGTGTCGGTGTAGCTGCCGACCACCTTTACCCGGCCCTTCGACTGCGCGACGAAGTAGCTGACGGCGGTGGACCCCAGCCAGAACAGGTCGGCCCGGCGGCTCATCAGCGCCTCCGCCGCGCCGTTGCCGTCGTTGAAGGCCAGGGCGTTGATCGGCTTGCGGCCGGCGGCCTCGCATTGCGGGGTCTGCCCGGCGGCGAACACCATCTCACGCGAGCCGCGCGTGGTGGCGACGTTCAGGCCGCACAGGTCCTGCAGGCCGCCCACCTTGATGTCCGAGCCGGCAAGGGCGGCGAACAGCTCGTTGCCCAGCAGGGTCCCGATCATGTCCACCACCTTTTC
>CAXTFY010000644.1:0-2138 GCA_964243265.1 uncultured Acetobacteraceae bacterium | reverse complement strand
GGCGGCGTATGGCGCTTCGCTTATACGCCCTACGAGGCTTACCGGAAAAACGGTTGGAGCAGATGGCGGTTGGTCTTAGGCACTGCCGTTGCGAGGGTGGCGCTGGCGTGGGGTTGCGCCCGCGGTCCTGACCATCGCAGTCCCGCACCGTCATCGCGAGGCGGCGGCTGTTGGACTGCTTCGTTGCTGTGCTCCTCGCGATGACGGGGAGGGTCGGAGCGGATGGCGGTTGGTGTGCCAGGCCGCACTCGCCTGCTTGGAGCCGCGTGAGGCTGCTTAGAAGAGCACGCCCCGGCGCAGCATGCCGTGCACTCCCTTTTCGCCGTTTACGCTCTGCGTCACGTGGAAGTCCACGGCTAGCGAGCAGAAGGCGTAGGCCTGCTCCGGCGACAGGTTGGTGCGGGTGCAGATGAAGGCGATCATCTCGCGCAGGGCGGTCTTCATCGCCTGGTCCATGTCCTCGTGCATGCCCATGCTGATGAAGTGGGTGGGGGTTTCGGCTCGGGGGTAGCGGAACGGGGCGCCGGGCTGCTGATGGTGCAGGACGAAGGTGAAACGGCCGTTCAGGCACATTTCCAGGGCGGTCACGCAGACTTCGCCGTCGCCTTGGACGCCGTGGCCGTCGCCGACCGAGAAGTTGGCGCCGGGCACCCAGACCGGCAGGAACAGGGTGCTGCCGGCGACCAGTTCCTTGTTGTCCAGGTTGCCGCCGTGCAGGCGGGGTTCCTTGGAGCCGATGGTTTCCATTGCGGGGGGCGGGGCTACGCCCATGACGCCGAAGAATGGGGCAAGCGGGAGGGTGGTGCCCCAGGGCAGGGTGCAGGTGCGGGCGGCGGAGTCCACCGGGATGTGCATCAGGGTGGTGTCGTGGAAGTCCTCCGGCAGGGTGCCGGCCAGCGGGCGGATGACGTTGTAACCCCAGTTGGCGCCGGGCTCGATGGCGTCGATGCGGATTTCGAGCGTGTCGCCGGGCTCGGCGCCCTCGATGGCGATGGGGCCGGTCATGATGTGGCCCGGCGGCGGGTTCGGGTTCGCGGCGATGATCGCCGCCAGCCCGTCGGGCACCAGCAGGCCGCTGCCGGGCGGCGGGAGCACGCCCGCACGGCCGGACACGCACTCGACGGCGACCGTATCGCCGGACCGGATGGTGAGCACGGGCGGGAAGGCTGCGTTGAACTGGCCGATGCGGACGGTTGCGGGCGTGGCGGCCAGGGTGTGCTGGGGCATCGGTGCTGGTTCTCCTGGGCTGTTCCTGGACAGCGCCCAGCAGGAAGCGTGCCAGCGGCGGCGCCCATGCAGAGATGGGGCTGGCAAGGTTCGTGCATCGGCCGGGCTGGATGACCGGAGGACCTGCGATGCGCCGCCTGCTGCTGACCGCCGTGCTGCTGGGCTTTGCGGCACATGCCCAGGCGCAGGCCCTGTGGATCGGCATGCGGGACGATCCCGACATCCTCGATCCCACGCTGTCGCGGACCTATGTCGGCACGCTGGTGATGACGGCGATCTGCGACAAGCTGTTCGACCTCGACGCCAAGCAGGCCATCGTGCCGGTGCTGGCGTCGGGCTATGAGTGGACCGACCCGGTGACGCTGGTGATCCACCTGCGCTCCGGCGTGCTGTTCCAGGATGGCGAGCCGTTCGACGCGGCGGCGGTGAAGTACACGCTGGACCGCCATGCCACCCTGAACGGCAGCTTCCGCCGCAGCGAGATCGGCGCGATGGAGCGGGTGGAGGTGGTGGACCCGCTGACGGTCCGGGTGGTGCTGAAGCAGCCGTTCTCCCCGTTCATCGCGGTGCTGACGGACCGGGCGGGCATGATGGTCAGCCCAAAGGCGGCCGAGGCGGCGGGCAAGGACTTCGGGCTGCATCCGGTGTGCGCCGGGCCGTTCCGCTTCGTCGAGCGGGTGGCGCAGGACCACATCGCGCTCGACCGCTTCCCCGGCTATTGGGACGCCGGCCGCATCCACTACGACCACGTGACTTACCGCGTGATCCCCGACAGCAGCATCCGCCTGGCCAACCTGCAGGCCGGCGCGCTGGATATCGCCGAGGTGGCGCCGCTGGACGTCGAGGCCGCCGGGCGCGACCCAAAGCTTTCCGTCATCAGCGTGCCGAGCCTCGGCTATGGCGCGCTGACG
>CAXTFY010000643.1:0-2146 GCA_964243265.1 uncultured Acetobacteraceae bacterium | reverse complement strand
TGGCCGCACGCCAACAGCCACGCCAGCATGATGCGCCGCAACATCGAGCAGGGCGCGCACTTCTACTGCGACAGCGAGCCGGTGCGCGAGGACGTGCTGGCGCTGTTCCCCGATGCCGAGCCGCGCATCCACACCATCCCCGCGCTGGTCGCCCCCGAGTACCGCCCGGACGTGCGCCCGGACGCGGAGCTGCGGACTATCCTGCGCCGCCGGGCCAGCACCGCGACGGCACCATCGGGCGGACGGCGGGAAGCGCCGGGCGAGCCGCTGCCCAAGCTGATTATCGCCTGCTCGACGCTGGAGCCGCGCAAGAACTACCTGCGTCTGTTCCGCGGCTTCGAGCTGGCCCGGCGCATCACCAAGACCCCGATGCAGTTGCTGATCGTCGCCAACCCCGGCTGGCGCTCCGACGCCGAGCTGGCAGAATTGAAGCTGCTGGTGCGGGAGGGCGCCTACCACGTGTCCGGCGTGCCCCTGTCGGAGCTGCGGGTGCTGTACTCGATGGCGCACCTGGTGGTGGCGCCGAGCCGGGCGGAGGGGTTCGACTACAGCGGCGTCGAGGGCATGGCGTGCGGCACGCCCCTGGTGGCGAGCGGCATCCCGGTACACCGCTGGGTGTATGGCGACGCCGCCGAGTACTTTGATCCCTACGACGACGAGCAACTGGCGGGCATCCTGGCCCGGCTGGTCGACCTGCCGCGGGAAGCGGGGCACCTGTCCGACATGCGCGACCGCGGGCTGCGGCGGGCGGCGCTGTACCAGGCCCCAGCCCTGGCGCCACGCTGGGAGCGGGCGGTGCTGGACGTCATCCAAGCCCAACGCGTGCCTTCTCCCTCTCCCTCCGGGAGAGGGCCGGGGTGAGGGGGTCTTCGGGCACGCGCCCAGCCCCCAGCAGCCCGCTCCCACCCGCGATGGCAGTCCCCGGCGCCAAGATCCCCTCACCCCAGCCCTCTCCCGGAGGGAGAGGGGGCAGCAGGGACAACAACTTCGACTTCCTGCGGCTGTTTGCGGCGCTGATGGTGATCTACGGGCATGGCTGGGTGCTCTCGACCAACACTGGGCCGGGCTTCTGGGGCGTGCCGTTCGCGCGCATCGGGCTGGACATCTTCTTCAGCATCAGCGGCTACATGGTCACCGGAAGCTGGATGCGGACGCCGGACCTGCTGGTGTTCCTGCAGAAGCGCGCCCTGCGCATCCTGCCGGGCCTGGCCGCCTGCGTGGTGTTCTCGACCTACATCCTGGGCACGCGGCTGACCCGGCTGCCGCTGCTGCAGTACCTGACCAGCCACAACACCTTCAAGTACCTGGGCAACATCGCTTTCCACCCGGTGCTCTACCTGCCCGGCGTGTTCGAGGGCATGCACCTAGGCGGCGCCGTCAACGGCTCGCTGTGGAGCCTGTTCCCCGAGGTGCTGTGCTACCTGACGGTGCCGCTGTTCGCGTTGCTGGCGCTGCGGCCCCGCATGTGGGCGCTGGGCATGGGCGGCGTGCTGGTGGGCACGTTGGGGCTGTGGCTGTTCTATGGCTACACCGGCGAGGCGTTCGTCATCAACGCGACCGACGTGAAGTACATGCTGGTCCAGGTGCCGTTCTTCTTCATCGGCGCGCTGTATCGGCTGCTGCAGGACCGGGTGCCCGACTTCTACCGGGCGGACTTCGCCATCCTGGGCTACTCGCTGAACTGGATGGTCGCGAGCTGGTACGGCTGGTGGAACATCCCGGTCGAGTGGGTCACGCTGCCCTACATGGTGCTGTGCTTCGGCCGGGGGTCGATGCCGGTGATCCGCCGGGCGGGGCGGTTCGGTGACCTGTCGTACGGGATGTACCTGTATGCGTTCCCGGTGCAGCAGGTGATCCTGGGGGCAATGCCGCGCGACGAATACCCCATCCTGACCTGCATGGTGCTGACCGTGCCGTTCGCGGCGCTGTCCTGGCACCTGGTGGAGCGGCCGGCACTGCGATGGAAGCCCCGCGCCGCCGACCGGCCGGCTGCCGTGCCCATCCTCGGCGAGGCGGCCGAATGAGCCTGGCGCACGTCCGGGCCGCGTTCTTTCCATCGATCCGCCGCCTGCAGGACGCACGGAACCCGTCGCGGGTGTAGGTGATAGAACGATCGGTCTAAGCGCAGGTCCGGCTGGAAATTTGA
>CAXTFY010000642.1:0-2156 GCA_964243265.1 uncultured Acetobacteraceae bacterium | reverse complement strand
GGTGCCGATCAGCAGCACCACCGCCATCCCCACCGTCACCTGGAACAGGGACAGCCGCAGCAGCCGCCCCATCGGCAGCGTGTCCGACGCGGCGTCGGCGAACGGCAGGAAGCCGCTGCCGATGGTGGCCCACTTGCTGCCGGCCTTGGCGTTGACCCGCTTCAGCCGGGCAGCCAGGCCATGCGGGGTCCAGGAGGGGATGATGCGGTCGCTCATAGACGGATCAGCTCCAACGCTTGCGAGGTGTAGAAGCCGCTGGCGATCCGCACGGTGCGGTCGCGGCGCCACCCGGCCATCGCCGGGTCCGAGCGCAGCAGGCTGCTGATGCGGAAGTGGCTGACCGGCTCGATGGCCGGGGCGCGGTCGCTGCGGGGGAACGCCTTGCCGGCGGTGTGCATCACCGTCAGCAGCGGCGTGCGCGGCGCGAAGGTGAACAGCACCGCCCGGTCCGCCAGCGCCGCCAACTGCGCGGCCACGCGGGCCATGTCGGGCGCGCGGTAGTGGATCAGGCTGTCCATCCCCACCACGTAATCGAAGCGGCCCAGCGCCGGGTCGGTCATGTCGCCGCTGCGCCAGTCGATGTGCAGCCCGCCCGGCGTCCGGTCGCGCGCCACGTCCACGAGCGTCGGGGACAGGTCGATGGCGACCACCTCGGCGCCGCGCCGGGCGGCCTCGACCGACAGCGCCCCGGTGCCGCAGCCGGCGTCCAGCAGCCGGGTGCCGTGCAGGTCCTCGGGCAGCCAGGACAGCAGCGTCGCCCGCATCCGGTCGCGCCCGGCCCGCACGGTGGCACGGATGCCGCTGACCGGCGCGTCCGAGGTCAGCCGCGCCCAGGTGGCCGCCGCCGTACGGTCGAAGTAGGTTTCCAGTTGTCCGCGCCGGGCGAGGTAGGTGGCGGTGGTCATCAGTCGTAGCCCAGCAGGTCGAAGATGTCCCGGTCGCGCAGCGGGCTGCCGGTCAGCGGCTGCGTGCCCACCCAAAGCTGCGCGGCCAGGCGCAGGTACTCCGCCTTCACGGCCTCCAGCTCCGGGGAGGACTCCATCTCGAACAGCGTGCTCTTCTTCAGCCGGCTGCGGCGGATCACGTCCAGGTCCGGGAAGTGCGCCAGGGACGACAGCCCCGTCGCGTTGTTGTAGCGGTCCACCTGGTCCGTCGCGGCGCTGCGGTTGACGATCACACCGCCGAGCCGCACGTCGTAGTTCTTCGCCTTCGCCTGGATGGCGGCGACGATGCGGTTCATGGCGAAGATGCTGTCGAAGTCGTTCGCCGTCACGATCAGCGCGCGGTCGGCGTGCTGCAACGGGCTGGCGAAGCCGCCGCACACCACGTCGCCCAGCACGTCGAAGATCACCACGTCGGTTTCTTCCAGCAGGTGATGCTCCTTGAGCAGCTTCACCGTCTGGCCCACGACGTAGCCGCCGCAGCCGGTGCCGGCGGGGGGGCCGCCGGCCTCGACGCACATCACGCCGCCGGTGCCCTGGACGACGAAGTCCTCGGGGCGCAGCTCCTCGGGGTGGAAGTCCACGCCCTCGAGCACGTCGATCACGGTGGGGATCAGGCGCTTCGTCAGGGTGAAGGTGCTGTCGTGCTTGGGGTCGCAGCCGATCTGCAGCACGCGCTTGCCGAGCTTGCTGAACGCCGCCGACAGGTTGCTGCTGGTGGTGCTCTTGCCGATGCCGCCCTTGCCATAGACGGCGAACACCTTGGCGGTGCCGATCTTCAGCGCCGGGTCGAGCGCGACCTGGACGCTGCCCTCGCCGTCGCCGGGGCGGGAGACCTTGTTCTTCACGGGGTAGGGGATCGTTGCAACGGTCATGCGGCCAACTCCACTTCGACGCCCTCAAGGCGGTCTTCCAAGTCTTCCCCGGCGCGGCGCAGCGCATCCAGGGTCGCAGCGTCGGGGGACCAGTAGTTGCGGTCCGTCGCCTCGATCAGCCGGTTTACTATTTTTGACGACGCCTTCGGGTTCAGCCCGGCGATCCGGTCCCGCATCTCGGCGTCCAGCACGTAGGTTTCTGCGAGTGACTGATAGACCCAGGGCGACACCTCCCCCGTCGTCGCCGACCAGCCGAGCGTGTTGGTCACATGCGCCTCGATCTCCCGCACGCCCTCGTAGCCGTGCTTGAGCAGGCCCTCGTACCACTTGGGGTTCAGGG
>CAXTFY010000641.1:0-2159 GCA_964243265.1 uncultured Acetobacteraceae bacterium | reverse complement strand
ACGACTACATGGGCAGCCGCTACCAGCACGGCACGCCGTTCCGCCGGGCGGTGGAAGAAGGACTGCTGGACCCCAAGCGCGTCATCCAGATCGGCCTGCGCGGCACCAGCACCGTGCCCGGCAGCCTGTGGCGGTTCAGCGAGGACAGCGGCATGCGGGTGATGCCGATGGACGAACTGCACGACCGCGGCTGGCGCTGGGCGGTCGAGGAGGCGCGGCGCGTGGTGGGCGACGCGCCGTGCTACCTGTCGTTCGACATCGACAGCCTGGACCCGGTCTGGGCGCCCGGCACCGGCACGCCGGAGGCCGGCGGCCTGACGATGATCGAGGCGCAACGCATCGTGCGGGGCCTGATGGGGCTGGACGTGGTGGCCGCCGACGTGGTGGAGGTGTCGCCGCCGTTCGACGTCGGCGGCCTGACGGCGTTCCATGGCGCGACGATGCTGTTCGAGGTCCTTTGCGTAGTGGGCGCAGCCCGGATGGCCCGCAATGCCGCTGCTGCTCCCTCCCCCTCCGGGAGAGGGCCGCGGTAAGGGAGGCCGCCAGGACCTAGTTCGCCCCCGCTGAGCACGGGTCCCGTCCTAACCCGGCGAGAGCTTGGCCCTTGCAGCCTCCCTCACCCCAACCCTCTCCCGGAGGGAGAGGGAGTCGGCGAGGTTCTCCTCCCAGCAGCAGCGGTTCAACGGATGCGGGTTGCCGTGTCCCACGCCGGCCGGGCCGCCTCCACGCTCGCGTCGCCGCGGCTGACGCCGATGTCGGCCAGCATCCGGTCGTCCATCTCGGCCAGCAGCCGGCGGGTCTGGTGCGCGCGGACCATGACAGCCAACGCCGCCCAGCCAGTGCGGGCCATGGTGCTGACCATGCGATGAGGGACAAGGCCTGTGGTCCGGGTCTGCGTCATCAGCGTTGCCATTTGAAGCTCCTGCGTGTTGGCAACCGGAACATGGGCCAGCACGTCCCATCACGGAAACGAATTGCACTGATGTGGCACATCAACTACGCTGATGCCAATGACCCACCCCAGCCTCGACCCCGACCTGTTGCGAACCTTCACCTGCATCGCCGAGGACGGCAGCTTTACCCGCGCGGCGCAACGCGTCGGCCGCACGCAATCCGCGGTCTCCATGCAGATGCAGCGCCTGGAGGGCCTGCTCGGCGAGCGCCTGCTGTCCCGCGGCAAGGGCGGCGCCGTCCACCTGACCCCGCATGGCGAGTTCCTGCTGCACCGCGCGCGCGACCTGCTGGCGCTCAACGACGATATCTGGACCAGCTTCCGCGTGCCTGTCGTCCATGGTACCGTCCGCTTGGGCACGCCGGACGACTACGCGCTGCGCTACTTGCCGCAGATCCTGAAGCGGTTTGCCGAGAGTCATCCCTCGGTGCAGGTCGATGTGTTATGCCTGCCATCCTCCGAACTGGTCGAGCGGTTAAGGGCGGGCGAGCTTGACCTGACCCTGTGCTCCGACGGAAACCGGCCCCGCGGCATGATGGCGGAGCCGCTGTGGCGAGGCCCGCTGCACTGGATCACCTCGACCCGGCACGCCCCGCACCGGCTGGACCCGCTGCCGGTGGCGCTGGCCAGCGACCACTGCACCTGGGCAGCCGCGGCGATTCGCGCACTGGACGGGGCCGGGCGGCGCTACCGCATGGCCTACCGGTCGGCGACGCAGTTGGGCACCCAGGCGCCGGTGGTCGCCGGGCTGGCCGTCACGGTGGCCACCATTTCCTGGTTGCCGGAGGGCTTGCGGCCAGTACGCCCGGAGGAGGGGCTGCCACCGCTGCCGGAGTTCGGCATCCTGCTGCTGCGCAACCCGGAAGCCCGGCAGCCGATGACGGACGCGCTGGCCGCCTACATCACCGACACCTTCCGCTCCGAGAGCGTGCGCAGCCCGGTGGCGGCGTAGCGCCTACCGAGTCCCCACCATGAACAACCGCGGGAACGGCAGCAGCACGGCGCCGTCCGGCAGCACCGGGTAGGCCGCGGCCACCCCCTCCCGGTAGCGGTGCAGGAACTCTGATCGTTCCGCGCTGTCCAACGAGGCCAGGAACGGACGCAGGCCGCTGCCCTTGAACCACTCCACCACGGCGTCCGCGCCGCCGGTTAGGGTGTGGAAGTAGGTCGTGCGCCACACGTCCACTCGGCTGCACCCGGGGCGCAG
>CAXTFY010000640.1:0-2159 GCA_964243265.1 uncultured Acetobacteraceae bacterium | reverse complement strand
ACCCCCGCCAGAGTGCCCGCCTGCACCATCGCCGGGCGGCCGAACTTGGTGTGGTCGGCGGCCAGGAACACCTGCCGGGCATTGCGCTGAATGGCCTGGGTGATGCGGACCTCGCGGTAGTCGTAGTCCAGCAGCGTGCCGTCCAGGTCGATGCCGCTGATGCCGATGATGCCGAAATCCACCCGGAACTGGTTGATGAGGTCCAGCGTCGCCTCCCCCACCAATCCCCCGTCATGGTTGCGGACCAGCCCGCCGGCGATGATCACCTCGCACTCGTTGGACGGGATCAGCAGGTTGGCGACGTTCAGGTTGTTGGTCACCACGCGCAGGCTGCGGTGCCCGCGCAGGGCGCGTGCGACCTCCTCGGTCGTAGTACCGATGTTGATGAACAGCGACGCGCCGTCCGGGATGCGCGCAGCGACGGCGCGGGCGATGCGCCGCTTGGCGTCGTGCTGCAGCACCTGCCGCGCCGAGTAGCCGACATTGCGCCCGCTCGACGCCACCCCGGCCCCGCCATGGTGCCGGCTGAGCCGTCCGGCGGCATACAGGCTGTTCACGTCGCGCCGGATGGTCTGCGGCGTGACGCCGAAGCGGGTCGCCAGCACCTCGACGCTCATGAAGCCGCGCTGCGCCACCAGATCGACGATGGCCTCGCGCCGCTGCAGGACGGCCGTGGAGTCAGTCGGGCGGGCGCTTGCGGTCACGGGCGGCTCGCTGCTGGTCAGGCGGGACCATCAGGGCAATCGCCCCCAACGTAAAGCCGCCTGCCTAGCTGCGCTGCTCCCTCTCCCTCCGGGAGAGGGCCGGGGTGAGGGAAGCGGCACGCACCAGACCTGCCCGGCTGAGGGCGGCATCCGCTCCCGACCAGGCAGGGTTCGGCCCTCGCCACCCCCTCACCCCGGCCCTCTCCCGCAGGGAGAGGGAGTCAGTGCGGCTCTAACGGCGGCCAACCTCAACCAGACCACGCCGCCGCATTGCCGAAAGCGCCACCGCTTGCCAGTGTCGCGGCCGGGCCGGCATCGCAGAAAGCAGACGCCGCAGCCATGGAGCAGCAGAGTGGCCATCAAGCTCGAAATCGCGGTCCGCCAGGTGTTCCCCACCCTGGTTGCCGCCGTGGACACCCCCGGCGCCGCCCCGCGCAACGCCGAGCTGCGCCGCCGCATCCTGGCCCGGCGCACCGCCGCCCCCTCGATGCAGGCGTCCAACTCCGGCGGCTGGCACTCGGACCGCGACATCGAGGACTGGGGCGGCCCCGCCGTCGCCGAGGTGCTGGCGATGGCCCGCCACGTCGCCAACGAGCTGACCCGGCACCGCACCGGCCGCCCCGTCGCGCCCGCCTGGACCATCAGCGCCTGGGCCAACGTCAATGGCCCCGGCGACAGCAACATCTGCCATTACCATCCCGGCGCGTTCTGGTCCGGCACTTACTACGTGGACGATGGCGCCGGCGGCGATGGCGACGCGCCTGGCGCCTCCCTGGGCGGCGAGTTCGAGATGCTGGACCCCCGCGGCCCCGGCCCGGCCATGCTGGCGCCGACCTTGGCCTTCGCCGGCGAGGGCGGCCTGTCCGCCGGCGGCACCGAAACCATCCAGCCCCGCCCCGGCCTGCTGTTCCTGTTCCCCTCCTGGATGCTGCACCAGGTCCGCGCCTACCGCGGCACACGGGAGCGCATCTCGGTCGCGTTCAACCTCCGCATCTGACCCGGGCTGCACATCGCGAGCCGGTCCACCCCGTCATTGCGAACCGGCTTCGGCGCGGCAATCCAGCAGGGCAGGACCAGCATTTCAGTCCTGCGGCCCCTTGGATTGCCACGTCGCAAGCGCCCCTCGCGATGACGGGCAAACCAGGCATGAACCGGTCAAGGCAGGAGCAGGTTCGGCACGACGGCCAACCTCGCCGCTGGGCCAGGCCGCTACAGCGGCCGGTCCTGACGCTCCCCATCCACCCACTCCCCCGCCATCCGGCCGATCTGCCTATATCTTGTGCAGCCCCCAGCCGCATCCCATCTTGGGCGGATCATGCAAAACACCCCTCACGACCCCGTCGGCTGGCACGGGACAACCATCTTGTGCGTGCGCCGCGACGGCCGGGTCGCCATGGCCGGCGACGGCCAGGTGACGCTCGGCCAGACCGTCATCAAGGGCAACGCCCGCAAGGT
>CAXTFY010000639.1:0-2164 GCA_964243265.1 uncultured Acetobacteraceae bacterium | reverse complement strand
AGGAAGGCCCAAGCTGCCGGCCATGGCGACGACGGCCCGCAGCATGGCCCGTTCCTGGCTGCCGGGCAGGCCCGCAATGATCGAGCGGTCGAGTTTCACCAGTCCGACCGGCAGGCGGACGAGGTGCGACACGGAGGACAGCCCGCCGCCGAAATCGTCCAGCGCCAGCCGCACGCCGAGGGCGCGCAAGTCCTCCAGCACGGGCGCGATCGCGTCGAGGTCACGGGTGGCCACGTCTTCGGGAACCTCGATCTCAAGCATCGCGGCAGGCACGCGGTGGCGCAGCAAGGCAGTGCCGACGCGGGCCGGGAACGCCGGATCGGACAGGGTGCCGGCAGAGATGTTGATGGCGGCGATCCCAGGCGCGCCCGGTAGGCCGACCCAGGCGGCCATCTGGGTCAGCGCGGTATTGAGCACCCAGGTGTCGAGCGCAGGAAGTAGCCCGGCCTCCGCGATCGCCGGCAGGAAGCTGCCCGGCAGCGCTTCCCCGATGCCGCTGGGACCGGCGGGCCAGCGCACCAGCGCCTCCGCGCCGCGCAGCGCCCGCCCCGGCACGGACACCTGGGGCTGCCACGCCAACCGTAGCGCGCCGGCTGCGATGGCTTCCGTAAATGCCTCGATAAGCCGGCGGCGCTGCTGGGCATGCTCCAGCAGCGTCCGTTGAAACGCAACCGCCCGGCCGCGTCCAGCATGCTTGGCAGCATACAAGGCGAGGTCGGCGGCGCGCTGCCATCCCTCGATGTCCTGGGCGTCGGCAGGGAACGCCGCATGACCGATGCTTGCGGATGCCGCCAACTGGAAGCCATCTGCTGAGACTGCCTGCTGGAGGGCGCTGGCCAGCTCATCGGCCAGAGCCGGTGCGCGCTGCACGGCGTCGATGCCCCGTAGCAGGATGGCAAACTCGTCGCCGCCGAGGCGGCAGACCAGGTCGCCGTGGCATGCAGCCATCCGAAGGCGGACCGCGACCGCACGCAGCATCGTATCGCCGACGGCATGGCCGTGGCGATCGTTCACCTCCTTGAAGTGGTCCAGGTCCACCATCAGCAGCGCCGCGCCGTGCTGCTCGCCTGCCACCTCCCCCAAGGCGCGCTGGAACTGCGCGCGGTTGCCAAGCCCCGTCAGCGTGTCGTGCCACGCCAGGTGCTCCGCCTGCGCTTGCGCGGCCTTCAACGGCGTGATGTCGAGCAGGGTGAGGACCGTGCTGCGGCTGCCTTCCCCGGCCGGCGGAGGCAGCCAATCGGAAGCGCACACCAGGACATGCGCCTTCAGCCGCTTGCCCCGGGCGGGGATCACGGCCTCGACCTCCCGCCCACTGGGAAAGCCGAACGGCCCCTCGGACGCCGGCGCGTCCTGCCGCTGCAGCGGTGCACCGGCAAGCGAAGGCGGCGTGGTGCCCCCATAAAGCGCGGCCAGGCGGGCATTGGCGAACAAGGTGCGCCCCCCCTCGTCCAGGTGCCATATGCCGACTGGGGCGGTATCGACCAGGGCGCGGTAGCGCGCCTCGCTCGCCGCGATGGCCGCCTCGCGCTCCTTCAGGGCGGTGATGTCTATGGCCAGGCCGGCCACGTGTCCGCCCGACAGCCGGTGCTTGGCCACCCGCATCCAGCGTCCGCCGGGGTAGAGGCGGTCGAAGTCGCCGGGATTGTCAGACTCGTGTGCGGCGACCCGCCGAGCCAGTTCTGCCGCTTGGAGTTCGGGGGTAGCGTCGCTCAAGGTTTGCCGGATCGCCTCGCGCATCAGGTCGTCGTAGCGCAGCCCAACGGGTCCTGCGGCGAACGCCGGGCGGTGCAGTTCGGCGTAGGAGGCGCTGTAGTCTACCAGGCGGCGTTCGGCATCGAAGATGGCGTAGTTGCAGCGCAGCGCCTCCACGGCTTCCCGCAGAAGGGGAACTACTGCGGGACGTAACCCGCCATCGGACGCCACCAATGCCCGCTTCATGCTGCTCTTCCCGAGTTCATCAGCCTACCCGAGGATACCGGGAAGATGTTGCTGCAGTGTGCGGTGAGTTGTCATGATCTGTCGGACTGCGACGTTCGGCAGCGTGGTGCATGGATCGGCCGGTGGTGCTGAGGGGCAGGGTGACGTAGGAGATCGCCCACCCAAACTTCGGATGACCATCGTGCCGTTCAAGCTGAACCAGAACCGCCGTTTTCACATCCCGCGG
>CAXTFY010000638.1:0-2179 GCA_964243265.1 uncultured Acetobacteraceae bacterium | reverse complement strand
AGAATGGTGCTTGCCCGCCCCCTCACCCCGGCCCTCTCCGGGAGGGAGAGGGAGCAGAAGGATGACGTACTCCCTGACTCTACGGGTCTATTACGAGGACACCGACGCCGGCGGCATCGTCTATCACGCCCGCTATCTCGCCTTCGCCGAGCGCGCACGCACCGAGGCCCTGCGCCAGGCCGGCGTCCCGCATGCCGAACTCGTGGACGGCTTCGGCCTGATCTTCGTGGTGCGCCGCGCCGAAATAGACTATCTGCGGCCCGCCCGCCTGGATGACGAGGTCGTCGTCCGGACAGGTCCATGGGTGCTGGGCGCTGCGACCGTAGAGGCGCGGCAGGCATTTCTGGTGCGGGATGAGATCATCGCGTCCCTGCTGGTCAAGCTGGCCTGCGTGCGTCGGGCCGATGGCCGCCCGGCCCGCATCCCGGACCGCTGGCGGGACGCGCTTGGATAGGAGTCTGAGTCTTGGGTGGTGACGCGACAAGTGCGGTGGCGGGGGGCGACCTCTCGCTGCTGACGCTGTTCCTGCAGGCGGACCTGGTGGTGAAGACCGTCATGCTTTTGCTGCTGGCGGCCAGCGTATGGGTATGGGCCATCGTGTTCGAAAAGACCGCGACGCTGCGCCGGGTCAACCGCGCCGCCACCCAGTTCGAGGACCGCTTCTGGTCCGGCGGCAGCCTGGACGAGCTGTATGACGCCGAGGGCGCCCGCCCCGTGCACCCCGTCGCCGCCGTGTTCGGCGCCGCGATGGGCGAGTGGCGGCGCAGCACCAAGGTCGCCGGCGCCGACATGAGCCGCGGCGGCGTGCGCGACCGGGTGGACCGCACCGTCGCCGTCACCATCCAGCGCGAGATGGACCGGATGGAGCGGTGGATGGTGTTCCTCGCCTCCGTCGGGGCCACCGCGCCGTTCATCGGGCTGTTCGGCACGGTGTGGGGCATCATGCGCAGCTTCTCGGCCATCGCGACCAGCCGCAACACCAACCTGTCGGTGGTGGCGCCGGGCATCGCGGAGGCGCTGTTCGCCACCGCCATCGGCCTGGTGGCGGCGATCCCCGCGGTGCTGGCCTACAACAAGCTCAGCACCGACCTGGCCCGGTTTGCCTCGCGCATGGAGGGCTTCGGCAGCGAGTTCGCCGGCATCCTATCGCGGCAGTCTGAAGAAAGGGCGTAGGCCATGGCGATGCAGCTTGGGAATTATGGCCGCGGCCGGCGGCGCTACCGCCCGCTGGCCGAGATCAACGTGACGCCGCTGGTCGATGTCATGCTGGTGCTGCTGATCGTGTTCATGGTGGCGGCGCCGCTGATGACCTCGGGCGTGAACGTCGATCTGCCCAAGGCCAGCGCCGCGCCGCTGGCGCAGGACAGCGAGCCGGTGACGGTCTCGATCAACGCCGAGGGCAAGATCTTCGTCGGCGAGACCGAGGCGGCGCTGCCGGACCTGGTGGGGCGGCTGCAGACGGCGACCGACAACAAGACGGACCGCCGCATCTTCGTGCGCGGCGACAAGGCAATCACCTACGGCCGCATCATGGAGGTGATGGCCACCGTGAACCAGGGCGGCTTCACCAAGGTGGCGCTGCTGGCGGAGCAGACCGGGGGGCCGGCTGCCCCGGCCGCCACGTCCACGCCCACAGCGGCGCCGGCTGCCGCGCCTGCATCGCCAGCCGCGTCCGTGCCAGCGCCTTCAAGCAGCCGTCGGCAGGGGCGCGGCTAGGCAGCCATGCCCCGGCCGGCCTGACGCCGCCATGAATCCGATGCGCCGCACCGGGGCTATTTCGTTCGCGCTGCATGCCTTGCTGCTGCTGGCGCTGCTGCTTGTCGTGCCGCCGCGCATCCCCGAGATGGGCGCGCAGGACACGATGGAGGTGCAGTTCGAGACGCCGCCCGCCCCAGCCCAGCGCAGCCCGGTGCGCGCGCCGACACCCTCCCCAGCGCCCGCACCGGAGCCGTCGCCGCCGACTCAAGCCGATCAGGCAACGCCGGACCAGGTCCGGCCTGAACCGCCGTTGCCGCTGCCGCCCCCGTTGCCGCCACCGCCTGCTCCCCCCGCACCCGCGCCGCCGACTGCGGCACCGCCCCTGCCGCCGCAACCCGTACCGCCCCCGCCCGCACCGACTCCGCCCGCGCTGCCCCTGCCGGTGCCAACGCCGCCCGTGCCAACGCCGCCCGTGCCGCGG
>CAXTFY010000637.1:0-2189 GCA_964243265.1 uncultured Acetobacteraceae bacterium | reverse complement strand
GGGAGGAGCGGCTATTTCCCCTGCCACACCGGGGGGCGCTTGGTCAGGAAGGCGTCCATGCCCTCGCGGAAATCGGCGCTCATGTAGCACATCAGGATCAGGTCCTTGTCGGCGGCGCCCTCCGCCCCGCGGTCGCGCAGCCGGCGCAGGGCCTCCTTGGTCGCGCGCAGGGTCAGCGGCGCGTGGGACGCGACCAGGCGCGCCAGCGCCATGCCGCGCTCGGCTAGGGCGGCGGCGTCGGGCAGCACCTCGCTGACCAGGCCGATGGCGTGCGCCTCGGGCGCCTCGATCAGCCGGGCGGTGAACACCAGGTCCTTGACGCGCGCCGGGCCAATCAGCGCGGCCAGCCGGGCGTAGTTGTTCATGCTCAGGCAGTTGCCCAGCGTGCGCGCCACGGGGAAGCCGAACCGCGCGTTGGCCGCGGCGATCCGCAGGTCGCACGCCGCCGCGATCCCGGCCCCGCCGCCCGTCGCCGCCCCGGCGATGGCGGCGATGGTCGGCACCCGGCACCGCTCCACCGCGCCCAGCACGCGGTCGATCCGCGCCTCATACTCCAGGGCGTCCTCCGGCGTCTTGAAGGCGCGGAACTGCGAGATGTCGGTGCCAGCCGCAAACGCCTTCTCCCCGGCGCCGGTCAGCAGCATGGCCTTGATGGCCGGGTCACCCTCCACCTCGGCGCAGATCGCCGCCAGGCGCTCGTACATCGGGAATGTCAGGGCGTTGCGCGCCTGCGGGCGGTTGAAGGTGACGCGGGCGATGCCGTCCTCAACCTCATACAGCAGTTCGTCGTCGGCCATCACACCGCCCCTTCCGCATGCATCGCCGCCACGTCCGCGGCGGAGTAGCCGAGTTCCGCCAGCACGGCATCCGTGTGCTCGCCCTGCGCCGGCGTCGCGGTCCGCAACTCCGCCGGGGTACGGCTCAGCTTGATCGCCTGGCCGACCAGCGCAATGTCGCCAAGCTCCGGATGCAGCACCTGCGGCGCCATGCCGAGGTGCCGCACCTGCGGATCGGCGAATACCTGGTCCATGGAGTAGATCGGTCCGCACGGCACTTCCGCCGCACTCAGCGCCTCGACCCAGTGCGCGGAGGACTGCTTGCGGGTTGCCGCCTCGATGGCCGCGTTCAGCTCGCCGCGGTTGTCCGACCGGCTGGCGCCATCGGCGAACCGCGGGTCCTGGATGAGGCCGTCCAAGCCGAGCGCCCGCGCCAGCCGCGCCCAAATCACGTCCCCGGCCGCTGCGATGTTCACATGGCCGTCCGCCGTGGCGAACACGCCCGTGGGGATGCTGGTCGGGTGGTTGTTGCCCGCCTGGCCCGGCACGTCGCCCTCCATCAGCCAACGAGCGGCCTGGAAATCCATCATGGCGATCTGTGCCGCCAGCAGGCTCACCTGCACCCATTGTCCCTGGCCCGACACCTCGCGTTCCAGTAAGGCCGTCATGATGCCCTGGGCCGTGAACAACCCCGCCGTCAAGTCCGCCACCGGGATGCCAACCCGCATCGGCCCGCCGCCGGGCGCCCCGGTGACCGACATCAGCCCGCCCATGCCCTGCGCAATTTGGTCGAACCCGGGCCGCATCCGATACGGCCCGTCCTCCCCAAAGCCGGAGATGCTGGCATACACCAGCCGCGGGTTGACCGACCGCATGACCTCATACCCGATGCCCAGCCGGTCCTTCACGTCCGGCCGGAAGTTCTCCACCAGCACGTCGGCGTCGGCAGCCAGGCGCATCAGCACCGCCTTGCCGCGGGGATGCTTGAGGTCGAGCGTGATGCAGCGCTTGTTGCGATGAAGGTTCTGGAAGTCCGGCCCCAGCCGCGGCCCGCCCATGCCGCTGTCGGGACCCGGTGACTCGACCTTGATCACCTGCGCGCCATAGTCGGCGAACTGCCGCACGCAGGTCGGCCCGGCTCGCACGCGAGTGAGGTCCAGCACCTTGAAACGGGATAGCGCGCCTTCAGTCATGGAGGTCCTCGGGTTGTGGGCGCCTACAGGTAGGCCGCCCCGGCTTCCTGGGCAAAGCGCACCGGGTCGCCCTCCCAAACGATGCGCGCATGCTCCAGCACGTATACACGGTCGGCGTGCGGCAGCGCGAAGGTGACGTTCTGCTCGCCGAGCAGCACCGTGATGGGCGTCGTGGTCCGCAGCACCTCCAGGGCGCGGCTGAGCTGCTCCAGGATCACCG
>CAXTFY010000636.1:0-2189 GCA_964243265.1 uncultured Acetobacteraceae bacterium | reverse complement strand
CCGCCGAACCGGCTGACGTTGACGTTGCCCTGGCCGTCCGCCTGCGCCATGCCCAGCACGGCCAGGTCCAGCCCGCCGCCGTCGTAGAAGTCGAACTGCTGGTTCTGCTGGATCACCGCCTCCGGGTTCAGCGCCGCGCCGAAGTCGAGCCCGCCCTGCGGCATGCCGCCGATCACGCCGGGCTCGGCGGTCAGGGTCACGTAGCGCAGCACCTTCTCCTCCGCCGCCACCGCCGCGACGCCCTCGGGCATGCCGATGCCCAGGTTCACCACGCCTCCCGGTGGCAGCTCCATCGCGGCCCGGCGGGCGATCACCTTGCGCTCGTCCAGCGGCAAGGGCGCGATGCGGTCCATCGGCACGCGGATCTGGCCGGACAGCGCGCCGTTGTGCTGGGTGGCATAGGTCTGGCGGTGGTTCTCCGGCTGCGCCAGCACCACGCAGTCCACCAGCACGCCCGGCACCTGCACCCGGCGCGCATCGAGCGATCCCTCCTGCGCGATGCGCTCGACCTGCACGATGACCAGCCCGCCGCTGTTCTTCGCCGCCATCGCCGCCGGTAGCGCATCGAGCGTCAGCGCCTCGCGCTCCATGGTGATGTTCCCGGCGGTGTCGGCCGTGGTGCCGCGCAGCAGCGCCACCTGGATCGGGAACGCCTTGTACAGCAGGTACTCCTGGCCGCCGACCAGCAGCAGCTCGACCAGGTCCTCGGTCGTGCGGGCGTTGATCTTGCCGCCATCCTGCCGGGGGTCCACGAAGGTCCGCAGCCCCACCCGGGACAGCAGCCCCGCCCGCCGCGCCGCGATGTCGCGGTAGAGCTGCGCGATGCAGCCCAGCGGCAGGTTGTAGGCCTCGATCTCCCCGTCCATCGCCAGCTTGGCCAGCTTCGGCAACAGGGACCAGTGCCCGCCGACCGCACGCTTGACCAGGCCCGGATGCGCCAGCCGGTTCAGGCCGCGGTCCCGCCCGTCGCCGGGCGCCGCGGCGAACACCAGGGTCAGGCCAGCCGGCTCCCGCGACTCGCGGAACCGCGTTTCCAGGGCGATCAGCAGCTCGTCCGGCGTGCCGATGCCGACGAAGCCGGCCACCGACACCGTGTCGCCGGCCTGTATGACCGCAATGGCCTCGGCTGCCGAGACGATCTTGTTCTTCATGCGGGCTTGTTCCTCATGCGGCAGGGCCACCCTCGGCCTGCCCGGCCCCGTCGTGCCGTTAAAGGGAACCCGGCGGCGGCCGGGGCGGGACGGCCCTGGCGCGTGCGGGCACGCAACTCGCGGCGCAGCTCCGCCGTGTCCGGCGTCAATGTTGCGAAGGCAGGGGCTGCTAAGGCAGGGGCGGCGAAGGCGTGGGCGGCGAAGGCGGGGGCGTCCCCACCCATGCCGGGCGTTGCCCTCATCACCTCGGCCACCATCCGCCCGGCCTGCCCCTGCGCCTGCGTGGCGGACTTGCCCGCCTGCGCCCAGAACTCCGCCAGCGCCCCCACGTCGAAACCGCCCTCGTCGAAACCAGGAGGCATGGACCCTGCTCCCGCGCCGCTCACGTCGGGAACTCGATTACTTGCCGCACCGCCCGGCCCTCGTGCAGGCGGTCAAAGCCCTCGTTGATCCCGTCCAGGGTCAGCTTGCCGCTCATCAGCCGGTCCACCGGCAGCTTGCCGGCGCGATACAGCGCGACGTAGCGCGGGATGTCCCGTGCCGGCACGCAGGTGCCGATGTAGCTGCCCTTCACCGTGCGCTCCTCCGCCACAAGCTGCACCAGCGGCAGCGGCAGGTTGGCGCCCGGCGGCGGCAGCCCGGCCGTCACGGTGGTGCCGCCGCGCCGGGTGATCTTGTAGGCCAGCTCCATCGCGCGCACCGCGCCCGCCATCTCGAACGCGAAGTCCACCCCGCCGCGGGTCGCCGCCCGCACCTGCTCCGCGGCGTCGGGGTCGCGGGCGTTGACGGTGAGGGTGGCGCCCAACTGCCGCGCCAGGCCCAGCTTGTCGTCGGACAGGTCGATGGCCACGACCTGCGCCGCGCCGGACGCGATGGCTCCCAGGACGGAGGACAGGCCGACGCCGCCCAGCCCGATCACCGCCGCCGTCTGGCCCGGTTGCAGGCGCGCCGTGTTCACCACCGCGCCCACGCCCGTCAGCACCGCGCAGCCGAACAGCGCGGCCTCGTCCAGCGGCAGGTCGGGCGGCAGCTTGACCA
>CAXTFY010000635.1:0-2203 GCA_964243265.1 uncultured Acetobacteraceae bacterium | reverse complement strand
ACGATGAACAACCGCATCGCCTACACGATGTACCAGTCGTTCCAGAAGCTCGGCTTCAGCGTCATGCGGTTCAACTTCCGCGGCGTCGGGCGCAGCCAGGGCAAGTACGACGGCGGCTTCGGCGAGATCAGCGATGCCGCGGCGGCGCTGGACTGGATGCAGATGGTCAACCCGAACAGCAGCGGGCTGTGGATCAGCGGCTACTCGTTCGGCGCCTTCGTCGGCATGCAGCTCCTGATGCGCCGCCCGGAGATCAGCGGCTGGGTCAGCGTGGCGCCGCCGGCCAACCACTACGACTTCGGCTTCCTGGCGCCCTGCCCCTGCGGCGGCCTGCTGCTACACGGCGACAACGACGAGCTGGTGCCGGAGCCTGCGGTGCGAAAGCTCGTGGACAAGCTGAACACGCAGAAGAACGTGCAGGTGGACTACCGGGTGTATGCCGGGGCGGACCATGTGTTCGCGACCCACGCCGAGCACGTCGGCCTGGCCATCGAGGAGCACGTGGGCCAAATCCTGGCCCGCAAGGCGCTGGCGCTGGCGGCGGACTGACCAGGGGCGCCGGCGCAACCGTTACAGCGAGCCGCGCTTGCGGCGGGACGATCCAGGGGCTGACAGGATTGTGCTTGCGGCCCTGGATCGCCGCGTCGCCGCGCTTCTCGCAATGACGGCGCTAGGGCAACGACGGTGCTGGAAAGTGGGGGCTGGCGGCTACGCCGGCCCGGTCTCATGGAACCGGGTATAGTCGATCACCCGCCTGCCGTCCGGGTCGCTGGAGAAGATGTCGGCATAGCGGTGGCCCCACAGGATCTCCTCCGGAAAATAGGAATACCGGGCGTGCACCGTCTGGGAGGTCGTCTCCTCAATCCCGGAGACCGTGACCAGCAGTTCCGCCTCCTCGGCCACCAAGGCGTCATGCGTCATGCTATACAGCGGGCTTGCCTCGTCGATGGCGTGCATGACGGTGTAGGTCAGCGAGAACACCGGCGTACGCGCCCGCGCCAGCGGCAGGTCGTAGAAGCGGCGGAACACCACGCCTTCCAGCGTGCGCTCGTACCGCAGCAGGGTGACGGTGGCGGACGCCTCCAGGATCTGGCTGCGTCGCTCGTTGCCGATGCGCAGGCTCAGCGTCGGCACGCCGTTGTGCGGCGCAATGGTCGCAACGCGGCCGAACATCACTCGCGCCGTCGGCCGGCTGATGCGGGCGAACACCACGCCGGTCGCCAGCGCCAGGAACACCAGCCCGATCATCGTCTCGATGGTGACCAGGCTGTTGGCATATACCGTGGCGGGCGACATCTGGCCATAGCCGATGGTGGCGATGGTCTGCACGCTGAAGAAGAACGCATCCAGGAAGTCGCCGGGCTTGGCCCCGGCGACCGCCCCAGGCTGCACCAGGTACAGCTCGGCGAACACCAGGTTGATCCCCAGGTAGATCGCGCAGCCCACCCCCAGGAACTCCCACCAGCGCAGGGTCAGCGTGCGGTGATACAGGTCGCTGCGCCAGGGAATGTGCAGCCCGATGCGCCGGACCTGCTGGCCCGGCAGGCGGGCGACGATGGGCGGCGCGCGCGGCACGGCGGGTAGGGGGCCGCGGGAGTTTTGGTCTGGCATGGATGTCCGCTATACGGCACGCCCGCGCCGGGCGGCACCCCCCGGCCATCGCAGGACCCGAACATGCCCGCCAGCCCCTTCCTGACCGAGGCCGCCGCCCGCGGCTTCATCCACCAGTGCACCGACATGGAGGCGCTGGACGCCGCCCTGCAGGCCGGGCCGGTCGCGGGCTACATCGGCTTCGACTGCACCGCCGACAGCCTGCATGTCGGCAACCTCGTGCAGATCATGCTGCTGCGCCTGATGCAGCGCCATGGCCACCGTCCGGTGGCGCTGATGGGCGGCGGCACCACCCGCATCGGCGACCCCTCGGGCAAGGACGAGGCCCGGCAGATGCTGGGCGACGAGCAGATCGCCGCCAACATGGCGGGCCTGCGCCGTTGCCTGGACCCCTTCGTGCGCTTCGGCCCCGATGCCGCCACGATGGAGAACAACGCCGAGTGGCTGGACCGCCTGGGCTACATCGACCTGCTGCGCGACGTGGGGCCGCAATTCACCATCGGCCGCATGCTGACCTTCGACAGCGTGCGCCTGCGACTGGAGCGCGAGCAGCCGCTGACGTTCCTCGAATTCAACTACATGATCCTGCAGA
>CAXTFY010000634.1:0-2209 GCA_964243265.1 uncultured Acetobacteraceae bacterium | reverse complement strand
GCTCGCCTTTGGCTGGCGACGGACCCGGCGCCAACGTGGACCGCAGCGCGTCCACACCGCGATCAGCAAACCAGCCCCGCCAGTGCCGCACCGCCTCCGGCGTCACCCCGAAACGCCTTGGCCAACTCCAGGCTCGTCCAGCCCTGCAAGGTCAGCAGGATCGCGCGCACGGTCCGCCTCACCACGCACGTCAGACCGCGACAGCTCCTGCAATACTGCCTTTTGCTCAGCCGTCGCAACCAAGGGGGACCGACCAGGCATGACAACCATCCAGCTTACGTCAAAGATAACTCGACATTACCATCCGTGCGACGGGCCGAGGAAGCCTGCTTAGATATTGATACCGTTGGCGAATTCACGAGCGGTCCGTTTCAGGCGGCCATGAGGCGAACCAGGCGCGAGGTCCGTGTGGTTGCGCGTGCTTCGCCCTGCACCCACGCGCTGAGCCGCACGACGTTCAGGGCCGCCGCGGTCGCGACGTGCTGCAGGTAGGTTTTCGTCAAGCCGACATAGCGCGAGCGGCGCAGGCCGCAGACGCGCACGCCCTGCGACAGGCAGCCCTCGATTCCAGCGCGCACCCCATAGAGCGCCCGCCATTCCGGCGTGTCCTGCCGCCCTCGCGCGGCCTGGATGGCCTCATGCCGGCCCGGCGAGCGGAACGTCATCTCGCGCGGTGCTGTCTTGGCCCGCGTGCACTGGGATCGCGTGGGGCAAACGAGGCAGGTCCGCCTGGCAAAGCCGATATGGACAACGCCGGTGCCCACCGGTCCTGGCCCGGTATCCAGTCCACGCTCTTGTGCCCCTGTGGGCAGGTGACGGTCCGGGCGTCCCAGTCGATGCTGAATGCCGAGATGTCGTAGCCCTCGCCGGCCTTGGCCTGCCAGCTCGTGTCCGGGCGGACCGGGCCGACCAGCTCAATCCCATGCTCGGCCCCTTGATCGGCTCCGCCAATCGCTGCTTCGCAGACGGATCGCAAGAGCGATCGCATCGACCAGCAGGTCGGCATCGACATAGCCGGCGTTTACAAGATGGACCTCCGGCAGCAGATCCTTCGCCCGCAACGCCTCGTGCACCGGCGCGGTCATGGCCACGTCCGACACCGGCGTCGGCGTCGTCTCAACGTGGACCACCAGGTGCGGGCGGTCCTCGTCGCAGGTTTCGGTCGGGTGAGCCTTGTAGCCGCTCCAGGTGGTGCTGCGATTGTTGCCGAAGCGGGCGTCCGGGTCATATGGGCTGTCAAAGCGCAGGCTGGCCGGCGGCAGCTCGGTGCGGTCGCGCCAGGTGACCCGGTCCGCCTGGACGTAGAACTGGTTCACCCAGGCCCGGCGCAGGACCTGCACCGCCGGCAGATCACGCAGCCACGAGGGGGCGGATGGGTCGTAGGCAGCCGCCAGCAGGCGGTGGCCGTCAGTGCCGATGACCTCGCCCAGCGCCTTGCGCCGCGCCTCGCCCTTGGGCAGCCGCCACTCCTCGAACGCACGGCCGTAGCGGTCCGGCCACTCGGCATCGGCGTGCTGCAGCAGCCAGTCGGGCGCGGCCACAGCAAGGGCGTTCAAGGCCGCGCGCAGCGTCTCGCCCACGCTTTCCAGCCGGTTCACCGCCCGCACCGCTGCCAGCACGTGCGTGCTGTCCGTGCGTTGGCGCCCCCGGGCCTTCAGCAGCCCAAGCTCGCGGAACCGTGCCAGCATCGCGTCGAGCAGGGTCTGCTCAACGCCGCCCGCGATCAGGCGGGCGCGGAGCTCACAGGGGATGGAGTAGTCAAACCCGGGATCAGCAAGCTCCCGGCCCAGCGCACACGTCCAGTCGATCCGACCCCGGACGGCATGAGCCGCCTGCCGGTCCGGCAAGCCCTCGGCGAACTGCAGCACGGTAACCAGCGCCAGGCGCCACGGCGGGTGCGCCGGCTGGCCCCGGGCCGGGTAGGCCGAGGCGAACATCCCGTCGTTGTAGATCGCGCCCAGCTCGTCGCGCATCCGCATGGCCGGGCAGCCCTTCGGAAGCGCGGCCTTCGCGACCTGCACGGTGGCCGCGGGAACAGGTGCGATCTCGGCAGGACGTAACGACACGGTGACTCCTTCCTTGGCTGACCCTACAGCAGGTAGGTTCAACATGGAGCCGCTGAATTCGCCAGCAGCCGCTGAATTCGCCAGCAGTATCAACCGCGCGCGGGGCGCGCACCATCATGGCGAGGAAATGGGGCGGCGCATTG
>CAXTFY010000633.1:0-2231 GCA_964243265.1 uncultured Acetobacteraceae bacterium | reverse complement strand
GCACATGGAGCGGCTGCTGGCCGGCTGGCGCGAGGCGCTGGACCCGGACGCCTACCAGGAGCGCCTGGACGCCCTGCAGGAGGGCCTGGCGGAAGGCATCGAGCAGATGGCCGAGGCCGCCGCGGACGTGGACTCGGCGTCAAAGGCCGAGGCGCGGAATGCCGTGGCGGCCGTGGAGACGATGCGGACGGCGTATCGTGCGTCGATGGCGGGCGGGATGGCGCCGGTCTGATCCACGTACACCGATCGGACCAGCCTCGCCGTCCTCGATGCGTCCCCCCTGAAAGCCTCCCGGTCCGACGCAACCTGCTGGCAGGCATTGCGGGAGAGGCAAGCGGACCGTACATAGGCTGGCGCCGGGCTTGGCATCCCGCCCGGTTGCCCGCCGTGCTCCCTGTAGCACGCGGGCGCAATGCAGCAGCAGCGGCCCTGGCTGGGCACATCCGGTCACCGAGCGGAGCTGACGGAGAACGATGACCCATGCCTGTTCCTGACGCGCCCGTGCTGCGGGGCGACGACGCCAAGGCTAGCTCGGACGAGGTTCGGATGCGCCAGGCCTTGGAAAGGCTGGGCACCAGGAGCACGCCTCCCGTCCGCAGCAAGCCCGGCGCAGCGGCAGGGCCTGCTCATGCAGCGCCGCAGCGTCGGCACAAGTTCGCACGCGAAGGCGAGGTACCCGTCGAGCGTATGCCGCCTCCGGTCCGCAGTCCCATCGACCTGCAGCGGGAGCTGACCGAGGAACGCGCCGCGCGGCAACGGGCCGAGCAGGCCCTGGCCGAGACCCGGGTCAGGGTCAGCACCTTGCAGGCGGGCCTGTCGCAGTCCGAGCAGGCGGCGCGCGCGGCCCGCGAGGCGGTCGAGGAACGGGAGGCAGCAATGACGGTGCTGCGCGCCGAGCTGCAGCGTGTCGCGACCAGGTTGGAGGCTGCGCTGGCCGACAACTCGGCTGCCCGCGTGCGGGGCAGGGGACGGCCGGCCAACACGGCACCGGCCAAGCTGAGGCAGGCCCAGGAGCTGTCCGGCGCCGCGGGACCCCAGCCGGCCAAGTGGTGGTTGTCGCTCATGCAGCCGAACGGCTGAGCCGAATGGCAGACCATCAAAGGACCGTAAGCGCCACCTTCCTGGTGTTTGCCCCGCCTGCAGCCGCCGCGCAGCCGCCAACGAGCTACCAACCTTCGGCGCCGCCGCGGTGTCCCCCGCCAGCCCTGCCCTGATGCCGTTCCTTCGCTGGACCCTGCTGGTCCTCCTTGGACTTCTCGCGTCATCTCCTGTCCATGCCGCCGGGCCGCCCTGGCCGGACACGCCTGTTGGCCGACTGGAGGCGCTTGCGGTGCTGCAGAGCTTCAACGCCGACCTGCTCAGCCATGCCAGCGCCACTCTGACGATGGAACGCTGGTGCGCCGCGCACCACCTGGCTCCGGAGGGCAGCATCGTGGCCGAGCTGGACCGCGCAGCCGACAAGCCCGCGTCCGCCGACCAGCGCGCCCGCCTGCATGTGGCCACCGGCGAACCGGTGGCCTACCGGCGCGTGCGCTTGTCCTGCGGCGGGCATGTGCTGAGCGAGGCCGACAACTGGTACGTGCCCGGCCGCCTGACCCCTGAGATGAACCGGCTGCTGACCGAGACCACCACGCCGTTCGGCCGTGCCGTTCTGGACCTGGGCTTCCACCGCGAGCTGTTGTCCGCCGACCTGTTATGGCAGCCGCTGCCCCTGGACTGGGAGGTGCAGCCCGCGCTGCCGCCGGCAGGTCCCGGGCCGCTGGCCATCCCCGGCCAAGTGCTGCAGCATCGGGCGGTGCTGCTGACGCATGACAACGTGCCGTTCAGCGAGGTGGTGGAAACCTACACGGCCGACGTGCTCGGCTTCGCGCCGCCGAAGCCGTAGGCTTCTGCCGCAGATCACGGGCTCAGTCTGCAGATCAGCGATGGGTTTCGGCGCTGATCTGCAACACATCGCGTTGAGAAGCAAAGTTTCTCTGGGTTCCACGCCTACGCTGGCTTGCACTTGGGCAGCCAGCGACCACTGGACTGACAACCGCAGGCTGTCTCGGGTCATTGACCCAGGACCGCAACGGCCTCGATCCGCGCGGCGGCCTCTGGGAACAGCGTGAGCGCGTTGCGGCCGATCGCCTGGATTTGGTCCGGCGTGAGGCCCTCGAAGGCCAGCAATGCCTCGATGTTCGCATCCATCGTGGCGTCCGTGGTGCAGGGCACGCCGCAGTCCGAGCCGT
>CAXTFY010000632.1:0-2239 GCA_964243265.1 uncultured Acetobacteraceae bacterium | reverse complement strand
AACCATGCAGGTGGCCGAAGCCAAACCGTAGCCACCAAAGCCCACCAACACTCCACGAGGGCGGGTCAACTCCACCCCGGGCGTCACCCAGACCGTCAAGCTGCCGCGCTGTTGGAGCACCTTCACATTCCGGCCAATTGGCGACCTTGTAGCGCGTCTACGGGATTTTGTGGCGGCGTGCCTCACTGGCCTTGTAGGACATCAGTCATCCGCAGAACGAAGGAGCAGCCCCATACGCCCGCCACTCCCGAAGCCAAAGCCTACAAGGTTCGAATTATACGCCAACGCCTTGAGAATGTGCTCTTTGGCCGCAGACCTGGCCATGCAGGTCGGCTGCGCCAGTAAGCATGGTTTGGAGTGAAGATGTTGGCGGCTGACCTGACCTACCCTGTGGAAGCAGCAACGATGCTGGCCGTCGATGGGATGCCCCTACCCGACCGCCACGGCTGGGTATCAAGCATCTCCAAACGCGGCTTCCATCGCGTCGCCTATGTCGAATGGGGCGATCCGGCATCGGACCGGGTGGCCATCTGCGTGCACGGACTGTCCCGGCAAGGCAGGGACTTCGACCTGCTGGCTCTTGCGATGGCTCGGCAGGGCTGGCGGGTCATCTGCCCGGACCTCGTCGGCCGTGGCCGCAGCGGCTGGCTCCGCGACCCGCAGGAATACAACCTGCCGCAATATGCCATGGACCTTACGACGATCATCGCCCGGCTGGGCGTTCCCAGCGTGGACTGGATCGGCACGTCCTTGGGCGGCCTGATCGGCATGGTGCTGGCCGGGCAGGAGCACTCGCCGATCCGCCGGCTGGTGGTGAACGACATCGGCCCGTACCTGCCCTGGCAGGCCCTGCACCGCCTGGCCAACTCGGTCCGCAACGCGCCGCTCAAATTCCCGGACTTGGCGTCCGCAACCAACCACTACCGCACGGTGCTGGCGCCCTTCGGTCAACTGACCAGTGGCGAGTGGGAGCACCTGGCCCGGCACAGCGTGACCGAAGCGAACGGCGGCGGCTGGCGCAAGCTGTGCGACCCGGAGATCGCCGCCGCGTTCCGCCCCGGGCTGTTCTTCAACCTGAGCCTTTGGAGCTACTGGGACACAATCCGCTGCCCGACCCTGGTACTGCGCGGCGCAAACTCCGACCTGCTGCTGTCAAGCACCGCAAAAGACATGACCCGGCGCGGCCCGCGTGCCGACCTCGTCGAGTTTCCCAACTGCGGTCACGCCCCCGCTCTGTTGGACGAGCTGCAGATCAGCACGGTCGTCAACTGGCTCAAACCGAGCCTCCAAGCCCCGCCCTGACCCGGCAACCCCGCCGGCCAGGCTGGCCGTATGTGCCTTGGCTGGTACCGGAACAGCCTAAGGCTTGGTCCGAAGCGGCCCGGCGAGGATCATTCGGCTCGGCTCGGGATGTCCGGCCTTCGCGGCCGCAAAGGCGTGCGCTTTGGGCGCTGTCTCGAACCCATGCGGCTTCAACTGCCGTTCCGTCAGCCCCGCCCCAAGCTTCAGCCGCACGAGGGCGCTGGTCGTGTGGCGGACGCGGTCGCATGGCGGCGGTCCTCCAGGTCGGCGATCATGCAGGACCAGGCGTCCGACACCGCCGGGTCCAAGGTGAACCCGTCATAGTTCACCACCAGCGCAACCCGGCGCCCAATGACGCGGCAGCGCTCCTCAAGCTCTCGCCGCACCATCTCCACATCGTCAAGTGCGCGGACATGGAAGCCCTCGTGGTTGATGGACAGGGTGTTGCATTCGGCGTCGTAGCTGATGCGGTCGGCCAATCCGAGGCCCAGCAGCCGCCGTTCCAGGCCCATCCGCTCCGGCTGGAACAGCCGCGGGTCCATCGGCCGGGGGTCACGCACGATGGGGCGGAAGTCCATGTGGGCCAGGATGTCGCGTCCGATGTCCATGCCGGGCGCCACCTCCGTCAGTTCCATGCCCTCCGCTGTGCGCCGCAGCACGCAGCGCTCGGTGACATAGAACACGGGCTGCCCGGTCTCGCCTGCCAGGCCGCCGCTGAACGTCACCTGCTCGACTGCTTCGATGAACTTGCGGTT
The DNA here is from genome assembly GCA_964243265.1 of uncultured Acetobacteraceae bacterium. GTDB lineage: Bacteria > Pseudomonadota > Alphaproteobacteria > Acetobacterales > Acetobacteraceae > DASWOJ01. The sequence continues at coordinate 182 of CAXTFY010000632.1, read as the reverse complement.
GCGGCCCTCCCGCACGATGCGCAGGCGACCATCCTCGATGGCGACCTGCAAGCCGCCGGCGGTGAACGTGCCGGCGAAGACCAGCTTGCGCGCGTTCTGGCTGATGTTGATGAAGCCGCCGGCGCCGGCCAGCCGCTTGCCGAAGCGGCTGACGTTGACGTTGCCCTGCCCGTCCGCCTGCG
>CAXTFY010000631.1:0-2241 GCA_964243265.1 uncultured Acetobacteraceae bacterium | reverse complement strand
TTGGCGAGGACGGCGCTGCGCCGAAACCTGGTGGGCCGAGTGAATGGGTTTGCCATCCTCTGGGGCTTGCCCCCAGAGTAGGTATCGTCTGGGGCTTGCCCCCAGAGTAGCCACGTTCTGGGGCTTGCCCCCAGAGCAGCGGCGCGTTGGCCCGCGGATTGCAGGTTTTTGCGGAAAGCTTTGGACAAGGAACTGGAACCATGAAGCGTCGCACCCTCCTAGCCACTGGCGCCGCCGCCGCGGGCGGCCTGGCGATGCCGCGGCTGGCCCGGGCGCAGGATGCCCGGGTGCTGCGCTTCGTGCCGCAGGCCAACCTGTCCACCTTGGATGCCATCGTCGGCACGCAGTACGTGGTCCGCAACGCCAGCGTGCTGATCTGGGACACCCTGTTCGGCGTCGATGCCAACCTCGACCCCAAGCCGCAGATGGTCGAGGCCTGGGAGGCCACGGACGCCAACAAGACCTGGACGTTCAAGCTGCGGCCTGGCCTGCGCTTCCACGACAACACCCCCGTGCTGTCCCGCGACGTGGTGGCCAGCCTGTCGCGCTGGATGGTGCGCGACACCATGGGTCAGCGCATCAAGGCCACCCTGGTCGCCATCGAGGCCCCGGACGACCGCACGATCCGGCTGCGCCTGAACCGCCCGTTCCCAAAGATGCTGTTCGCCCTGGGCAAGAGCAACCCGCCGATGGCCGAGATCATGCCCGAGCGCATCGCCAAGACCGACCCGTTCACGCAGATCACCGAGTACGTCGGCTCCGGCCCGATGTCGTTCAAGCGCGACGAGTGGAACCCCGGCAGCAAGGCCGTCTTCGAGCGTTTCGCCGGCTACCAGCCCCGTGCCGAGGCCGGGGAGTGGCTGTCGGGCGGCAAGCGCATGATGTTCGACCGCATCGAATGGCAGATCATGCCCGACGACGCCACCAAGGCCGCCGCGCTGCAGAATGGCGAGATCGACTGGTGGGAGAACCCGGTGCCCGACCTGGTGCCGCTGCTGAAGCGCAACCGCAACATCAACGTCGATATCGCCGATCCCCTGGGCAACATCGGCTCGTTTCGCATGAACCACCTGCAGCCGCCGTTCAACGACGTGCGGGTGCGGCGCGCGGTGATGATGGCGCTGGACCAGGAGGACTACATGCGCTCCATCGTCGGCGAGGACGATGCGCTGTGGAAGCGCAACGCCAGCTACTTCACGCCGGGCACCCAGGCGTGGAGCGACGCGGGGGGCGAAATCCTGACGGGGCCGCGCCGTTACGACGAGGCGAAGCGGCTGCTCGCCGAGGCCGGCTACAACGGCGAGCCGGTGGTACTGATGGTCGCCACCGACGTGCAGATCACCAAGGCGCAGGGCGACGTGACGGCGGATTTGCTGGGCAAGATCGGCATGAAGGTCGATTACCAGGCGCTGGACTGGGGCACCGTGGGCGCGCGCCGGGCCAAGAAGGACCCGGTGAGCCAGGGCGGCTGGAACATCTTCCACACGTGGCACGCGGGGGCGGACTGCATCAACCCGGCGCCGTACACCGGGCTGGACTGCGGCGGCGACAAGGCGTGGTTCGGCTGGCCGAAGTCGGACGCGGTGGAGGCGCTGATCGGCGAGTGGTTCGACGCGCCGGACCTGCCGGCGGAGAAGGCGGCGATAGCGGCGATCAACAAGGCGTCGATGCAGTTCGTCACCTATGCGCCGACCGGCTTCTTCCTGCAGTACCAGGCATGGCGCAAGAACGTCAGCGGCATCGTCAAGGCGCCGTTCCCGGTATTCTGGGGCGTGCAGAAGACCTAGCGCGATGCCGTCCCAAGCCCCAATCCGTCATTGCGAGCCGGCTTCGGCGCGGCAATCCAGCGGGCGCACGCACTGGTGGCCGGTCCGTGCGTCCCTGGACCGCCGCGTCGCCGCGCCCCTCGCAACGACGCTGGCACAGATGACGACGATGGCAGAGACGAGGCGCTGAACCGATGCTGGGATACCTGCTCCGCCGCATCCTCTCGACCATCCCGGTCATGGCCGTGGTCGCGCTGTTCGTGTTCAGCCTGCTGTACATCGCCCCAGGCGACCCGGCGGCGATCATCGCCGGCGACCAGGCAACGCCGGCCGACGTCGAGCGCATCCGCGCCGGCCTAGGGCTGGACCGGCCGTTCCTGATCCGCTTCGGCGAGTGGGCCTGGCATGTGCTGAACGGCGACCTCGGCACCTCGATCTTCACCAACCTGCCGGTGACGCACATGATCGCCCAACG
>CAXTFY010000630.1:0-2269 GCA_964243265.1 uncultured Acetobacteraceae bacterium | reverse complement strand
GGGCTGGGTGGCGGAGCGGGTGGTGCGTTAAGCTGGCGTGTCCCCGCCAAGAGACGCCGCCATGCCCCGCCTGCCATCCCGCTTCGCCGCGGTCATCCTAACGTTTGCGCCCTTGTTCCTTCAACGCACTTGGCGACACACCGCGGTGCTGCTGACCGGCGCCATTCTGGCTCCGGGCCAGCGCACCGTGGCCAGCGTGCTGCGGATCACGGGCCTTGCGCGCGAACGGCGGTTTGTGAACTACCACCGCGTGCTCAACCGTGCGGCCTGGTGCCCGCGGGCCGCCGCGCGCCTGCTGCTCGGCTTGCTGGTCGCCGCCTTCGTGCCAGCCGGGCCGTTCGTGCTGGGGATTGACGACACGATCGAGCGCCGGCGCGGCAAGCGCATTGCGGCCAAGGGGATTTATAGGAACCCGTACGGTCCTCGCGCGGGCACTTCGCCAAGGCGACCGGCCTGCGCTGGCTCAGCCTCATGTTGCTGGCCCCGGTTCCATCGCCTTCGGCGATCCGTCTGCGAAGCAGCCGGTGGCTCCGCCACTGGAGGGGGCGCAGCGCGTCTGGGCGCTGCCATTCCTGACGGCGCTGGCGCCCTCGGAACGCTGCTGCGAGCAGCGCGGGCGGCAGCATAAGAAGCTGACCGACTGGGCGCGGCAGCTTGTGCTGCAGGCCCGGCGCTGGCTGCCCGGCCGCAAGCTGGTGGTGGTCGGCGACAGCAGCTTCGCCGCCTTGGAACTGCTGGCTGCGCTCAGCAGACGTGACGTGGCCTACACCACCCGCTTGCGGCTCGATGCCGCCCTGTATGACCCGGCACCGCCGCGCCTACCCTGCACAGTCGGGCGCCCCCGGACCAAAGGAGGGCGCCTGCCAACCTTGGCTGCCGTGCTGGCAGACCCAGGCACGTCCTGGGAGCGCGTTACCGTGTCAGGCTGGTATGGCGGGGGCGAACGCGCCGTCGAGATCAGCAGCGCCACCGCCGTTTGACGCCATCGCGAAGCGATCCCCCGGCGGGATGTCAGCGAAGCTGACAGGGGCGGGATGCCCGTCGTGCCGATCCGGTGGGTGCTGATCCGCGACCCTCTCGGCAAGTTCGACACACAAGCCCTGCTCTGCACTGATCTGGTTCAGGACCCCGTGCAGGTGCTGCGCTGGTTCGTTCAGCGCTGGCAGGTCGAGGTCACGTTCCGCGAAGTGCGCGACCACCTCGGGGTCGAAACACAGCGCCAGTGGTCGGACCCTGCCATGGCGCGCACCACGCCCTGCCTGCTCGGCCTATTCTCCCTTGTCACCCTACTGGCAGCCCAACTCACGCCTCAAGCACACCGCGCCGTTGCGACCAGCGCCTGGTATCGCAAACAGCGTCCAACCTTCTCCGACACGCTCGCCGCCGTGCGCCGGGAGATCTGGCGCGAACAGGGTTTCGCCACATCCCGCGCAACGTCAGACGTGTGGAAACTCCGGCCAGCCCTCCAGGACGGCATAGCCTACGCGCTCTGCCACGCTGCATAATGGCCAAAGTCGAGCTAAGTGGAGGCGCTTGCCGTCATCGGGCGTCGTGCTCGCAAACTGATAAGCGGCCAGGAACGCACCAGCAGCGTGGAGCACCAGCGCGTCTGCAAACCGAGGTTTGGCAAGCTGCGCCCCAACAGACAGGCCGTCCGCAGTCATCCCGCACGGCACCGATATGGCCAGGGCGTGCGCGAGGTTGAACGGATATGAGAATCCCACCCAGGCCAGCCGCCGTCCAGCAGCAGGACCGCGCTCAGCGTAGGTTCGAGGGCTTCGATGCCGGTCAGCATCGCCTGGGTGCCCTCAAGGCAGGAGACCGCCCGTGAGCGGATCAATGCGGCCAGCGACACGGCAGTTTCGGACGTGAGCGCGCAGCCGGTCATTCCGTGAAGCGCCCGCCGGGCTGGAGCGCACGGAAGCGGCCCGTCCAGGCACGCCGCAACTCGTCCTCCGATGCGCCATCGTCGTAGGCGGGCGAGGTCAGCGGCAGCGCCCGCGTCACCGCGACCAGCACGACGGCACGGATGCGCGGCACCAGGCCGCCGTGGTCGGCGAACAGCGGCAGCAACCCATCGAACCCGGCCCCGCCCCGATGCACGATCCGCGCCGTGCCGAAAAGGCGGCAACCGCGTCGGGTGAAGGCGTCCACGAAGTTCACCTCCACTGCCGGGTTGGCGGCGAGGTTGCGAAGGGTGCCGGGCGAGCGGACTTCCGCGAAGGCGACCGTCGCCGCGTCCACGACGGCAAAGGTGCCCTTGGGAGAC
>CAXTFY010000629.1:0-2275 GCA_964243265.1 uncultured Acetobacteraceae bacterium | reverse complement strand
AACAGCTCGTTGCCGGTCAGCGTGCCGATCATGTCCACCACCTTCTCCCGCGCGTCGGTGACGCCCATCTGGCCGGTCGCGCCGTCGAACCGCCGGGCTTGCAGGCCGGGGATCAGGGTGTCGAACGTCGCCGGCCGCAGCTCCAGGCGCAGGCCCAGCGCCTGGGTCGCGGCGCGCATGATGTCGATTTCCCACCCCGCGATGTCCCCGGCGGCGTCGCGGAAGTCGTCGGGCGGGGAACCGAGCGACACGGCCAGGGTGAAGGTCCCCGATGCGGCGGCCTGCGGCGGCAGCAGATGCACCAGGTCGGGCTGCACCTCCTGGATGGGGATCGCGTCCGCCTGCGCCCAGGACGGCGCGGGATGGCTCAATGCGGCTGCGACGGCGATGGCGAGGCAGGCACGCCGGAACGGCCGGACGACGGCAAACGGCACAAGACCGCTGCGTGCTGCTCCCTCTCCCTCCGGGAGAGGGCCGGGGTGAGGGAGGCGGCAAGCACCTGGCCTTCCCATTGAGGAACGAATTCCGCTCCCAGGCAGGCGGAGGTTGGCCCATGCGGCCTCCCTCACCCCGGCCCTCTCCCGGAGGGAGAGGGAGCAGGCAGCGTCCTGCTCCATGCGATTGCTTTGCTGCAGGGGGTTGGTCGGCGTCGTGATCGCTTGCGGCATCCCTGCAGCCTCCCTCATGCAGCCCGGGGCCGGTGGCTGCCGTGCGCCGGCCGGGCCAGGCCGAGGCTGCCGCGTAGGGTGCCGTCGCCCGAGTACTCCGTCTGGAACAGCCCCCGGCGCTGCAGCTCCGGCACCAGCCAGGCAAACGCCTCCATCGCCGGCTCCGGCATGAAGGCGGGCATGATGTTGAACCCGTCGCAGCCGCGGGCGGTGAACCAGTCCTCCATCACGTCGGCCACCTCGGCGGCGGTCCCGACGACGACGTTATGGCCGGATGCGCCGGCCATGACCTGGTACAGCTTGCGGATCGTCATCCCCTCCTGCCGGCCGAGCTTGGCCAGCTTGTCATGCGCGCTTTTCACCGCGTTGTGCCGGTCCAATGCCGGGGGCAGCGGGCCGTCCAGGTCGTGCGCCGACAGGTCGCCGAAGGTGTCGGCCAGCATCGGCAGGCCCAGCCGCGCATGCACCAGGTCCTGCATCTGGCCATACCGATCCTCTGCCTCTGCCCGGGTGCTGCCCATCACCGGCAGGATGCCGGGCATCACCAGCATGGAGCCCGGCGCCCGGCCCCGTGCCGCGCCGTGCTCCTTCACGCTGCGGTAGAACGCCACCGCGTCCTCCCGCGTTTTCTGCGCGGTGTAGATCAGGTCGGCAATGCGTGCGCCCAACTCCTGCCCCGGCCCCGACGACCCCGCCTGCGCGATCACCGGATAGCCCTGCACCGGCCGCGCTACGTTCAGCGGTCCCTTGACCGTAAAAACCTCGCCGCGGTGGTTCAGCGTGTGCAGCTTTGCCGGGTCGAAGTAGCGGCCACCGGCCTGGTCGCGGATGAAGGCGTCATCCTCCCAACTGTCCCACAGGCCGAACACCACATCGACGAACTCCTCCGCCCGGCGGTAGCGCAGGCCGTGCTCGACATGCGCGTCGAGGCCGAAGTTGTGGGCCTCCTGCTCGCTCCAGGAGGTGACGACGTTCCAGCCGACCCGGCCCTCGCTGATGTGGTCGAGCGAGGCGAACTTGCGGGCGACGTGGTAGGGCTCGTTGTAGGTGGTGGACGCGCTGGCGAGGAAGCCGATCCGCCCGGTGATGGCTGCCAGGGCGCCGATCAGGGTCAGCGGCTCATAGACGTCGATGCGGGCGTTGAAGCTCAGCTCGTCCTCGTCGCGCGCCGAGTGGCGGACGGCGATCCCGTCGGCCCAGAACATGAAGTGCAGGCAGGCCGCCTCCGCCGCCTGCGCCATGCGCTTCCACAGGCGGATGTCGAGGGCGGCGTCGGCCTGCGCGCCGGGCATCCGCCAGCCGGCGGCATGGGCGCCGTTGGCGACGATGTTGAGGCCGAGCTTCATCTGCCGCCGTGGAGCCAACCGCCGTTCCCTGCGCTGCGCCGCACCATGCTAGGGGTGGGGCTTGCGGGGCGTCAAACCGTATCCGGGGCCGGGGGTGCCTGGGTTCCAAGGCCGGCGCCCGGCTCTGGGCAAGCCCTGGTTCCGCTTCGCAAGCTGGTGAGGGACTTTTCAGTGCAACATGCCTGAGGGACCTGTCCGTTGTTCGATCCGCCAATCGCGTGTCCGCTTCGCCGTCTGTGTTGAACTGAACCCCTTGGGTGA
>CAXTFY010000628.1:0-2277 GCA_964243265.1 uncultured Acetobacteraceae bacterium | reverse complement strand
CACCTCCAGCTCAAATCTTGCCTCTGGGTGTCCGCGAAACCAACGGAGGATCACTGGCGATGAGCGCTGCAACGATGGACCGGTGCTTGCGGGAAGCGAGGAGGCAGACGGGAGGCAGGACGCGGCGTCGCACGGTGCCGTCGGCTGCGGTGCGGCGGAGCGTGCCGGTTCGGACGTTCGAAGGATGGGACGACCCGGCGCCGGGATATGTGGAGGCGGACCTGGTGGCGCATAGCGGGCCGACGGCGGAGGGCAGCTTCGTGCAGACGCTGACGCTGACCGACATTGCGACGGGGTGGACGGAGTGCGCGCCGGTGCTGGTGCGCGAGCAGCGGCTGCTGACGGAGGTTCTGGGCGAGGTGCGCAAGCTGCTGCCGTTTCCGCTGCTGGGGTTCGACACGGACAACGACAGCGTGTTCATGAACGAGACCGTACGGGACTACTGCAAGGAGACTGGCATCGAGTTCACGCGGTGCCGTCCGTATCGCAAGAACGATCAGGCGTGGGTCGAGCAGAAGAACGGCGCCGTGGTGCGCCGCATTGTGGGCTACCGGCAGTTTGAGGGGCTGGAGGCGGCGGCGCTGCTGGCGCGGCTGTATCGGTCGGTTCGGCTGTTCGTGAACTTCTTCCAGCCCTCGTTCAAGCTGGCCGACGGCGTGGTTCGAAACCAGGTCACATGTGCAGCCGGGTTGGCGCTGCCGGGATGGGTGATGGCACCCTCGGGCTTTCATCGGTGGTGCGAGCATGGATCGAGGCGTTGGGGCGGCGGCGAGGCTGCCCGAGGGTGACCGCAAGGAGCTAGCCATTCAGGCGCTGGCGCGGTCGGAGGCGGTCAGCGAGCTGGCCGCCCGGCACGGGGTCAGCCGCAAGTTCGTCTACCGGCAAACGCACAAGGCTCGCGAGGCGCTCGACGAGGCCTTCTCGCCCGCCGCGCCGGACGGCGAGGAGGCGCTGTTCGAGCTGGCGGTGACCGAGACCTGGCTGCGCCAGCTCATCGTCGCGCTGGTGCTGATCTGCCGCAGCTCGTATCGCAGCGTGGTCGAGTTCCTGCGCGACCTGCTGGGCGTGGCCGTCAGCGTCGGCTGCGTTCACGACGTGCTCCAGGCGGCGACACGGCAGGTGAGCGCGATCAACCAGGGCCAGGACCTGTCGGGCATACGCGTGGGCTTGCACGACGAGCTCTTCCAGGGTGCCACGCCCGTGCTGGCCGGCGTCGATGCGGCATCGACCTACTGCTACCTGCTGGCTGCGGCGGACCGCCGCGACGCCGACACCTGGGGCGTGCACCTGCTCGACGCTGCTGCGCAGGGGCTGCGGCCCGAGTACACCATCGCCGATGCGGGGCAGGGCCTGCGCGCCGGGCAGCGGGCAGCCTGGGGTGAGACGCCCTGCCATGGCGACGTGTTCCACATCCATCACCGCTGCGCGGGGCTGGCCGACATCCTGCGGCGCCTCGCCCAGGGTGCGACGTCGCGGCGCAAGGCGCTGCAGGCCGGGGTCGGCCGCGCGGGTCAGACTGCCCCGGACCGCGAACTTGCCGTCCAGCTGCACCGTGCGCGAGAGGCCGAAACCCAGGCACACCGGCTCGCCGGTGACGTCCGCACCCTTGTGCACTGGCTGCGCCAGGACGTCCTGGCTCTCGCTGGCCCGGACCTGGCCACCCGGCAAGAGCTGTTCAACTTCCTTGTCGCCGAACCCGCCGCCCGCGAGGGCGAGGACCCACGACGGATCCGCCCAGTGCGCGTTGCCCTGCAAAACCAGCGCGACCAGCTGCTCGCCTTCACGGGCGTGCCCGACGCCAAGCTGGCCGACATCGCGCACGCCCACGCCGCCCCCGAGCCCCTGGTGCGGGAAGCGCTCATGCTGCATCGCGTGCCCACCACCTCGCCCGCCTGCTGGCAGGGGTGGAACCGACTACGTGCACAGCCGGGCGGCAAGTTCCACGCCCTGTTCGCCGCCGTGAGCCGGGCCATGGCGGACACCCCGCGCAGCAGCGCGCTGGTGGAGAACCTCAACTCGCGCCTGCGCACCTACTTCACCTTGCGCCGCCATCTCGGCGGCTCCTACCTGGAGCTGCTGCGCTTCTTCCTCAACCACCGCCGCTTCCTGCGCAGCCGTCATGCCGAGCGCCAAGGCAAGAGCCCATGCGAGCTGCTGACCGGCCACGCCCATCCGCACTGGCTGACCCTGCTCGGCCTGGGCGAGCTCCAGCCCCGGCGAGCGTGACCCGGGGAGGCTGACCGCCTCCCCCTACAGGACGTCGTTCCCGCTGAAATC
>CAXTFY010000627.1:0-2282 GCA_964243265.1 uncultured Acetobacteraceae bacterium | reverse complement strand
CGGTGCTTGCCGCCGGTCTGGAACAGCGCGCCGTCGTCCACGACGCTCCAGTTCAGCCGCTCGGCCACCTTGCCCGGCGCCAGCGCCCCCATGAACCGGTCCACCGCGGATGACAGCCGGTCCGCATACAGCGGCACCGCCTCGTGCACATCCCGCAGCGGGCGGCCGATCTTTTCAGTCAGCCGCCATCGCGACGGCGCGCACAGGATGGCCGCGCTGAGCACGGGCGGCCCGCCGGACGTGTCGATCAGGCACAGATCCTCCTGCACGAGCCGGCCCGCCAATTCGAGCGGGTCGCAGGGGGGGTGGTCGATGTCCCAAGCCTCGCCGGTCAGGCCGTTGCGCAGCATGGGGCCGTCGCGGGTGAACCAGCCGGGGCTGCGGCGCGGCAGCAGGTCCGCCATCACCTGCAAGACCTCGGTCCGCGCGGCGTCCGATCCCCGCCCGGCGGCGAACACGTCGGCATGCCGGGTCGCCAGCAGGCCTCGCCGCTCCGCCATCTCGGCAGGGTAACGGCTGTCGATCTCGACCAGGTGCTCCGGCGCGGAGCCGACCAGGCCCAGCGCCATGCGGAACGGCCCGGGGCTGAACGGCAGCAGCAGCCGCTCAGGCGGCAAGGCTGGAATCGGCATAGGCAAATCGCCCGATCTTATCCTGGGTGCAGATTCAGGGTGCACGGCCTGGCAGCGGCGGGCAAGCTCAAGCCGGGCATCAACGGCGTCCCAATCCGGGAGGACCTCATGTTATCTGCGGACCAGGTTCAGGCATTCGGCCGGGATGGCTACATCGTCGTCGATGACGTCGTGACGCCGGGCCTGCTGGCTCGGCTGCAGCAGGATTTCAACGGCTGGGTCGAGGAAAGCCGCCTGCACCGTGCCCCGTACGGCGAAACGATCGACGGCCGCCCCCGGTTCGACCTGGAGCCGGGGCACAGCGCCGCCGTGCCGGGGCTGCGGCGGGTGTCCTCCCCGGCCGAGGTGTCCGAGGCGTTCCACGAGGCGATGACCCGGTCGCGCATGGTGGACGCCGTTGCCGGGCTGATCGGACCCAACGTCAAGCTGCACCATGCCAAGATCAACTCGAAGCTGCCGCAGACGGCGACCAAGGTCGATTGGCACCAGGACTTCCCATTCACCCCGCACAGCAACGACGACCTGGTGACCGCCCTGCTGATGCTCGACGAGGTGACGGCGGAGAACGGCCCGCTCGAGGTCCTGCCCGGCAGCCACAGGGGGCCGCTCGAAAGCCTGTGGCATGATGGCCGCTTCACCGGCGCTGTTGACCCTGCAACGACGGAACGCTGCCAGGCGCGGGCGGTGCTGTGCACCGGCAGGGCCGGGTCGGTCTGCCTGATGCACACGCGGCTGCTGCACGGTTCCGCGCCAAACCGGTCGGACAGGGCGCGCACGCTGTACATCGCCGTTTACTCGGCCGAGGACGCCATCCCACTCAGCGCCAACCCGCTGCCAAGCCGTCATGAAGGGTTGGTCGTGCACGGCGAGGCCACAGGTTCGGTGCGTAGCGTGCCATTCGCGATGCGGCTGCCGCAGAAGCCGAAAGGCGCATCGTTCTTCGCGCAGCAGGCAGCAGCCGACTGATACCAATGGCCCTCTGGTCTGACCGGTTTGCCCGCCTCGTCTGTCATTGCCCCGTCTGTCATAGCGAGAAGCGCTTGCGACACGGCAATCCAGGGGCCGCCAGACCGGAGCGCAGCCTATGCCTCCCTCTATGCCGCGCCGAAGCCGGCTCGCAATGACGGCGCCTAATTCAACGCAGCACCATAACGGTCAAGGTGGAGGGCCATTGGTGCAAGTTCCGCACGCGCATCGATGGCATCAGCCTTGCATAGCCCCCGGCGCCGGAACGGTCCGGCAGGCCGCAGGCCTTCGCGACTTTGGCACCGCAAGCGGAGGGTGGCGAGATGAACACGGCGACCCTCGACCGGCACGCAGCACCGGCGTTGCAGGACCCGGCGCTGCCGGACGCCGACCGTCCCTACGTCGAGTTCGTCGCCCTGCAAAAAAGCTATGACGGCCATAGCCTCGTGGTGCGCGACCTCAACCTCAAGGTGCGGCGGGGCGAGTTCCTGACGCTGCTGGGGCCATCCGGGTCGGGCAAGACGACCACGCTGATGATGCTGGCCGGCTTCGAGGCGCCGACCGACGGCCGCATCTTCCTCGACGGCGCGTCCATCGAGGCGCTGCCGCCGCACAAGCGCAACATCGGCATGGTGTTCCAGAACTACGCGCTGTTCCCGCACATGACGGTGCGGCAGAACATCG
>CAXTFY010000626.1:0-2301 GCA_964243265.1 uncultured Acetobacteraceae bacterium | reverse complement strand
CCCCATAGGCGCGAACTTAAAGGCTGGACGTAACGTCTAATGTGTTGCTTCTGGGGCTTACTGGCGGAACGGTATCGTAACCTTGGGAAGAATTTTGTTTGGCTGATATATCGAGCGAGTCGTCGCAAGTGTTCCATAGCGCGGATGAGGATAGCGCTGATCGGAGATCCTTTCCGGCATCGTCTCATCCTTATGGGCAATTCTCGCAAGCGACAGACTTGCCGGAAGTAAATGCTTCTCACGACCACACCGTTCCCCATCAGAGCGTTGTGTCGCCATACGCGGGCAGCGGCGATTGGCGGCCTGATGGGTATCGGGATCAACTTCCAGAGTACTCGCGGCTGCCACATGAAGGTGAAGTCACTTTAGACCGGCAGGACCCAACACAGCGGTCTCCCCCTGTTTTGTTACGCCGACCGACGTCTCACAGAGCTGCTGGTCAAGATACGGAAAATCGCGACGTGACACCCGTCCGGCCACCGGGCTATTTTCAGGCAGTTGCTGCAAGGCTCGCTGCACGAAACGCACATACTGTGGCTAGAGAAGAAGGCCGTGATGTGCTGCCTACACGTCCACCAAGCTACTTCCGGACGGTTGCTGCGCGTCTGGCAGCACAAAATGCGCAAGCGGCAGCATTATCACTTTCTACGAGATCCGATGCTTCTACTACTTCAGCGTCTCCTGCTGCTGTAGCGGCAGCTCGTCATGCTTCGAGTGCGGCTTCCGAGGCTCAAGGGACTCGTCGACTAAACGTTACCTCTGAAGGGCGTGCAGCACCAAGGCAACAAGAACGACCAGCAGAAGACTTGATACGAGACCTTAATGACCGCAATCAGGATCGGAGCCGGCTACGAAGCCGTTGATCTCTTATGCTTGCGCCTGACATTACTTTCTCCGGGGTGGATCATGCAGCGCGCGCAGCATCACCGGGGCTGCCGTTGCCAGGGCCCGCACCGCGAACGGTCGGAGGATTGCGCCTAGCAGGGCCAAACGCAGTGCACCGTGCAGGCGCCACAGCGAGATCCTCCGATGCGACCGATCTGGGGCTGCTGAGATTGGCAGGCCCACAGGGGGGAACGTCGAGGACCTCGCCCGCGGTGTCCTCGATCAGCAGCGCCATGATCAGGTGCGACAACAGCCAGCTCCGCGCCATCGCCGGGTCCCGTGCCACCAGGCGATGGATGCCCAACCCGCTCTTGAGCCGCTTGAACGCCAGCTCGATCTGCCAGCGCAGCCGGTAGAGCCCCAACGCCCGCTCCGCCGGCACCTCCTCGACCGGCAGCGAGGTCAGCACCAGCAGGAACCCAGCCGAGGACAGCGTCATCGGCAGCAGCGCCTGGCGCGACCGCTTCTTGTTGTGCCGCCGCCTGGCCGCGCGTTGCGCCCGCTCGGCTACAGTCTCGTGCTGGCGCAGCACCACCAGACGGGCCGGGAACAAGCCCAGGGACTGGCCACTCCCGCCCCGGCCAGGCCGCGTCACCACCACGGGAAGTTCGATGGTCTGACCCGGAGCCAGGGTGGCATACACACCGGCCAGATCGAGGCGCGTGCGGTCCGGACCGGTCATGCGCAGGCTGTTCCAGCCGATGCGCACTAGGAAGTCCGCCCCGGACGCCAGCACGTGCTGCAGCCCCGCAGCCCTGGCATAGCCCCGGTCACCCACCGCTACGTCGCCCGGAGTAAAAGCGAACCGGGCGAACCCCTCGCCTACCTCGGGGCCCGTCAGCTCCAGGTCGGTAAAGCTAGCCGTGGCGGGATCATAAGCAGCGTGCAGCCGCCAGCTGGTCCCGTCCGCGCCGGGATGGCTGAGGCTGCTGCCGTCGACGATCCGCAACCGCCGGTGCTGCACAGCGTCTCCCGTCGCCGTCGCCACTCGCGTCGCCAGCAGCGCGCCGGCGATCTGCCCCAGCCACGTGGCCGCCCCGCGCAGACGCCGCCGCAACGCCACGTCCGACAGCTGGGCCACGCCGCTCAGGCCAGCCCACGCCGCCGCCGAGCGCAGGCTGAGCCCACCCGGACCATGCGCCAGCGCCAAGCGGAGCAGCGTCGCGGCGTCAGCAACGGCACGACGCCGCTGCAACGCTCCTGTGGCACGCGCCGACGCCTCCAGGTCCAGAACCCTCGACAGCCGCGCCAGCAGCGCCGGCCAATGACCATCAGGATCAAGCGAAGCAGCAGCAACAGTAGTCATCTAGCCCTGAAACACCCTGTCCCGCCCTACGTCCAGTCCTAAGTTCGCGCCTATGGGGCCTAGCCCCTCCCCTACTCCTGCCTTGGCATTCCGGCCGCTCGCCAGAACCG
>CAXTFY010000625.1:0-2304 GCA_964243265.1 uncultured Acetobacteraceae bacterium | reverse complement strand
GCACGGACCCAAGTTAACCATCGAGAGGCGGCACCCGGCCTCAACCCGGCCTAGTGCAGCCCCCGCTGCCTCCCTCACCCCGGCCCTCTCCCGAAGGGAGAGGGAGCAGTCAGCAGTCTCCCGGCATGCACAATCTTCCTGCCGGGCTTCTGCATCACAAGCGTCGTCCACGCGCCTTCGCGCAGCACAGCCTGCAGCCGAAGTCCCTGCCGGCGGTGCGCCGTCAGGACCATCTGCGCCTGGCTCGCCAGCAATCCCGACAGGATCACAGTCCCCCCCGGCGCCAGGGCCAGCCCCAGGTCACGCGCCATGCGGCACAGCGGACGCGCCAGGATGTTGGCGAGAACAAGGTCATAGGGCCGGCCAGCCTGCACCGCCCTGCCCTGCCATCCATCGGCCAGTACGGCACAAACCAGGTGCGCAACCCCGTTCATCGCCGCATTCTGCCGCGTCACCCGCACCGACCACGGCTCGATATCGGTCGCCAGCACCCGGCGCCGCAGCAGCTTTGCCGCTGCCATCGCCAGGATGCCGGACCCGGTACCCAGGTCCAGGATGCGCTGCGGACGCCGCCGGGCCACGATCTCCAGCGCGCGCAGGCAGCCGCGGGTCGAGCCGTGCTCGCCGGAGCCGAATGCCAGCCCGGCATCCAGGGTCAGCGCGACGCGGCCGGCTGGCGCGTGGCCGGCCTGATGGGTGCCGCGCACGGCGAAGCGATGGCCAACAAGCTGCTCCGGAAAAGCATCATAGGTGCGTGCCAACCAGCCTTCAGCCTCCGTCGCCTCGCGGCCGAGCGAGGCCGTCACGCCGGTCGCCATCGCGGCGATGGCCAGGGCGTCGTGCAACCCGGCATCCCCGGCGCCCCCGGCATCAACATCGCGCACGCCCTCCACCCGCCAAATCCCGCGCGCCTCATCGGCGAAGAAAAAGCCGACCGTCTCGCACGCTGTCGCCAGCGCGGCCTCATACGCCTCCACGGCGGCGTCCGGCACCTCGACGAACACGGTTTCCAGCGGCCCAGCCCGGCGCCTCATGCACCGTCCTCCACCTTCTGCACGAAGCTGCTCATCAGGTGCTTCTGGCCGGACTGCTCGAAGTCGATGGTCAGCTTGTGGTCGTCCACGACCGACACGCGGCCATAGCCGAACTTCTGGTGGAACACCCGAGTCCCTACGGTGAACACGTCCTCCCGCACCGGCCGGGCCGGCTGTTCCCAGGCCTCGATGACCTTGGGGCGGCGGGCGGCCAAGGGACCATTGGTGAACACGCTGGGCGCCGACATCAGCCGGGTCTCCCGCTGCATGGCGGCCGACCCGGCGCGCACCACCTCCGCCTCCGGCAGCTCGTCCACGAAGCGGCTGGGGATGCTGCTTTGCCAGTTGGCATACAGCCGGCGGTTGGCGGCGTAGCTGACCACGGCCAGCTTGCGGGCGCGGGTCAGGCCGACATAGGCCAGGCGGCGCTCCTCCTCCAGGCCCTTCAGCCCGCCCTCGTCCAGGGTACGCTGGCTGGGGAACAGGCCCTCCTCCCAGCCGGGCAGGAACACGGTGTCGAACTCCAGCCCCTTGGCGGCGTGCAGGGTCATCATGCTGGCGCGGTCGCCCTCGGCGTTCTGCTCGTTCTCCATCACCAGCGAAACGTGGTCCAGGAAGCCGGCCAGCGTCTCGAAGTCGGCCAGCGCGCGGACCAGCTCCTTCAGGTTCTCCAGCCGGCCCGGCGCGTCGGGCGACTTGTCGGCCTTCCACATGTCGGTGTAGCCGCTCTCGTCCAGCATCGTCGCCAGCACCAGCACATGGCCGTCCCGCGGCAGCGCCTCGCGCCAGCGGGCGAACGACTGGAACATCTCCTTCAGCGCGATGCCAATGCGGCCCTTGAGGGCGCCTGACACCGCCAGGCGTTCGGCAGCCTGCGCCAGTGGCACCCCCTGCTCGCGCGCCGCAATGTGCATCGAGCGCAACGCCACTTCGCCGACGCCGCGCCGGGGCACGTTGACGATGCGCTCGAACGCCAGGTCGTCGGCGGGCTGGTGCAGGATGCGCATGTAGGCGATGGCGTCCCTGATCTCGGCCCGCTCGTAGAAGCGCAGGCCGCCGATGACGCGGTAGGGGATGCCCAGGGTGATCATCCGCTCCTCGAAGGCGCGGGTCTGGGCGCTGGTGCGGACCAGGATGGCGCACTCGGCGAGCTTGTGGCCACCGCGGCGCAGGCTCTCGATGCGGTCGCCGACCATGCGGGCCTCCTCGTCGGAATCCCACAGGCTGACGACGTTCACCTGCTCGCCCTGCGCGTCGTTGCGGCCGGAGC
>CAXTFY010000624.1:0-2318 GCA_964243265.1 uncultured Acetobacteraceae bacterium | reverse complement strand
GCAGTGGACAGGTCAGCCGCCGCCGGCGCCGAAGGTGACCATGCCCGGGGTGGTGCTGATGGTGGCGGCGGCGCCGGTGGCAGTGATCGCCGCCTTGTTGATCCAAACGCCGCCAGTGGCGAACAGACCGCACAGCGCCAGCCCGGCCATGGCCCGGCCGACGAAGCCGGTCTCCCGGTTCTGCGGCTGGCGGCTCTGCCAGGCCGCCCAGACCCCGAAGAAGAAGCAGACAGCGGCAGCCAGGTAGCAGGTCATGCCGAACACCGTGCTGCCGGCGTTCAGGCCTTCGGCCGACATGATCTTGATCTGGTCGCCGAGCCCGCCGGTAGGCGAGGTGGCCTGGGCCAGAGCCTGGCCAGCGAAGCCGAAGCCAGCCGCCAGGACGCCGGCGGCACCGGCCAGCAACCGGCCCCGCATCTGCACGAACCGGAGCGCGCGCGGCACGGCGCGGTCCGGGACGTGCTTGTTTAGGATGGTGAGGTTCACTCTTGCTACTCCTGTGGTCGAGGGATCAGTCCCTCGAACCCCAGGATCGCTGGGAGGCTTGCGAACGGGCCATCCGTTCCGCTGAACAGAAAAGAAATTCAGCCGCCGGTCGTGAACAGGGTGACGACGCCCTGGGCGACGGTCAGGATGTTGATGCACAGCACGCCGAAGGTGAGCTGCACGCCACAGGCCGTGGGCGAACCCTCCCCGCGGCCGTTGATGATCGACCGCCAGCGCAGGATGGCCAGGAACACGCAGGCGGCGCCGAACGCCTCGAAGAAGTACTGGAACAGGGCGACGACGTTGATCACCGTAGCGGTCGGCGTCGCGCCGAGCAGCCCGGCGGCGCTGCCGGGCGTTGTCGCCGCATAGGAGCTGAGCTGAACCGCCATGCTGGTGCCGACGCTGACGTTGGCCATGGTGAGGAACTTCGGGAAGCTGGCGAACACGCCGCACAGCACCAGCGAAATGAAGGGCACCCAGGGACGGACCCAGTGGTGGTGATGGCGCCGGTGTGGCTCGGCAAAGGTCCACAGCGTCCACACGGCGAAGGTGAAGCAGCAGCAGGCGGCAATGTAGCAGAACGCCGGCAGCATGACGGCGATGCCGTCGGCGATCGCCGTCGAGAAGTTGACCAGTCCTTGCACGTGAGGCTCTCCCGGCGGCTACTGAACGGAGCCGCGCTCGGCGGTGACGACCCAGGCGGTGCCCTTCTGGGCGATGGATTTCACCCGGCCCAGGTCGGGCAGGGTGTCGCCGACCGCGACCTGCAGCTGCGCCCCGTCTCCGCCGCCGCGGTCCACCTCCGCCAGCAACGCCAGGCCCGGGGAAGCTGCTTGCACCCGGTAGCGCCGGGACACTGCGGTCCCGGCGCCAGGCAAGGAGGGCGTCACGGTGAACGGGGCGGGACGGGCAACGGTGGGCAGCACGACAGCCGGGGCGGCCGGCTCGGCGGCAGTGGGTGTGGCATCTCCAGCCGCCGCGGCGGCAGACATAGCCCGGCGGGCCTCGGACATGGACAGCCGGCGGTCGAAGTCGTCCAGCCGTGCAGTGGCACTGGCAGACGCCTTGCGCAGGTCGGCGCGGAGTTGAGCATCCTGGGCTCTGAGGTCGTGGACCATGTGGGCCATCTCGGCGACCATGTTCAGCACCTGCACCTGGTCCTGCGGGGTCAGTGGCCCAGGCCGCACGGCCTCGGCCTGAGCCACGACATCCGACGGCTGGACGGAGCTGGGCGTGGCTCCTGCGCCGACCTGCTGAGGGACCGGGCTTGCTGGGGCGGCGGCAGGGGCCACCAGTGCGGGAGGCGTAGTGGCATTCAGCTCGGCGAGCTTCTGGTAATAGCTGCCTGCGCCAGTCCACGTAGGCTCGACCACCGGCGGGGGCGGGACTGGCAGGGGCAGGGGCACGGTCGAGGCCAGCACCTGCCTGGTCACGTCAGGCGGCGCAGCTGCCGGCTGGGACAGGGAGCCTGCCGCGGCGGTGCGGGCTGGCGTGGCGGCCGGGCGAGCGGCTCCCGCACGGGGCACCACGCTCCCCGGCTCCATGGCCATCTCGGTGGCTGGGCCGTCAGGTGGAAGGGCTGGCTCAACCGGCGCCGGGAGCGGCACTTCCGTCTTGAGCGGGGCGGATGGGACGGGTGCGCCCGAAGGGGAGGACGTGTCGCGTGCTGCGGTGGCCGATGTCGTGGGGTCGCGGGGACGGGCAGGCCTGGCCGCATTGGCAGCGCTGGCGGCAGCAGGGTGCAGCGCCAGCAGATCCCGGACCTGCTGGTCCCTTGGCGCGGGGACATACATCTCACGGACGGCAGCAGGCGGCGGCGGCGGAAGCTG
>CAXTFY010000623.1:0-2318 GCA_964243265.1 uncultured Acetobacteraceae bacterium | reverse complement strand
TAGGACAGGTCGTCGAGCACGAGCAGGTCGTAGCGGTCGAGCTTGGCGATGGCGGCTTCAAGGGCGAGGTCCTGGCGGGCGGCCTGCAGGCGCTGGACGATGTCGGTCGTGCGGGTGAACAGCACGCGGTAGCCGTTCTCGACCAGGGCGCGCGATAGTGCGGCCGAGATGTGGGTTTTGCCTGACCCTGGCGGTCCGAACAGCAGGACGTTGCTGCCCTGGCCGAGCCAGGCATCGCCGGCGGCCATGGCGTTCACGCGGGCGCGGCTGAGCATGGGCACGTGGGTGAAGTCGAAGGTGTCGAAGGTTTTGCCTGGCGGCAGGTGCGCTTCGTTGAGGTGGCGCTCGATGCGCCGACGTGCGCGTTCGGCGACCTCCAGTTCGGCCAGTGCGGCGAGCAGCCTGGCGCCGGGCCAGCCCTCGCGGTCGGACCGCTCGGTGATCTCCGTCCACAGCCGTGCGATGGCGGGCAGGCGCAGCTCGGCGAGCAGCAGCGGCAGGCGTGCGGGATCGACCTCGACGCGGGTCATGCGGCCGCTCCGTGGCCGGTGGCCTGGTCCATGTCCTGGCCGGCATCCTGGCTGGTGATGGACGCGTGCATGGTCAGCAGGGCGTCGTAGCTGGCGACCGGCGGCAGGAGCACGGTGACGTCCGGGACCGGGATGGCGGTGGCGGCGAACTGCCGGGCCAGCTGGGCCAGATCGGGCAGCGCGCCGGCGGCGAGGACCTGTTCCAACTCGGCCGCAAGGTCGACCTCGCAGCCGCGGTCGTGCGCGAGTTCCAGCAGGCCGACCATGGCCTTGCAGGCGGTGCGGGCCGGGTGGGCGGCGCTCAGCGCCTCCCAGGCAAGCCGGTAGGCGTCGCGGGGGAACAGCTGGTCGCGGTAGACTAGGTTGAGCAGGGCGCCGGGCTTGCGGCGGAGCGCGTGGATGACGTGGTGGTAGTCCACGACATGCACGGTGCGGCTGCGGTTGGCCCAGCCCCGGGGCGGTCGCCCGCGGGGCAAGGTGGCGACCAGGGTGGCGCCGAGCATGCACTCCAGCCGGTCGTCATACAGGCGCACGCGCAGCCGGTGGCCGATCAGGCGCGAGGGCACGGTGTAGAACACGCGGCGCAGCAGGAACCCGCCGCTGCGGGTGACGGTCACCAAGGCTTCATCATGGTCCGTGGTGCGTCGGGGCGGCAGCGGCTGCAGGGCGGGACGCTCCACGTCCACGGCCCGGCGGCGGGCTGCGTTGGCGCGGCCGATGATCTCGTCGACGAAGCGCCGGTAGCCCGGCAGGTCGTCGAAGCCGCGGCTGCCGCGCAGCAGCAGGGCCTGTTCGAGTGCAGCCTTGAGGTGGCCATGCGGGGCCTCGATGGAGCCGTTCTCGTGCGCGACGCCGCGGTTGTTGCGGGTCGGCTCCATGCCGTAGTGGGCGCACAGCGCCTCGTAGCGTCGGGTCTGGTCGTCGAGCGTGCTGTCCTCGATGTTGCGGAACGCCGCCGACAGGCTGTCGCTGCGGTGCTCGCCGGGCGCCCCGCCCAGCAGCCACAGAGCGTTCTGCAAGCCGGTGGCGAGTGCTGTGAAGCTCTCGCCGCCCAGCACGACCTCGGCGTGCTCCCAGCCGGAGAAGGCCAGGCGGAAGTGGTAAAGCCGATGCGCCAGCGGCTCGCCCGCCACCGTGACCCTGAGGCCGCCGGCGTCGGTGAAGTCCGACAGGCCCTGCTGACCCGGCGGGTGGTCCTGGCGAAAGATCACGTCGCGCTCGGGGCCGTGCAGCGCCTGCCAGCCGCGGACGCGGCGCTCCAGGGTGCGGCGGATGCCGGGCAGGAGTTCGGGATGGCGGCGGAGCATCTCCTCGAACACGGCGAACGGGCGCAGGCCGGGAGCAGCCTGCAGCATCGGCACGATCTCTGCCGCCCAGACCGCGGCCAGCGGGTCAGGGCGGCGCCGGCCGCGGGGGGCCTGCTGCTGAGAGGGCAGACGGGGATCAACGTCGAGCCGGGCGCCGGTGCTGGGGCTGACGCCGGCGCGGGCCGCGGCAAGCTGGCGGGTGTGGGTCCTGCGATGGTGCATGTACAATCTCGCTTGTTGGTCGGTGATGTGCGTGCCGGGCACCGGGGGTCTCGCCTGGGAGTGGAACCCCCAGTGTCCGACACATTGCTCACACGGCCACAGGCAGCCCCCCGGAGCGGAGCCACCACGCCGGGGCCGGCCTACGGCAGGGCTACGCCCCGCCTCCGACCGGCCCCGGCGCAATCACCATCCAGATTGACGCGCAAAACTATCCTGATCGCCGCGCTACAGGCCCCTCGCGTCCGGTGAACTCCTCGGC
>CAXTFY010000622.1:0-2331 GCA_964243265.1 uncultured Acetobacteraceae bacterium | reverse complement strand
CCATCACCAGCTCGACCGTGTCCAGGCTGTCGGCGCCCAGGTCGTCGATGAACGACGCCTCGGGGGTCACCTTGGCCTCCTCGACGCCCAGGTGCTCGACCACGATCTTCTTAACCTTGTCGGCGATCTCGCTCATCTTGTCCTCGGTTCCTGTCTGCCGCTGTGCCCGCGTGCGCGGGGCTGGTTGCACCGTAACGTCCCGCACCTAGCAGCCGGGCAGACCCGGCCGTTCTGAACGAAGCAGCGGGGCGCTTAGCATGGTTTCGGATGCCCCGCCAAGGCAATGCAGCCTTGTTAGGCCCGGATGCGGAACGACGCTAGATCATCGCCATCCCGCCATTGACGTGCAGCGTGGCGCCGGTGATCCAGGCGGCCTCGTCGGACGCCAGGAACAGCACGGCCGAGGCCACGTCGCCGGGCTGGCCCATGCGGCCGAGCGGGATGGCGGCGGTCAGCCTGGCGCGCTGGTCCGCGGTCAGCGCGTCGGTCATCGGCGTCTCGACGAAGCCCGGCGCGACCACGTTCACGGTGATGCCCCGGCTGCCGACCTCCTGCGCCAGCGCCTTGGTCATGCCGACCAGGCCGGCCTTGGCGGCGGCGTAGTTGGCCTGGCCGGGGTTGCCCGTCGCGCCGACGATGCTGCTGATGCCGATGATGCGGCCGGCCCGGCGCTTCAGCATGCCGCGCAGGGCGGCGCGCGCCAGGCGGAACGGCGCGGACAGGTCCACGTCCAGCACGGCGTCCCAGTCGGCATCCTTCATCCGCATCGCCAGCATGTCCCGCGTCAGCCCGGCGTTGTTAACCAACACGTGCAGGGGGCCGCACGCCGCCTCCGCCGCGGCGACCAGGGCGTCGGCGGCCCCGGCCTCCCGCAGGTCGGCCGGGCAGGGGTGCGCGCGTTCGCCCAACTCGGCTGCCAGGGTGTCCAACGCATCGCGCCGGGTGCCGGACAGGGCAACCACCGCGCCCTGGGCATGCAGGGTGCGGGCGATGGCGGCGCCCAGGCCGCCGGACGCGCCGGTGACCAGCGCCGCCTTGCCGTCGAGCCGGAACACCTAGAAGCTCCGCAGCATGGCTTCGATCTCCGCCGGGGTGCCAGCCGAGGCGGCGGCGCTGTCCGGGCTGATGCGGCGGACCAGGCCGGACAGCACCTTGCCCGCGCCGAGTTCCAGGAAGCTGTCCACGCCCATCGCCGCACAGGCCAGGATGCCCTCCCGCCAGCGCACGGTCTCGGTGACCTGGCGCACCAGCAGGCCGCGGATCTCGTCCGGGTCGGTGGCGCGCTCGGCGGTGACGTTGGCGACCAACGGCACCTCTGGCGCCTGCAGGGTGGCCTGGCCGAGGGCGTCGCGCATCACGTCGGCCGCCGGGGCCATCAGCGCGCAATGGAACGGCGCGGATACCGGCAGCAGCATGGCCCGGCGCACGCCGCGCGTCTTGGCCAGCTCCACCGCGCGCTCGACCGCTGCGCGGTGGCCACTGATGACCACCTGGCCGCCGCCGTTGTCGTTGGCGGGCTCGACCACCTGGCGTTCCTCGCGGCCGTCCTCGTGCACCAGCACGGCGGCGTCGGCGCAGATGGAGGCGGCCAGCTCAAGCTCCACGCCGAGCAGGGCGGCCATCGCGCCCTCCCCGGCGGGCACGGCGTCCTGCATCGCGGCGCCGCGCTGGCGCAGCAGGCGGGCGGTGTCGGCCAGGGTCAGGCTGCCGGCGGCGGCGAGCGCGCTGTACTCGCCCAGCGAGTGCCCGGCCACCAGCACTGCCTTGTCCGCCAGGCGGAAGCTGCCCTCGGACTCCAGGACGCGCAGGGTGGCGAGCGACATGGCCATCAGGGCGGGCTGGGTGTTCTCGGTGAGGGTCAGGGTTTCGGCGGGGCCTTCGAACATCAGCTTGGACAGCTTTTGCTTCAGCACCTCGTCCACTTCGCCGAACACCTCGCGGGCGGGGGCGAAGGCGGCGGCGAGGTCGCGGCCCATGCCGACGGCCTGGCTGCCTTGGCCGGGGAAGATGAAGGCATGGACGGGCATTGCGATGGGTTCCCAGGCCCCGCGGGGCTGCGTGGACGCGGCGGTATCGCGTCCGGGTGGGTATGTGTCAAATGTGTGGCGGGCGCAGCAGCACTGCTTGACGTCGCCGCGGCGGGGGTGGCCTGCTGGCGGGATGCCGGATACGCCCCGCCCGCAACCCGCTGCCACGCCCCGCGCCGAGGCCGAGGCCGCCGCCCGCAAGGAGCGGGAGGCGGCGGCGCTGCGGGAGAACCTGCGCCGGCGCAAGGAGCAGGCGCGGGCGCGGGAGAGGCCGGATGACGGGACAGAAAAGCCGTAGGACCGC
>CAXTFY010000621.1:0-2333 GCA_964243265.1 uncultured Acetobacteraceae bacterium | reverse complement strand
CGGACCGGTGGCGTGTGACCTGAGGGTTGCTGGGGACCTACACCTCTCCAGTCGCCCGCAAGGTTCAATGATGGAGTGTCCTGTGAAGGAACCTTGTCCACCCAAGTGCTGCTACCCGGACGTGCGGAGGAGCAATCCGACGTGCGAAGCTCCGGGGACAACGGCTTCAATCTGGGAGCACCAACCCGGAGGCGGCCCAGCAGAGGATGGCAGGCTGAACGCAAGTGAACGTCCGTGGTTAAGGTTCGTCATCCGTAACCGGCCAAAGGTGCTGTCAGGCCGGCGCCAAAATGGCACGCGGGTCGGATCGTCGAGTGCCATCATCGACGACGGTGGCAACGTGACCCGCCGGACTATAGGACGCAGCCTCTCCATCCGCATCTCCGCATTGGACAACAGGGTAAGCCCCACCCGCCCCGCTGCCGTGAGGCGGCGGTATCCCGACCGCAAGGAAGGGCATGGCGGAGGGGGTAGAGGAGCGGCGGAGCAAGCGAAGGCCGCCCTGTAATGGGGCGGATAGGGCCTCGGCGACGAGGGGATACCCGGCCTGAAAGGGCGCAGACTTCCGCCATGGTCTCGACGGTTGGGAAGCCTTGGATCGTTTGGGATGGCTGGAGACGTTAGACGGTGCGAACCGAACAGACCAGCGAGCAGCGGCAGACGGCGTGGTCCGACATCGAGTGGGCCGTGGCGGAAGCTTCTGTGAAACGACTACAGGGTCGGATCTACCGTGCTGCGGCGGCTGGGAAGCCTGGGCAGGTGAAGAACCTGCAGAAGCTCCTGGTCCGCTCCACATCCGCGAAACGGCTCGCAGTCCGCAGGGTCACCCAGCAGAACGCGGGCCGCAATACGCCCGGCATCGACGGCGTGGTGTGCAGGACGCCCGAGGGCCGGATGAGGTTGGCTAACGAAGGTCTAAGCCTCAAGGGCTACCGGCCACAGCCGGTCCGACGCGTGTATATTCCGAAGTCGGACGGCAAGCAGCGGCCCTTGGGCATCCCGACGATCCGGGACCGGGCGATGCAGATGCTCGTCAAGCTAGCGCTGGAACCCGAATGGGAGACGCGCTTTGAGACAAACAGCTACGGGTTCCGGCCTGGGCGGTGCACGATGGACGCGATCGTCGCCCTGCATGCGACGCTGGCTCCGGCCGGCGCGAGTGGGTGGCTGCTCGACGCGGACATCTCCGGCTGCTTCGACAACATCGGACATACCCCTTTGTTGGCGAGGCTGCCGGTGTTCACCACCACCATCCGGCGCTGGCTGAAGGCCGGCACGGTGGAGCTGGGCACATGGTCGGCAGCAGCAGCGGGGACGCCGCAAGGCGGCCCGCTGTCGCCCTTGCTGGCGAACATAGCCCTCGACGGCATGGAACGGCTCTTTGGGGCCGAGGATGCTCGGGGTCGATACGTTCGCCCGAGCCTGCGCCGCGGCCCGAACCGCGGCGTCAGCCTGATCCGCTATGCCGACGACCTGGTGGTGACAGCACCGACGCAGGACATCCTGCTGACACACGTCGTCCCCGCGCTCACCGGGTTCCTGGGCGAGCGCGGGCTGCGGCTGAGCGAGGCGAAGACGGGGATCGTTCACGTCGAGGACGGGATCGACGTCCTGGGCTTCACCGTGCGGCGATACCGGGGCACGGTCCTGACAAGGCCGCAGAAGGCCAAGGTGGTGCGGCATCTGCGCGCCATCGGGAACGACCTGCGCCAGCACCGTCAGGCCGGCCCGAGCCAGGTGATCGGCGACCCGGCCCCGCTGATCCGGGGCTGGACGGCCTACGACCAGCACGGTGCGTCGAAACATGCGTTCCATTCGGCAGACCACCAAGTCCAGGCGAAGCTGTGGCGGTGGGCAAAGCGCCGCCACCCGACGAAGCCAGCGAGGTGAGTCCGTTCGAGGTACTTCGACCGCGGGTGGAACTTCGTGGACGGCCAAACCAAGCTCGCACGGCACGACGAGGCCGCCATCATCCGGCACGCAAAGGTCCAAGGGAAGCGCAGCCCGCTCAACCCTGACGACCAAGCCTACTGGGAGGCGAGGTGACGCCGGCGGCTGCTGGAGACAATACGCTCTCCGAAACGGTCGGCGCTGCTGAGGCAGCAGGACTGCCGTTGCGTGATGTGCGGCGTGGGGTTCGACCCCGACGATGACATCTCGTTCATCGACGCACACCACGACATCCCGCGACACCACGGCGGGACGGACTGGATCGGCAACCTACAACTGGCACACCGGTGGTGCCATCAGGCGCACCACGCGCGGATCGGGTGCCAGGCAGCGGAGGCTTGAGCCGGATGACGAGAGATCGTCCCGTCCGGTTCTGAGGGGGC
>CAXTFY010000620.1:0-2334 GCA_964243265.1 uncultured Acetobacteraceae bacterium | reverse complement strand
TGCCCTGTGCTCGTCATTGCGTGGAGCGTTTGCGATGTGGCAACCCGGGGGTGCACGACCGGAACTACCGCCCATGCACTCCTGGATTGCCGCGCCGAAGCCGACTCGCAATGACGGCGGCTGATCGGATGCAGCATCGTAAGGGTCGAAGCGGCGGGGCTGTTGGCATGAGTGGGACGGATGGCAGTTGTCCGTCCAGGCCGGACAGCAGTCGTCCGTCCGGGTTGGCCATGTTCGGCCCCTGTTCTATGATGCCGGAGATGCGTCCCATCGTTCCCGCGCCATGACCGAATACCTCGCCCGCCTGAACCCCGAGCAGCGGGAGGCTGTCGAGGCCGTGGACGGCCCGGTGCTGGTGCTGGCCGGCGCGGGCACGGGGAAGACCCGGGTGCTGACGACGCGCTTTGCCCACATCCTGCTGACTGGCCGCGCCGCGCCGGGCCAGGTGCTGGCAGTGACGTTCACCAACAAGGCCGCCAAGGAGATGCGCGAGCGCGTCGGCACCCTGCTGGGCCGCCCGGCGGAGGGGCTGTGGCTCGGCACCTTCCATGCCCTGTGCGCCCGGATGCTGCGCCGCCATGCCGAGCTGGTCGGCCTGACCTCCGGCTTCACGATCCTCGACTCCGACGACCAGCTCCGCCTGCTGAAGCAGGTGATGGAGGCCGCGCACATCGACCCGAAGCGCTGGGCACCCCCGGCCCTGATGGGCATGATCCAACGCTGGAAGGACCGTGGCCTGACGCCGGAGCGCGTGACCGCGGCCGAGGAGGGCGACTTCGCCGGCGGCCAGTCCCGCACCCTGTATGCCGCCTACCAGACCCGGCTGAAGCAGCTCAACACCGCCGATTTCGGCGACCTGCTGCTGCACATGACCGAGATCCTGCGCTCCAAGCCGGACATCCTGGCCGACTACCACCGGCGGTTCCGCTACATCCTGGTGGACGAGTACCAGGACACCAACCTGGTGCAGTACATGTGGCTGCGGCTGCTGGCGCAGTCGCACAAGAACATCTGCTGCGTCGGCGACGACGACCAGTGCCTGGCCGCGGGCACGCCGGTGACCCTGGCCGACGGCAGCCAGCGTCCCATCGAGGCCATACAGACCGGCGACATGGTGCTGGCCTGCCACGGCAACGGCGCCTTCCGTCCGGCGCGTGTGACCGACACCTACGCCCGGCGCAGCAACAGCGCGCTCGTGCGCCTGCACCTGGCGGACGGACGCGAACTGCTCAGCACGCCGGAGCATGTCCACTTCGCCGATGTCCTGCCCGGCGAGGGTCCGCAGGGTCACTACGTTTATCTCATGCAGCGCGCCGGCCAGTTCCGCATCGGCACGTCGCCCATCCATGTCCGCGGCCAGGACAGGGCGGTGATCGGCTACAAGCAGCGGCTGCGGCAGGAGAAGGCGGACGCCGTCTGGCTTGTTTCCGCGTTTGGCGGTGCGGCGGACGCGTTGGAGTTCGGTCACCTGCTCAGCCTGCGCTATGGCATTACCACCCTGCCGTTCGTGGGGCGCCCGACGCCGGGCACTGCGGGCCTAGCTGGCGACCAGTCCCGGCTGGACCGCATCCATGCAGCCCAGGCCGCCGGCGACGGCGCCGCACGGCTGATGCAGGATCATGGCCTGGACCCGGACCAGCCGCACTACATCCCGCGGATTGCCCATGGGCCGCGCCGGCGCGTGATCACGACTTTGTTCGCCAAGCAGCACGGATCGGGCTTCATGCACCGCGTCACGCTCCGTGGCGACGACCCGGAGGGCTTGGCGGCGCTGCATGCCGCCGGTCTGGTGGCCGGGCCTTCGCGGCGCGATGCCTCGGCCTGGCGCTGCACTGCAACCTTCGCCGACATGGCGGGCGTCCATGCCCGGCAATCGCAGATTGCGGAACATTTGCCAGTGACGCCGACCACGCGCGCCAAGCTGCTTGGCCTGCCGCTGACCCTGCGCCCGGCCTCGCAGGTCCGGCCCGGCATGATGATGGCGGGCGCCGACGGCCGGCACCACGCGGTGACGGCGGTCGGCACGGTCGATGAGACCTGCATGGTGCACGACCTGAACGTCGAGGGCGTGCACAACTTCGTCGCCAACGGCATCGTCACGCACAACTCGATCTACTCGTGGCGCGGCGCCGAGGTGGAGAACATCCTACGGTTCGAGAAGGACTTCCCCGGCGCGCAGATCGTCAAGCTGGAGCGCAACTACCGCTCGACCGCCCCGATCCTGGCCGCGGCCGCCGGGCTGATCGCCAACAACGAGGGCCGGCTGGGCAAGACCCTGCGCTCCGGCCGCAACGACGCGCAGGGCGAGCAGGTGAACGTCGTCAGCCTGTGGGA
>CAXTFY010000619.1:0-2337 GCA_964243265.1 uncultured Acetobacteraceae bacterium | reverse complement strand
GCGGCAAGGTCGAGGTCTGGGCGCCCGTGCAAAGCCCCGGCGGCACCCGGGAGGACCTGGCCAAGACCATGGAGGTCCCCATCGAGGACGTGACGGTCCACGTCACGCTGCTCGGCGGCGGCTTTGGCCGGAAGTCCAAGTGCGACTACGCCCTGGAGGCCGCGCTGCTGTCGCGCAAGCTCGGGGCACCCGTGCGCGTGCAGTGGACGCGCGAGGACGACGTGCGGCACGACTTCCTGCACACCGTCAGCGCCGAGCGGATCGAGGCCGGGCTGGACGCGGGCGGCAAGGTCGTCGCTTGGCGCCATCGCAGCGCCGCGCCCAGCATCGGATCGACGTTCGCCGCCAACACCGTGCATCCGATGCCGTTCGAGCTGGGGATGGGCCTGACCGACCTGCCGTTCGACATACCCAACATCCGCGCCGAGACCCCGGAGGCGGCGGCGCACACCCGCATTGGCTGGTTCCGCTCGGTGTCCAACATCCCGCACGCGTTCGCCGTGCAGTCCATGGTGGCGGAGATCGCGGCGCGCACCGGCCGGGATCCGAAGGACGTGCTGCTGGAGCTGATCGGACCCGCCCGCGTCGTCGATCTCAGCGATTCCGTGAAGAACCTGTGGAACTATGGGGAGCCGTTCAGCAGCTACCCCATCGACACCGGCCGGCTGCGCGGGGTGGTGGAGCTGGTGGCGTCGCAGGGCGAGTGGGGGCGCAAGCTGCCGCTGGGCCATGGCATCGGCATCGCGGCGCACCGCAGCTTCGCCAGCTACATCGCGACGGTGGTGGAGGTGGCGGTGGACAGCAAGGGCGTGCTGACGGTGCCGCGCGTCGATACCGCCGTCGATTGCGGCGTGGTGGTGAACCCGGAGCGGATCGCCTCGCAGATGGAGGGTGCGGCGATCATGGGGCTGAGCCTGGCCAAGCATGGTGCGATCACCTTCAAGGACGGCCGCGTGGAGCAGGGCAACTACGACGACTACCCCGTGGTCCGCATCGACGAGGCGCCAGGGGTGACCAACACGCACATCGTCCCCTCCAACTGGAGCGTGGCGCCGGGCGGCATCGGCGAGCCAGGGGTGCCGCCATTCGCCCCGGCGCTGTGCAACGCGATCTTCGCCGCCACCGGCAAGCGCATTCGCGCGCTGCCGATCGGCAAGCAGCTCGAAGCATGAGCCGGCTGGTTCTGACGGCCTTGCTGCTGGTGGCGCCGGTGCTCGGCGCCCAGGCGCAGACTGCGGCGCCGGGGGGTTCGACGTCGGTGCGCCCGCGGGGCGGGCCGGCGTCGGAAAGCTCGGTGCCGAGCGCCGCGCCGCCGGCCAGCACGACGCAGACCACGGGTTCGACTGCGCAAGGGTCTGAGGTGCAAGGCATGAACGATGCGGAAAAGTCCAAGGTGGAGGCGAAGGGCAAGTAGCATCGGGGCGGCGCGCGTGAAGGACCGCTTCATGCGGCTTATTCCGCGCCAGCCTGCCGGCTGTTGAGCAGCACCTGCGAGCGGGGCGAGCAGGGACTGCTGATCCAGTTATACGAGTGCGCCGATGCCAGACCTTTTCAGCCCCTACACCCTCAAGGGCGTCACGCTCCGCAACCGGATCGCGATGTCGCCGATGACCATGTACCGGTCCACCGATGGGCTGATCAACGACTTCCACGTCATGCTGATGGGTTCGCGCGCTGCCGGCGGCTTCGGCCTGGTGTTCCCCGAGCAGTTGGCCATCACCCCGGACGGCCGCACCGGCACGCACTGCGCCGGCATCTACGACGACGCGCAGGTCGAGGGCCTGCAGCGCGTGACCGCCATCATCAAGGATATGGGCGGCGTGCCCGGCATCCAGCTCGGCCACACCGGCCGCAAGGGCAGCGAGTTGAAACCCTGGGAGGGCAAGCTGCAACTGCCGCCCGACCACCCCGACGGCTGGCAGGTGCGCGGCCCCTCGGCGATCACCTATGGCGGGCGCTACACCTATCCCGTCCAGGCGCTCTCGGTCGTGGAGATCAAGGACCTGCACCGGGCCTACGCCCGCGCGGCGCAGCGGGCGCTGGACGCCGGGTTCGAGTGGCTGGAGATGCACTTCGCGCATGGCTACCTCGGCGCGAGCTTCTTTTCGCCGCTGGCCAACCAGCGCGACGACGAGTACGGCGGCAGCCTGGAGAACCGCGTCCGCTTCCATCGCGAGGCGCTGGACGCGGTGCGCGCGGTGTGGCCGGAGCGGCTGCCGCTGACGATGCGGCTCGGCTCCGACGACTTCCACGAGCAGGGCGTGCGGTTCGATGACGCTGTATGGGCGGTCGGCGCCCTGAAGGAGCATGGGCTGGACCTGGCCGACCTCAGCCTGG
>CAXTFY010000618.1:0-2337 GCA_964243265.1 uncultured Acetobacteraceae bacterium | reverse complement strand
TGTGAATCAGCGTGGAAGAGTGTCCCGGCTTAAGGGGTGATCAGCGTGGAAACGGGACCCACCCCCGGCATGTAGCCCACTCTCCTTCCGGTTGTGTTGGGAGGGGCGGTAGGTGGGATGCTGACGGTGGACACGATTGGTCGGATCAGGCGGGAGCATTTTGTTGGCAAGCGGTCGATCCGGGACATTTCCCGGCTGCTGCGGGTATCGCGCAAGGTCGTGCGCAAGGCACTTCGCGAGCCGGACACGAAGTTCGCGTATGTGCGCGGGGTCCAGCCACGGCCGCGGCTTGGGGTGTTCATTGAGCGGCTGGAGAGCTTGCTTGAGGAGAACGCTGGCCGGCCAGCCCGCGAGCGGCTGACGGCGCGGCGGCTGCACGAGCTGTTGCGCGCGCAGGGCTATGCCGGCGCCTACGACAGCGTGCAGCGGCATGTGCGGAGCTGGCGGCGCAGCCAGGGCAAGACGGATGCGGCGTTCGTCCCGCTCTGGTTTGCGCCGGGCGAGGCCTACCAGTTCGACTGGTCGCACGAGACGGTGGTGCTGGACGGGGTGACGACGGCGGTCAAGGTCGCGCATGTGCGGCTTTGCCGCAGCCGCATGTTCTTCCTGCGCGCCTACCCGCGTGAGACGCAGGAGATGGTGTTTGACGCCCACAACCAGGCGTTCCGGTTCTTTGGCGGGGTGTGCCGGCGCGGCATTTACGACAACATGCGGACCGCGGTGGATGCGGTGTTTTTGGGCCGCGAGCGGGTCTTCAACCGCCGGTTCCTGCAGCTGTGCTCGCATCACCTGGTCGAGCCCACGGCGTGCACGCCGCGCTCGGGCTGGGAGAAGGGCCAGGTCGAGAACCAAGTCAACACGTCCCGCGAGCGCGTGTTCACGCCGCGGCTGCGGTTTCCGGACTACGCTGGGCTGAACGCCTGGCTGGAGACGCGCTGCTGCGACTGGGCGCGGGAGACGGGGCATCCGGAGTTGGAGGGCCAGACGGTTTGGCAGGCGTTCGAGGCCGAGCGGCCGGCGCTGCTCCCCTATGCTGGCCCGTTCGACGGCTTTCACGAGAAGACCGTCAGCGTGCAGAAGACCTGCCTCGTGCAGTTCGACCGCAACCGCTACAGCGTCGAGGCGCGTGCCGTAGGCCGGGCGGTGCAGCTGCACGCCTATGCCGAGCGCATCGTCGTTCGCCTGGATGGCGAGGTCATCGGCGAGCACCCGCGCCAGTTCGGGCGCAACCAGGTCACCTATGACCCCTGGCACTACGTGCCGGTGCTGGCGCGTAAGCCCGGTGCGCTGCGCAACGGCGCGCCGTTCCGGGACTGGGAGCTGCCATCGGCGCTGGCCCAAGTGCGCCGGCGCCTGTCCTCGCATCCCGATGGCGACCGGCAGTTCGTGGGCATCCTCGGCGCGGTGCTGACGGACGGGCTCGATGCCGTGGACGCGGCCTGCGCCGAGGCGCTGCGCGCCAACCTGTTCAGCCGCGACGTGGTGCTCAACCTGCTGGCGCGCCAGCGCGACCCGGCCCCAGTCGCGATCCTGCCCCTGATCGGCCCGAAGCTGACCATCGAGCCGGTCGCCGACTGCGCCCGCTACGACAAGCTCCGCACGATGAGAGGCCTCGATGGAACGACAAGAGATCCTGGACATGATGGGTCAGCTCAAGCTGATCGGCATGAGGCTCGCCTATGACGAGGTGATCGAGGACGGCATCCGGCGACAGCAGCCGATGCCCTACGTCGTCGGCGCGCTGCTGCAGGCGCAGATCGCGGCCGCGCACGCCCGTTCGATCGCCTACCAGATGGGCATGGCTCGGTTCCCCATGGCCAAGACGCTCGCGCAGTTTGACTTCAGTGCCTCGCCGGTCAACGAGGCTCTCATCCGCCAGCGGCACGACGGCGGGTTCCTCGACCAGCAGCGCAACCTGATCGTTGTCGGCGGCACGGGCACGGGGAAGACGCACGTCGCGGTCGCAATCGCGTCCAACTGCGTGCGGCGCGGCCGCAAAGCGCGTTTCTACAACACGGTCGACTTGGTGAACCGGCTGGATGCGGAGTCGCGGGCCGGCAAGGCCGGGCAGCTGGCGGCCAGCCTGACCCAGGTCGACCTCGTGGTGCTCGACGAGCTCGGCTACCTGCCGTTTCCCCAGGCCGGCGGGCAGATGCTATTTCACCTGCTATCCAAGCTCTATGAGCGCACCTCGGTGATCGTGACGACCAACCTGATCTTTGCCGAGTGGCCGACGGTGTTCGGCGGCGATGCCAAGATGACCACCGCGCTGCTCGACCGCCTGACCCACCACTGCGACATCGTCGAAACCGGCAACGAAAGCTGGCGCAGCAAGAC
>CAXTFY010000617.1:0-2340 GCA_964243265.1 uncultured Acetobacteraceae bacterium | reverse complement strand
CGGAAACCTTCAGCCGGTCATGGGGCGGCTGATGATGGTGGGGCGGGCGGGATTGGCGCCGGACCACCCGGTGCAGAGGGCGGCGCAAGGACGGCTGGATCGAGTGATGGCGCTGGTTGAGGCACGGCTGGGCGAGGCGGATTACTTGGCAGGAAACGAGTTCACGGCGGCAGACATCATGAGCGTGTTCTCGCTGACGACGATGCGGCTGTTCCAGCCGCTGGATCTTCAGCCCTACCCCAACATCCTGGCCTACCTGCAGCGGATCGGGACGCGGCCGGCCTACCGCCGGGCGATGGCCAAGGGCGATCCGGACCTGGTGCCGATGCTGACCTGATCACCAGACCGGTGGTGGCCGGGCCGGCCGCATGACGCTGGCGCGGCGTTGTTACATAGATGATTTGCAAGCTTATCAGCGCTGCAGGCTATGCTGAACGCGGGCCTTGGGACCAAAATAATACGGATCGTTTCAGATTAGGTGACTTCACCGGGTCGTTGCAGCGTCTTATTGACTGCGCCTTGCCTACGCCGAAGGTGTCTTGCTGATACCAACCGCTAGCCTCTCCAGGCCAGACTGCTGACATATGCAACAACGCCTAACAGGCTCACGGAAACCGTCGAGGATGACCATGGACGCGATGGGTGCGATGGACGGAACCACTCTGCCGCCGGGGATCGCCGCGCAACTGGTGGAGAACGGCAACGGGCTACGCATGCACGTGCTGGAGGCGGGCTTCGAGGCGCCGGGGCGGCCCTGCCTGCTGCTGCTGCATGGCTTTCCGGAGCTGGCCTATAGCTGGCGCAAGGTGATGCCGGCGTTGGCCGGGGCCGGCTACCACGTCGTCGCACCCGACCAGCGCGGCTATGGCCGCACCACCGGCTGGGACCCGGATTATGACGGCGACCTCGGCAGCTTCCGCATGCTGAACCTGGTGCGCGACGTGCTGGGGCTGCTCGACGCCATCGGGCACGCCCGGGTTTCGGCGGTGGTCGGTCATGACTTCGGCGCCTCGGTGGCGGCTTGGTGCGCGCTGCTGCGCCCCGACATCTTCCCTGCCGTGGCATTGATGAGCGCGCCGTTCGCCGGTCCGCCGCAGCTGCACCGGCCGCCGCAGCCCGACATCCACGCGGCGCTGGCGGCGCTGCCGCGGCCGCGCAAGCACTACCAATGGTATTACTCGACGCGTGGCGTCGATGCCGACATGCGCCACGCGGCCCAGGGCCTGCACGACTTCCTGCGTGGCTACTACCATCAGAAGAGCGCCGACTGGCCCGGCAACCGGCCGCACCCGCTTGCGGGTTGGACAGCGGAGGAGCTGGCGAAGCTGCCGACCTACTACATCATGGACCTGGCCGCCGACATGGCCGCCACAGTGGCGGCCGAGATGCCGAGCGCCGCCCAGGTCGCTGCCTGCCGCTGGCTGCCGGACGCGGAACTGGCGATCTACGCTGCGGAATACGCCCGCACCGGCTTCCAGGGCGGGCTGCAATGGTATCGCTGCCGCACCTCCGGCTGCTTCGACGCCGAGCTGGAGGTGTTCGCCGGCCGCAG
Source organism: uncultured Acetobacteraceae bacterium (assembly GCA_964243265.1). Lineage (GTDB taxonomy): Bacteria > Pseudomonadota > Alphaproteobacteria > Acetobacterales > Acetobacteraceae > DASWOJ01. The sequence continues at coordinate 788 of CAXTFY010000617.1, read as the reverse complement.
CATCGACGTGCCGTCCTGCTTCATCTCCGGCGCCGCCGACTGGGGCATCCACCAGGTGCCGGGGGCGCTGGAGCGCATGCAGGGCACGGCCTGCACCCGCATGGCGCCCGTCGCGCTGATCCAGGGCGCCGGCCATTGGGTGCAGCAGGAACAGCCTGACGCGGTAGTACGCTGTCTGCTCGGCTTCCTTGTCAGGCCAGTGTAGCCGTAGCCGCTCGCGGGAATGCGAAAAACCTGGGGCAGTTCGCTGCCCTTGTCAGGCGTCAGCCAGGCTGATCAGTCGAAGGCCGACAAGTAGGCTGCCCCAGGTTTTTGACACTCCCCACGCTGCTCCGCCGGGCCATTTTGCCTACCCCTGCAATTAAGGCAAGCCACTACTAACCGTGGTAAAGCCCGTTCGGCCCGGTTTCCGCCCGCGGCCTATTACGTCCGCTAATCCAGCTTTGCGGACGGAGTTGCCGGCGCAAAGCGGCCAGAGTAGCTTCGCGCCATGATCGTTGCCGCTCCTCGCGAACCCACCCTCGACCCCGAGCAGGCCCCCTCCCCTGCCCCGGACGCAGCGGCAGCGATGCCGGCGTCTGGCGACACTGCATCTTCGAGCGTCAGCCTCGTTCTGCACACCGAGCTGCTGGGCGACCTGGTCGTGCCCAGCAGCGTCGCCGGCGCGGCCGAGCTGCAGGACCTCGCCACACGCGCCGCAGAATACGCCAGCCGCGCCCGCGGCGCCGGCACGCGCCGGGTCTACCGCTCGGCCTGGCGCGGCTTCGAGGCCTGGTGCCGCAGCCTCG
>CAXTFY010000616.1:0-2345 GCA_964243265.1 uncultured Acetobacteraceae bacterium | reverse complement strand
TGGGACCAGCATGGTGCATGGGTCAGGGGTGCGGGCGCAGTGACCCCAGCCCCGTCTGGGATCAGGCGACGCGGACACAGCTTGGGCGTCCCAGGTCCAGCATGCGGTTGAGCGCGTGGACGGCAACCGCCACCTTGATCGCCCGGCGCTCGTCCGAGTGCGCGCGCGGCTCGTCGCCGATCACCTGCTTCCACCTGTTCATGGTGGCTTCGACCCGTGTTGTAGCCAGACGCGCTCTGCCAAGACATGCGCCCGTGCCGGGGGATGTGCAGGAGGTGGCCGTCCCGCTGCGTCGGTGCGCTCTCGGCCGTGCTGCTCGGCACCGTGGTTGCGCGCGGGGCGGGACGAATACGGCCGCTTCGGGATGGCGCTCGGCGACGCCGGCGTAAACGCGGTCCTGATCGTGCGCGCCGTCGGCGGTGAACGACGCCACAGGTCCCGCGACCTGATCGAGCAAGGGGTCGACCTGGGACGCGTCGTCCACGTCCTTGGAGGTCAGCGTGGAGGCTACGATCTGGCCGGTGCCGGCGTCCACGCCGAGATGCAGCATGCGCCATGACCGGCGCGTTGCCGTCCCGTGCTTCTCCAGCAGCCACTCACCCTTGCCGCACAGCTTCAAGCCTGTGCTGTCCACCAGCAGGTGCATGGGCTTGCCGTCAGCGCCGGCGCTTCGCGGTCGCGGCACATCCAATGTCGCCGCACGCCGGCTCAAGGTGGTGTGGTCCGGCACGGGCAGGTCGAGGCCGAGTAGGCCGACGATGGAGCCGATCAGGCCCTCGGCTTGCTGGTAGGCCAGGCGGAACACCGCGCGCAATGTGAGCGCCGTCAGGAGGGCCAGCGGCGAATACCGGGACTGTCCACCGCGGGTCGTGCGCGGCTTGGCTGCCCACGCCGCGATCGCCTTATCCGTGAACCAGATCGTCAGGTTGCCGCGTTGACGCAGGCTGGCGTCGCAGGCTGGCCAGTTCGTCACCCGACGTCGTGCCCGCGGGATGTGATGGCGGCAATCCTGGTTCACCTTGAACGGCAAAGGGTGACATTCAGGGGGCAGGAGAGGAGGCGCCTTCTACTCTGCCCAGCGTCTTAGCATCAACCAGCCAATCCCTGCACCACGCTGAGTTCCGCACCCGCCTGGTCACGGGCAGCGCCGAGTTGCTGCTGCTCGACGTGTTGCTGGAACGCCTGAAGTCCGAGGGCGTGGTCAAGGCGCGCGGGCGCCAGCGCACGGACAGCATCTACGTGCTCGCCGCGGTGCGCACGCTGAACCGGGTCTTGGGCGCTTTTGGTGATCGTGCCGCCGTCGCCACATGGGTTGGGTGAACCTAATCTCCTGCTTGTTGCCGGACCCGGCTGTGGTCCGGCTCGAAACCTGGGGCGCTAAGCCTGCCCCGCCGACGATCACCCTGACCTTGGCCTCCCGCTGCCTCCCGGCCACCGTGCCCGCTTTGCGGCCGCCGGGCCAAGCGGACCCATAGCTGGTACAAGCGCGCCCTGGCCGACCTGCCCTGGGGCGAGCATGCCGTTGCCGTCCAGCTCCGCGTTCGGAAACTCTTCTACGACAACGCCAACTGCAACCGCCGCATCCCAAATAGAGGCTGTAGCTCGTCAGGCCGAGCTGGCCCACAAGGTGGTCCATCGTACCCGCGATGTGGTCGAACGTGTAGGTGTACTGTGACGGCGGCGGGGCGTCGCTGAGGCCGAAGCCGGGGTAGTCCGGCGCTACGATGTGGTAGCTGTCCGCCAGCCGCGGCACCAGCGTCTCGAACATGGACGACGACGGGAAGCCGTGCAGCAGCAACAGCGTCGGCGCGTCTTTCGGCCCGGCTTCGCGGTAGAACACGTTCACGCCGTCCACTTGGACCGTGCGATACGTGATGGTCGCCGACGTGGCCGGCACCGTTTGCCCATGACCGGCACGTCCGAAAAGAGCCAAGGCGGCCGCCATAGTCGCAATCTTTTTCACTGGGTTTTCTCCGTCACTATGGATGCCGGGTCGGCAGGGACTGCCAGCGATGCCCCGCGCTGGATCGGAGGCCCAGGTCGCCCAGCCCTGGATGGTCGTCGGGCCGGCGGTCCCCGGTGATCCGCACGGGGGCGGAGCCGCAGTAGCCCTCCAGGTGGCCCAGCTCCTGCAGGGGCGGCAGGGTGCCGCCATGCACGTCGTACATCACCATCAGCCGCGGCCGGGGCAGGCGGGTTGAGTGCAGCAGCCAGTCCAGGTAGGCCCGCCCCCCGCCCAGGAAGCCCAGGTCGGCGAACGCCCGCAGCGTCGTCGCCGCGTCGCGCATCCGGCAGAACCGGTCGGCGTCGTTGCGCCCGCCGCCGATGGCTTCGGGCAGCGAGGT
>CAXTFY010000615.1:0-2350 GCA_964243265.1 uncultured Acetobacteraceae bacterium | reverse complement strand
CGCTTGACTGTGTGCTCCTCGGCGGCGGCACCATCCATGAAGTCGCAGGGTGCCTGGTGCGACGACGGCTTGGCGGTGAGCAGGACGTCGCCACCGGATATGAACCTGACCGGTCAGCTCAGCCTCGATGGCGAAAAGCTGCTCAGTCGGAAATGGGTAATCAACGCGCAGGAACCATATATAAACAGCCGTTGCTGCCCGAGCTTCGAGTTGCTCGCCGAGCGCGGATTTACACGTTTGTAGCGTATCATGCCGGCCTACAAAATACACTCTAAACGGGCGTTCGTCGGCCGATTAGCCAAGGGGCGTCATGCAAATGTCAGGGTTCATTGGGTGGTTTGGCCGATCGAGGGGCCCAGGCACAGGATCACGCGCAAGTTCCGCCGTTACTCCGAGATCGCGACGCAACAAACTTAATTCCAGGACGTCAGGAACCGCGATACCGGCAATGAGGGCAACGATGCCGTAGTTGTTCGCATGTAGATGCACCGGGGCATGATGCCGGGTCAGCAATCGTATGCAGTCCAATGCACGTTGGTAGAAGACAGGGTCTTGCAGGCCGGCAAGGCCATGTATCTCGCAGGTAATGACTGGAAACGCCTGCAGCGCATCTGGGCCAGCCGCTGCAAGTAATTCATACTCCGCACCTTCCACATCGAACTTCAGTAACGGCCGCTGTGACCCCGCATCCGCCAGCTGACGCTTCATGTCGCCGAGTGAAACGAAGTCTCCGCCCGTTTCAGGCCCCCAGCCGAGTTTATGGAAGTGGAAGCGTTCGTGAGCCGTTGGCGGTCCATCGACGGTATGATCATATTGGAACACCGGCAGACCGCGTTGCGCGAGCGCCGTGTCGAAGCTTACATCCGAACCGACGCCGATCGAGAGAACGGCGTCGCACGTTAGGGCGATGTCGGGCAGCACGTAACCACCATCGTGCGGTGCACCCAGTCGAACCTTTCCGCCGTCGCTCAAAACGCGTGGACGCAGCAGCCCGAGCAATCGCAGAATGTCGGATTGGTTCGGCACCAGTCGGATCACCGGCGCCGCGGCCGGACGGTCCTCCGCGACCGAGTCGCCAAACGCCAGGCGCAATGTCTGCTGAGCTGCACGTTCCCAATTAAAGCAGTTCAGGGTCACCTGCCTGGCCGCTGCTGCTGCAGCGCCCGGCTGCCAGCCGTCTGCAATGGTCGCCATCGCCGCCACCAACTCGTCGAAATCGGGCTCGATATAGGCGCCGATCAGCCCGGCTTCGTCATGCTTACGGCAAAAGCGGCCGGTGATGCGCAGTGCGGTGTCGTCGGTGCAGAAATCATCCGTTGCACCGCCGCGAGTAACGATGACCGGGAGACTGCAAGCAATCGCTTCGAGTACAGGCAGATTGAAGCCTTCCGCTCGGTAAGGCGACACGTAGCAGTCGGCGATTCCAAACAGCTTCGCCAGGGCAGAAGGTGCGAGGTTGTCTGGAATTGTAGTGATGCCTGAAAGCACGACGTCGCTCAGAACATCTGGGTGCGAACGGCCCACGCTCTGCAACACGCTTTCAATCGACAGGCCATAAATGCTTCGCTGGTCCTTCACCAGCAGGCGGACCGGCAGCCCGCGCAACCGAAGCAAGGCGAAGGCTCGCAGAAGTTGATCAATCCCCTTGTTCCAGAGCGGCGCGCCGACATTGAGGAAAACGATCTCGCCCTCGCGCAAGCCCAGCGCTGCTCGATGCCCGGCACGTTCGGCCGGTAAGATCGGCCGGAACGTTTGTGTATCCACTCCCAGGGGCACCGTACGGACTCGTTCGGATGCGAAGCCATACTCGACCAGCCTGGCCCTGGACCATTCAGTCGATGTGACGATCAGGTTTTCGTCTTGGGTAAAGAGTGCCGAGCGATCGCAGCCTGCGGCGAACGAAGTCCGTGACAAGCCGAGTTCGGTGATCATGAAAGTGACGGTCCGGCCGCGCGGCGGCGGGGTTCCGGATCGTCCACCATCGGTCCGAAAAGGCGAACAGATTCTGTATAGTGCATCCGGGACTTCGTCTGGCTCCGGCTCACGAAGGGCGTCCAGGACCGTATGCGCGTCGGTGTCGAAACCGGGGTTGTGATCCTTCGTGTTCCAGTGAGGCAAGGCAAACGGCAGGTCGCGGTGGAACAGCTTTATTCCCGGCACGGCCGCCATGCGAAGGATTTGGTTCTGGTTGATGAGGGCATAGGAGTGGTTCACGCCACGCCAGCCCTCAATGAGCAGCGTCCGCGCGACTGCGGGCGAGACCTGTGGTGTTGCCGCGACGCCAGCTGTCTGATGGGCTACGAACCTTTCCGCCATAGGCATTTGCCTGGAACTCCCCTGCGCCAGGAGA
>CAXTFY010000614.1:0-2353 GCA_964243265.1 uncultured Acetobacteraceae bacterium | reverse complement strand
ACCCCGGCCTTGGTCCGTTTCACGGCCCAAGCCCGGAGGGAGAGGGAGCAGGCAGCGTCCACGCCGTAGGTGCTTGCGCCGACATATAGGGAAATGGACACCGCCGGGCTACGCTGGGCACAGAATGGAAACCGCTCCCGACCGCCGGCCCATCGCCGCCCGCAACTTGCGGCCCGTGGTGGCCATGGCGGGATGGCTGGTCGCACGCCGGGCCTCGCCGGACGCCATCTCGCTGGTTGGCATGGCGGCGGCGGTGCTGGCCGGGCTGGCCTTCGCCCTCACGCGGGAGGCGCCCGGCGCCGGGCGGGCGTTTTGGATCGCGGGCGCCGTGCTGGTGCAGGTGCGGCTGATGGCCAACCTGCTGGATGGCATGGTGGCCATCGGCCGCGGCGTCGCCTCTCCTTTGGGCGAGCTGTTCAACGAGGTGCCGGACCGGGTTTCAGACACTGCGGTGCTGGTGGGCGTGGGCTGGGCGGCGGGGTCGGTGGCGCTGGGGCTGGCGGCGGCCCTGGCGGCGATGGCGACGGCCTACATCCGCGCCGTCGGCAAGGGGGTGGGCCTGCCGAGCGACTTCTCGGGGCCGATGGCGAAGCAGCAGCGGATGGCGCTGGTGACCGTCCTGGCTGTTGCCTGCGCCGTGCTGCCGGCCGCCTGGATGGCGGGCTGGCCGGCCAGGGCGCTGTGGATAATGACCGCCCTAGCGCTGGAGACCGCGGTGCGCCGGCTGATCCGGCAGGTCCGGGCGTTGCGCGCATGATCCCCGCATGACTGACGCCTTCGCGCACCCGGTCACGCAGGTGGTGGTGGCCGGGGCGGCGGGCGTGCTGCTGCTGGCGGCGGCGGTGATCGGCCTGCTGTCCGCCACCGGACGCATCACCCCGGCGCTGCGGCGCGAGCTGTGGCTCCGCACCGGGTCCTGGGCGGTGCTGCTGCCGCTGATGCTGGGGCCGGTGCTGCTGGGCCGTGCCTGGACCATCGGCGCCGTCACCCTGCTGGGGCTGCTGTGCCTGCGCGAGTACGACCGCGCCACCGGGCTGTTCCGCGAACCCGTGATGACCGCCACCGCCGCGTTGGGCATCCTGGCGGTGAACTTCGCCTCGCTCGATCGCTGGTACAACTTCTTCATGGCGCTGATCCCGCTGACGGTCGGCGTGCTGGCCATCGTCTCCATCCCCGGCGACCGGCCCGGCGGCTACATCCAGCGCACGGGGCTGGCGATCATCGCCTTCATGCTGTTCGGCACCGGGCTGGCGCACCTGGGCTATATGTCCAATGACCTGAACTACCGGCCCATCGTGCTGATGCTGCTGGCGGCGGTGGCGATCAACGACGTGTTCGCCTTCACCTGCGGCAAGCTGATCGGCGGGCCGAAGCTGCTGCCGGCCACCAGCCCGAACAAGACCATCTCCGGCGCAGTGGGCGCGCTGGTGTGCACCTCCGTGCTGGTGGCGCTGCTGGCCCGGCCGATCTTCCACGGCACGGCGCTGGACCACTGGCACCTGCTGCTGGGGCTGGGCGCGATCGTCAGCGTGGCCGGGCAGGCAGGGGACCTGATGCTGTCGAGCATCAAGCGCGACCTGGGGATCAAGGACATGGGCGCGGTGATCCCCGGGCATGGCGGGCTGCTGGACCGGTTCAACTCGCTGCTGCTGGTGGCGCCGGCGACGTTCCACTACATCGGCTACTATGTGGGGTTTGGACTGGACCAGCCGATCCGGCTGTACACGGGATGACGGCCCTGCCACCCGCATCCCGGCCTGCCGATGCCGCTGCGGTGCCTCCGGTATGACGGGCCCAATGTGACGGATTGGCAGTTCCGCCCGGCCCGCGACCATGGCCTAACGCCCGGGGCACGACTGCGGAGCCATGGCCGGGAGCCTGGGCTGGGCGGGCTGGTGATCTCCGCCGCGTGGCGGGCGCTGGTCCGGCTCTATTTGCAGGTCATGCACCGGCTGCGGGTCGAGGGGCGGGAACACCTGCCGGCGGCGCCCTTCGTCGTGGTCGCCAACCACAGCAGCCACCTGGACGCCCTGACCATCGCCGCCGCGCTGCCGCGCGCCCTGGGCCGCCGGGCCTTTGCTCTGGCGGCGGGCGATACGTTCTTCACCAGCCTGCCTGCTGCGGCCTTCGCCGCCTATGCCGTGAACGCGCTGCCGGTTTGGCGCAAGGCGACCACGCCCGCGGACCTGCAGGCGATGCGCCAGCGTCTGACCGAGGACGGCGCGGTGCTGATCCTGTTCCCGGAGGGCACCCGGAGCCGCACCGGCGCCATGGCCCGCTTCCGGCCCGGCGTGGGCGCGCTGGTGGCGGGACAGGACATCCCCGTGGTGCCCTGCTTCCTCGATGGCGCATT
>CAXTFY010000613.1:0-2355 GCA_964243265.1 uncultured Acetobacteraceae bacterium | reverse complement strand
AGGACGATGGCGTCCTTGCCGATCAGGTCGATGCGGCTGATGTGGCTGTCCAGGTTGACGCGGATGCAGGGCCAGTTCAGCCGTGCCGCTACCTGCTCGACGTGGGTGCTTTTGCCGGTGCCGTGGTAGCCCTGGATCAGCACCCGGCGGTTGAAGGCGAACCCTGCCAGGATCGCCAGCGTGGTCTCGCGGTCGAACTTGTAGGCGTCATCGCGCTCCGGCACATGCTCCGTCTCCACCGAGAAGGCGGGCACGTCCATGTCGATGTCCAAGCCGAACGCCTCTCGCGCCGAGACGGTCGTGTCCGGGGTGTTGATGGCGCCGGTCGGGGTGTGGCGCGCGTCGGCAGCGATGTCGTTCATAGGCCTTGGATGTCCTGTGCAATGTCCAAACGTGCCGTGGGCCAGGCGGAAGCACACTAGACCCCTTCGGCGTAGATGCGAAGTTAACCCGCAGCGGCCATGCGGGGTTCACTGCTCAAATGTTGGCGGACCGCGGCATAGGCAAGGTTGATGACCTTCAACCGCTCCTCCGAGGCGCGGTCGCCGCCGTTGGCGTCGGGATGATGGCGCTTGGCCAGCTCTTTGTAGCGATGCTTGAGCACGTCCAGCGACACCGGCCAATCCAGGCCCAAGGTCTGCATCGGCTCGCGCAACGCGGAGGGCACCGTGGGTGCGGCGGGCTTCGGCGGGGCACGGTTGACGCGACCGGCGGACAGGATGTGCAAGGGGTCGTGCAGCAGGGTCTCGTCCATCGCCTGCTTGCCCAGGCTGCCCAGCGGCCAGGTTGGGCGCTGCCATCCGGTGTCGGCGCGGGTCTGCGCCTCAATCTGGCTGGCGGACATGCCCTTGTAGAAGTCCCAGGCGGCATTGTAGGCGCGGACATGCTCCAGGCAGAACCACCAATATTGGTTCAACTCGGTCCGGGACTTCGGTGCGCGAAACTCGCCGGCATGGGTGCAGCCAAGCATGTCACAGGGGCGGCCCGGCGCGGCCGGGTCGGGCGCAAAGGCCCGTGGTCGCGTGGATCGGGTCATCGCCGCTATATGTGCGGTGTTCGCGGTAACGGGCAAGTGGCGGGATGCGGCTCTGGACCACTCACCCGCTGCGAACCGCTGATTGGGGCGCCGTCATTGCGGGCCGGCTTGGGCGCGGCGATCCAGCGGTGCCGGCGCAGCTCTCGCCGGCTGGAACGCCACACCGCAAGTACGCCTGGCGACGGCGGTGCAGGATCAGGCGAGAGCCGTACGTGGCCAAACATGGCTGGCAAGAGATGCTTCCCAGGACCGCCCAGCGGAGCTAAAGCCACCGCCATGCCAGACACCCGCGCCGACCGCATCCGTGCCGCTCTTGCCGCCCTCAGCCCGGCGTTGATCGTCGTCAACGACGACAGCAGCCAACACGCCGGCCATTCGGGATCGCGGGCTGGCGGGGAGACGCACTACAGCGTGCTGGTGGTGGCCGACGCCTTCGCCGGGCAGGGGAGGGTGGCTCGGCACCGGATGGTGAACGCGGTGCTGGACCCGGAATTCCAAGGCGGCCTGCACGCCCTGGCGCTGACGTTGCGAACCCCTGCGGAGCAGGACGCCGCCAGGGCGTGATTGGTTCAGGTGGATGGACCAATCACGCTCCAGCCAGCCTGTTGTCGCTCAGGTCAAGCGACCTGATGCGATCATGCCCTAGGGCGTAGCCGGCCCAGTGTAGAACGCCGGCCACTGCCGCTGCACCACTGGGCTGTCCGGGGCATAGGCCAGGCAGGTGCCCAGCATCATCGGCTTGCCCGCAGTTTCGGTGGCGTTCGGCGCAGTTGGCCCCGGCGTATTCTGTGGCGTCTTCTTCGTACGCACGGCGAACAGCGTCTGGAACGCCACGGTGCCCATCTGCCCCAGCAGCTCCCGCAGGTGGGTGCAGCCGTGCACGCCGCCGATGCGCTGGTTGGCCTCCTTCAGGAAGCCCCGCCCGACCCGCAACCCCGCCAGCCGCGCAAAGTTGGGCGCGGCGGTGGGACAGATCGTGTAGGGGCCATACTCCGTGACGGCCTCGAACTGGGTGATCACCATATCCTCGGTCAGGGTCATGCGCGCCAGCATGCCGTGCAACGGGGTGCCTGGGTCGATCCAGCCGCGGTCGGTGTTGCCGAAGCCGTAGCTTTTGGTGTCGGTCAGCCGTGCCTCGATGTCGAACAGGCCATCGGCGCGGCGGTAGCCCCGCAGCTCGATGTCGCGCAGGTGCAGCAATTCGCGGTCGGCGGGCGGGCTGAGCGGCATGTCGAAGGTCCCTAGATGAAGCGCGCCAGCCGGACGGCGGTGTGGCCGCGGCTGGGGCGCAGGCTGGGCATCACCAGCAGGCAGTCGTC
>CAXTFY010000612.1:0-2361 GCA_964243265.1 uncultured Acetobacteraceae bacterium | reverse complement strand
CGGCCAGCCAGCCGACGATGTTGTTGGTGGTGAACCCGGCCAGGTTGCCGAGCGAGTTGACCAGCGCGATCCCCGCCGCGGCAGCCGTGCCGCCCAGGAAAGCGCCAGGCAGGCTCCAGAACGCGGCCTGCGCGCTGGATGCGCCGGCGACGGCCAGCACAAGCCCGACCATGGCCAGCACGGTGTCGCCGCCAGCCCACGCCGTGAAGGCGAAGCCGGCCGCGGTGACCAGGCATGGCACCAGCGTGTGCCAGCGCCGTTCGCGCCTGCGGTCGGCGTTGCTGTTGAGCGCGACCATCGCGATCACCGCCGCCAGATACGGCAAGGCGGTCAACAGGCCGATCGTGAACGGGTCGGACACCCCGGTTTGCTTGATGATGGTCGGCACCCAGAAGCTGTTGAGGTAGATGCCGCACACGATCCCGAAGTAGATCAGCCCAAGCAGCCAGACCCGTGGGGTCCGGAACGCGGCCGAAAGCTGCGACAGGTCCTCCTTCTCCTTCTCCTCGTAGGCGACGGCTTCCGCGACGACCCGCTTCTCGTCCGCATTCAGCCACTTCGCCGAAGCAACGCGGTTGTCGAGGTAGAACAGCGTGACCACGCCGAGGATCAGCGAGGGAACCGCCTCGATCAGGAACAGCCACTGCCAGTTGCTGAACCCGTAAGCGCCCCCGGCGGCGTTCAGTATCCAGCCCGAGAGCGGGCCGCCGAACACGCTGGCCATCGGGATGGCGGTGAGGAACATCGCCGTGATGCGGCCGCGCCGCCGGGCCGGATACCAGTAGGTCAGATAAAGCAGCACGCCGGGGATGAACCCGGCCTCGGCGACGCCGAGCAGGAAACGCACGACGTAGAAGGCGACCGGCGTCTGCACAAAGGCCATTCCGGCCGACAGCAGCGCCCAACTGATCATGATGCGCGCGATCCACAGCCGGGCGCCGACCCGGTGCAGGATCACGTTGCTCGGCACCTCGACCAGGACGTAGCCCACGAAGAAGATGCTGGCGCCGAACGCATAGACCTGTTCGCTGAGCTTCAGGTCGTCGAGCATCTGCAGCTTGGCGAAGGCCACGTTGACCCGGTCGAGGTAGGCGCTGAGGTAACACAGGAACAGGAACGGCAGCAGCCGCAGCGTCACCTTCCGGTAGGTCCGGTCCTCGGCGGACGGCAGCGCTGCGGACCCTGCGGCCAAGCCGCTCGCGTGTGACATGGTGCTTCCTCCCAGAAGGCTGTCCGGCGCCGATGAGGCCGCGCGCCGGTTTGCGGTCGTCAGGTCCGTCGCGATGCGCGCCCTCGGTCCCGTGTGGCACGGTGTGGGGCGGATGCGCCGCGAGGTGTTGGGTTGCGCCTGCTCCTATGGATGCTCCGTGTCGCCAAGCCCGGCGGTCGCGGCCAGGCGTGCGGCGGCGCTGCGGACATGGTTCAGGGTCTGCGCCTCGGCGGCTTCGGCGTCCCCGGCAACCACAGCGTTCAGGATGTCGCGATGCTGCTGCCAGATCGAGTGGGGCGGCCCCGACCGCCGCAGCACCTCCCCCATCACGCGCCGCAGGAAGCGCCAGTGGACTTCGGCCGTCGGCCCGATCATCGGGTTGCCGGACGCGCCGTAGATGAAGGCGTGGAAGGCGACGTCATGCGCGATCATGGCCTTGATCACGCCGCCCGAGACGGCGGCCAGGCCGGCGGCCAGGATGCGCTCGCCTTCGCCGCGTGTCCGCACCGCCACCTCGGGCGAGGCAGCGCAACGCCCCGCGGCGAGAGGCGCCGCAAGCGCATCGAGCGCGGCGCGCACCTCGTAGCGGTGCCGCATCATCTGCATGTCGAGTGGCGCCACAATAAGCCCACGCCGCCCGGCATCCTGCACCAGGCCATCGGTCTTGAGCAGCAGCAACGCCTGCTGGATTGGCTGGCGCGACACGCCAAGCCGCTCGGCGAGGAGTTCCTGGACGAGGTGCGTGTTGGCGGCAAGCGTGCCGTCGGCGATCTCGCCGAGCAGGGCCTCATAGGCCTGTTCGACCAGGCTGGGTTGAGGGGTGAGCAGCATCATGCCCGTCCGTACACTGAATTCTGAATTCAGAATACGGCCTCTTGGGGCTATGTCAACCTTTTGCGAGGATGTTCTTGATGCCGAAGACCGTTAGGGCCAAGCAGCAGCGGCAACGCCGGAGTGGGTTTGAACCCGAAGGCCGTGCACCCGCCCTGGGCGCGACTTCCCGTGCGTGCCGGGTTTGACGTAGCCCATGCGCGCCGTACTCGACGCCGCCTTGCCGGTGTTCGCGCTGATCCTGACTGGCGCGGCGTGCGCCCGCTCCGGCATGTTCGACCGCCACGCGACCGACAACCTCAACCGCTTCGCGATCTACC
>CAXTFY010000611.1:0-2366 GCA_964243265.1 uncultured Acetobacteraceae bacterium | reverse complement strand
AGCTGATCGAGAGCGAGCTGTTCGGCCACGAGCGCGGCGCCTTCACCGGCGCCCTGAACCGCGCCCAGGGCCGCTTCGAGCAGGCCGCCGGCGGCACCCTGTTCCTGGACGAGATCGGCGACATGCCCGCCGAGGCGCAAACGCGCCTGCTCCGCGTGCTGCAAGAGGGCGAGTTCACCACCGTCGGCGGCCGCCAGCCGATCCGCGCCAACGTCCGCATCGTCGCCGCCACGCACCGCGACCTGCGCCAGGCCATACGCGCCGGGCAGTTCCGCGAGGACCTGTTCTACCGCCTGAACGTCGTCCCCATCCGCCTGCCCCCCCTGCGCGAGCGCCTGGAGGACATCCCCGTCCTGGCCCGGCACTTCCTGGAAAAGGCCCGCGAAAGCGGCCTGCAAGCCAAGACCCTGGACACCTCCGCCATGGACCGCCTGCGCCAGCACCGCTGGCCCGGCAACGTGCGTGAGCTGGAGAACCTGATGCGCCGCCTCGCCGCCCTATACCCCCAGGAAACCATCGGCGACGACGTGATCGGCGCCGAGCTGTTGGAAACCGGCATGGACGCCGACCTGCCCAGCACCGGCGGCGGCCCGGAACCCCTGGCGCTCGCGGTCGAGCGCCACATCCGCACCTTCCTCGCCGCCAGCCGTGACGGCATGCCGATGCGCGACATCTACGACCAGGTGATCGCCGAGGTGGAGCGCCCCTTGATCCAGATGACCCTCTCCGCCACCCGCGGCAACCAGATCAAGGCCGCCGCCATGCTCGGCCTGAACCGCAACACCCTGCGCAAGAAGATCAGGGACCTCGACATCCCCGTCGTGCGCGGGATCGGCTAGGCGGTGAACGCCTTCGCCAAGCAGGCGCCCGGCGCGCCCCGGCCGTCGCTGCTGCGGCGGATGCTGGACGCCCTGCTGGGCAAGTTCGTCACCCTGACCCTGGCCGCGCTGGCCCTGGCGCTGGTGCTGGCGACCTTCGTCGTGCTGTCCGGCGGGGTGACGCTGACGCTGCGGCCGAACGTGATGTTCGCCATGGTGCTGGCGAACCTGGTGGTCCTCTTGCTGCTGGGGGCCGTGCTGGCCGGCCGGCTGACCCGGGTGTGGGTCGAACGGCGCCGTGGTTCCGCCGGGTCGCGGCTGCATGTGCGCCTGGTGATGATGTTCAGCGTGGTGGCGGTAACGCCGACCATCGTGCTGGCGGTGATGGCGACGGCGTTCTTCAACCTGGGCATCCAGTCCTGGTTCAACGACCGCGTCCGCACCGCCCTGAACGAGGGCCTGGAGGCATCGCGCGGCTACCTCGAGGAGCACCGCAACAACATCCGCAGCGACGCCCTCGGCATGGCCATCGCGCTGTCCAACGACGCCGACACCCTGAAGCGCAACCCCTACGAGTTCGGCCAGCACTTCCAACTGCAGACCCTGTTCCGCGGCCTGACCGAGGCGATCATTTTCGACCCTCTGACCAACGAGATCGTCGCCGGCGTCGGCGCAACGGAGGGGCAGGGGATCGAACCCGCCCCCTGGGACGACGTCGAGCGCGCCCGCAGCGGCGAGGTCGTAGTGCTGGGTTCGCTCGACGACCGCCGCGTGCGTGCGGTCGTGCAGTTGAACCTCACCCCCCCCGTTGATGCTGCTGATCAGCCGCCCCGTCGAGCACGCCATCCTGGAGCACATGGCCCGCACCGAGCAGGCGGTGGCGGAGTACCAGCGTCTGGACGAGAACCGCTCCGGCCTGCAAGTGACCTTCGCGCTGATCTTCGCCCTGGTGGCGCTGCTGGTGCTGTCGGCGGCGGTGCTGATCGGCCTGGTCCTCGCCAACCAGATCGCCCGCCCGGTGGGCCGCTTGATCCTGGCGGCGGAGCGGGTGCGCGCCGGCGACCTCGCGGTGCGCGTGCCGGAGATCCGCAGCGAGGACGAGGTGGCCGGCCTGTCCCGCGCCTTCAACCGCATGACCGGCCAGTTGGGCGCCCAGCGCACCGAGCTGATGGACGCCTACAGCCAGATCGACGAGCGCCGCCGCTTCACCGAGACGGTGCTGGCCGGCGTCTCCGCCGGGGTGATCGGCCTGGACGCAGAGGCACGCATCGAACTCCCCAACCGCGCGGCCAGCGAGCTGGTCGGCCTCGACCTGATGGCCGCCATCGGCATGCCTCTGGGCGAGGTGGTGCCGGAGTTCGCCCCCCTGCTCGCCGAGGCCGCCAGTGCCCCCGAGCGCGCCCGGACCGTCGAGGTGCAGACCGGCCCGGTCTCCCGCCGCCGCACCCTGCTGGTCCGTATCGGCACCGATGGCCGCGGCGCCCGGGCCGAGGGCTACGTCGTCACCTTCGACGACATCACCGAGCTGCAATCCGCCCAGCGCAAGGC
>CAXTFY010000610.1:0-2367 GCA_964243265.1 uncultured Acetobacteraceae bacterium | reverse complement strand
TGCTGGTGATCGCCAGCCGCCCGGAGGTGGTGGATGAGGTATTCTAGGCAGTGGCGGCGTAGGGGAAAAGGTGCCGGCGGCTGGGTGTCGCTATCCGAGCATGAGCTTGACACGATGGCTGCTGCAACTGGTGCAAAAGGCGCCGGATGCAGCGCCATCCCTCAACCGTCGCAAGGAACCGTGGCCAGCCAACTTCGACGTGCTGCCCCGAGCCGAATAGCGAACAGTCAGGCTGCAGCGGAGCCGAGCAGTGTCGGCCTATGATCACCAGCGTGCTATGAACCTCGGCATCACGCGTTACCGCTGGGCATGGAGTGGGGCGGGAAACTCCTGCGACCGATGTAAAGCCCTGCACGGCAAGCGGTTCGCGTGGACCAAGCCACCGCCGGGTGGACATCCTGGCGAGTGCGCGTGTGGGCCGTATGGAAATCGCCGGTGCATCCGCCGCCATTTTGCCTGCAGCACCTGCTTTCCGACTGGCCGGACTGCTGCCTCTGCTAGAAGGCCTAATGCCAGCCCGTCGCCAGCACGCCCACGATCCTGGCCGTCGCCTGCTCGACCGAGATGACGGCAACCGTCCAGCTCGTGCGGCAGCACCCCGCCCAGTTCCCGACCTGGGACAACCAGAGTTGTCCGTAGGACCGATGGATGATCCATGATACGGCGCCGAAACCCTGGCCGATGTAGGCGACTTCGTCAGCGCAGTCGCTCCCAAGCGCCTCGACGGCGACCTCGAGCCTACTGGCACGACCCCACGACGTCATACGTTCAACCTCCACGGGGGTGAACTCGGCTGCGGGAGTGATGGCGCTGGGGGCGGACATGGCGGACCTACTTGGTTGGGACTAGTAGGACGCACAACGTGGCCGGGGAAGTCATGCCATGTCTGGTCAGGACGAGTCAGGCACGGTGCGGCGGGACGTGGCCAGCCTCCAGGCGCGGCCATCCTCAGTGCCCGAGGGGAACGGGTCACGGGCTATCCCCTCACCTTCATGCATGAGGCACCGCCGGATTGGGGTTGGAGCTAGTGCCGTCGCCGCGGGAGCAACCGGCTCGTTGGGATGCATGATCGTCGCCCCTCCCAGCGCGGAAAAATCCCGGACCCATCTACTGCAGCCAGGGTGGCTATACCCGGGTTGCGCCCCCTTCCTAGCGGACCTCAGTAAAATACGGCCCAAGCCACAAGGCTCAGGATTCAGAACAGGAGTATGGTCACGATTAGTTTAGTCACGACCGCGACGTTGGGCGTTGTCTGTTCCAGACCGTAGGACGGGTCTAGCTCGCCGCGTAACGGCTGGTAGGGTACTGCCTCGCCTCGCAGGAGGGGAGTCAAGCTTGGGTGGACTTTGATCAGCCGTCCTGGGCGTCAGCGGTCCTTATACTCGCGTAGGAGGTCGTGACCCTCACCTTGGAGGCGATCCCTAAGAACCTGGGTTTTCGGGACCAAGACGGACATCTCGGGTTGAAACTTGGGTTGAACCGTGACTGACCTGCCCTTGCAAAATTGCAGGCGCGTTGTGACTTTCCTGCAGAGCGAAAGGCCACGTCAACAGTATCCGTCATGCAGGTAGCTAAGCAGCCTTGTTTAGCTTATCACACGGATGCGGCGTCTGGCGTTCTGTGTTGAGCTTTTTGACCGCATCCCGGATGCCAGTGTCGAGGTCGCTGGCGTCCTTGAACGTGCGGTGGGCCAGGTGGTGGCGCTTGAGGTCGCGCCAGCTCCGCTCGATGCGGTTCAGCTCAGGGGCATAGCGCGGCAGCCACTCGACGGTGATCCAGGGCCGCGCGTCCAGTGCCGCCCGGGTGGCCCGGCTGGTGTGGACGGGTCCGTTGTCCCACACCAGCACCACAGGCCGGCGCTCGCAGCCGGGCTTCGGGCCGTAGCGCCAGTCCAGCCGCCGCAGCAGCCCGATCACGTCGGCGCTGGTCTTGGTCGGCGACGTGCTGACGACCAGCTCGCCCGTGCCTGCGTCGAGCGCCCCCATCAGGGCCACCTTACGCGACTGGCCGGGCGCTTGCACCCGCAGGTCGGCCCCCTTCTCCGCCCAGGCATGGGCCAGGTAGGGGTGGGTCAGCGCCTCACTCTCGTCGCCATACAGCAGCGCGATGTCGCCCGCGTCGGCCTGGGCCTGGCGCAGCCGCAGCCGCACGCCCATGCGCTGCACGGCATCCCGGTCTTGTCGCCCGGTCAGAACGTGCCGGGGCCGACGCCATCCAAAGCCCCCTTTTTCAACAGCACGCTCAAGCGCCCCGCCGAGATATTGGCACCGGTTTGCCGCTCGATCACGGGCGAACGTCTCCGTTCGACCTCTGCCCGCAGCCGCGGCAAGGTCCAGTTGGTCCGGTCCTCGACGGGCTGGCGCAGCA
>CAXTFY010000609.1:0-2374 GCA_964243265.1 uncultured Acetobacteraceae bacterium | reverse complement strand
TCAGCACCCGGGCGATGGTGCCCTTGCCGCTGCGCTTCGGCCCGACGATCAGGAACGCCTTCTGGTACTTCGTCTCCCCCGTGAGGCACAGGCCGAACATCTCCTGCAGGGTGTCTATGGCCTGCTGATCGTCCGGCCAGATGCCCGCCAGGAACTTGAGCCACTCGGCCGGGTCGGCTGCCTTGGCATCGAACGCAAAATCCAGCGCGTTGATCGTGAAGAAGTCTGGCGTGTGCGCCCGGGTGTCCCGGGTGGGCAGGTGCAGCAGGACGTTGCTGCACGCGATGACTTCGGCGGCCGGCGGGTTCTTGCCTCCGTCCAGCCAGGCCGGCGGGCGGATGCGTCGGGCAAGCTGGGCCTCGGCCGCCGTCGCCTCCAGCACGTTCGCGACTTTATTCTTCGTAGGGTCGAAGTCGATCAGCTCGCCATCGTCGCTGTAGCGCTTGGCGCCGTCCAGGAACCGATAGAGGGATTGCCGCATCTCCTCGGCGGCCAGCTCGTCATAATGGCTGCCCTGCCAGGCGTAGAAGCTGGCGTTCTGGTATGCAGCGTGCGTGTGCCGCCCGACGTGTGGCAGCGCAGCAGGAATTGCTTCGCGCTGTTCAGCGGTGCGCCGCCGCTCAGGATCAGCTCGCCCGTCGCCGGGTCGGTCTTGTCCCAGATGCGGCGCAGCTCCCGGCCGCCGTCGGCGTCGCCCTTGTCAGCCACCCAATCGGCAATATCGGGGTCCTGCCGCATGGCTTCGACCATGGCCTCGAAGCTGGCACCGCTGCGGCGCAGCTTGGCGCCGATCTTGAACGCCAGGGCGGAACGGGACTTGTCCTGGCTACCTGCGGGCCGCGTCCGCGGCGCCGGGCGTTCCTGCGCTGCTATGGCGGCGTCGGCTTCCTCGTCGGCGCCGTCCCCGGCCAGCGCCGGCCCGGCGATGGTCAGCAGCCAGCGCAAGGCGTCCTGCGGCACATGGCGCAGCACCGTGGGCGTGCCGGCCAGGTGTTCATCGGTGACGGCGAAGTATCGGCGTCCGGAGTAGAACTCGATGGCCGGCGGATGATCGTCGCCCGGCTGTTTGAACAGGGTCGCGCCCAGCGGGGTCAGCAGCGGCGCGAGCTCGGGCAACCCGGCGGGGTCGAGCAGGAAGAACACCTTGGCGCCGGTCCCGCTGGGCGACACCTCCGTGTAGCTGGCCAGCCGCTCCACTACCTGCAGCGCCCAGGGTGCCATTGCGCCTTGGGCATCCCGGCAGGTGTCCAGGTCCACCCCGGCCAGCACCCGGACGCCGTCCAGGATGCCCAGCTCCACGCCGACGCCGCCGATCCCGAACGGCTTGGCGAGGCGGCCTGCACGCTTCTCGGCTGCGTCCCGCGTTCCCCAGGTTTCAGGCTTGTCGGCATGGGCTTTGCCGCCGCCGGGGCTGTAGGGCACCTTCGTCGGCTTCTTGCGGCCTTTGCCCTGCTCGGTCTGCCAGGCCACCCATCGCGGCAGCGCGGCCAGGTCCGCCAGGGTCATCGGCAGGATGGGATCGGGCGAAACCGCGTTCATGCGTCCACCGCCCGGGCCCGGAACCGGGCCGCATCCTGCCGCAGCCGCACGCTCAGCGCGGGATCGCCGTCCCACTCGCAGCACCGCGCCGCCTGCTCGCATAGCCAGGCCAGGCCCAGCAGGTCGCGTTGCGATCGGGCAGGTGGAACATCGGCGCATCGAACGCGGCAGGTTGCCGCCGCGCCGCCCTCACGCCCGGCCTCCATCGGGGTGCGTGATCTCGATGCACCTCGCGTCGGGCCAGATCAGCGGCAACGCCGTGGTGGCTGCGGCCCTGACGGCGCCCAGCGACGTGCCGCAGCGGAAGCAGATTGCCAGGCCCAGCCCCTTCCCCGTGTCACCTTGGCAGGGCCGGGCCACCACCATGTTGTAGCGGCCCTGGCGCAGCGGCTTGCCGCAGCAGCCGCACTCCATGGGCGCGGTGGCCGGCGCGGACTGGATGCGGGCCAGAAAGTCGGTGACATCCAGCAGCAGCCGGGCCGCTTCGGCGTCGCCGGCTGCTGCGGCCAGGATCAGGCCGGGCGCGTCGCAGCGGCGCACCACGTCCAGGTTCAGCACCCCGGCCGCGGCGTCATGCAGGCGGCGGATGTCGTCGGCCCAGGCGGTGCTGCTCACTGCCCGCTCTCCCGCAGCGCGGCCGCGCGCCAGGCCAACACCTCGGCCGCGGCAATGTGGCCGTGCTGCAGCTCGGCATCGGCCTGGCGGTCCAGCAACCGCGCCAGTGCAGCGCGGTGATCGGGTGGGGGCAGCGGCGCAAGCTTAGGCCGCTTGATGGTTTTGGTGTTCAGACTGTTACGCATGTGATCGTCCCGTGTTCGGGCCGATCCCGGCGCTT
>CAXTFY010000608.1:0-2378 GCA_964243265.1 uncultured Acetobacteraceae bacterium | reverse complement strand
CGCACGGTGGGGCCGGCCATCGTAGTCGAGCTGTATCTGAACGACGGCATCTGGAACGTGCTGTGCGACCCGAGCCAGTTGGAGAACGCGCTTCTCAACATCGTCGTCAACGCGCGCGACGCGATGCTGGATGGCGGACGGCTCACGATCCGCACCGCGGACCTGCGCCTGACGGCTGCGGACGTGGTGGGGCAGGACGAAGCCGGGCCGGGGGACTACGTCGAGGTCAGCGTGGCCGACACCGGCATAGGAATGGACGAGGCGACGCGCACACGCGCCTTCGAGCCGTTCTTCACCACCAAGCCGATCGGGCAGGGGACAGGGCTGGGTTTGTCGCAGGTTTACGGCTTCGTTCGCCAGTCGGGCGGGATCGTGCGCCTCGACAGCGTGCCGGGGCGGGGCACGGCCGTGCGCTTGTACCTGCCGCGGCACGGGGTCGCAAACGGAACGGGGCAGGACGACAGCCCAGGTAGTGCAACGGGCACGCCGCAAGCCGCTTCAGGCGAGGTGCTGCTCTTGGTCGAGGACGAGGCGGACGTGCGGACCGCAGCCGCGGAACACTTGCGCGACCTGGGCTACCAGGTGCTGGAAGCCGGGGATGGCCCCGCGGCGCTGCGCTTGTTGCGTGGCGCCCCGCGCGTGGACCTGCTCGTGTCCGACGTAGGCCTGCCAGGCGGGCTGAACGGACGACAGGTCGCCGATGCGGGGCGCGAACGCAAGCCGGGCCTGCCCGTGTTATTCATCACCGGATACGCTGGCACCTTCCTCGACGGCCAGCTTGGCCCGGACATGACGATGATCGGCAAGCCGTTCTCACTGGATGCTCTTGCGGCCAAAGTACGAGCTATGCTGGAAGCGGCCCCGGTCACCTGAGATGCGTAAGAACGACGCGATCAGGCCGGCAACAGGCTATGCACGACGCGCACGAGTGCCTCATCCCCGAACGGCTTGGGAAGGTAAGCTTCCCCCTGCCGGCAGGGCCGTCCATGCAGTGTCGTCATCCGGCCCGTGACGAACACCACGGGAAGCCCGGGCCGCAACGCCCGCACCTGATCAGCAAGCTGAAGTCCGCTGATCCCCGGGCCAAGGTCGATGTCCGTGACCAGTATGTCCGTGTCCAGGCCATCATTGAGCTGCTGCAATGCCGCTTCGCCCGTCGTTGCCTCAAGCACCATGAAACCGAGGTCCTCCAGCGTCATGGCGACGGTCAGGCGCACAAGGTCATCGTCCTCGACCAGCAGCAGCGTAACGTGAGGATGGTTGGACATAGTACGGACGCGTGCCCTCATACCTTATTGCAACTATGACGCGAACGCTGCTCCTCCGGCGGAAGTTGCTGCTTGCCGCACCTATACGGGCGTTCACGCCTGGGCGACGGTGACCACCACGCGGCCGTGCGGCACGTGTCAGGCGCCAGGGTAAACCGGTCCGGCTCTTGTTGGGTTCCGGGGTGGTGGCGAGTTCGTCACGCAACCAAGCCGGCGATGAGGGCGCCCAGCAGGGCTTTGCCGCGTCGGCGCGCACTATGCACGAACTGGAAGAAACCGAGGTAGAGCGGCAGCTTGTCCTGCGAGATGCCGCGGTGCGGGCGCAGCCAGGAGCGCAGCAGCGACCAGAAGCCTTCCATCGTGTTGATATGAACCTCGCAGAAGCCGTCGCCGTCCTCGTCGCGAGCGTATTCGCCGCGCCCATGGCAGACAGTCTTATGCCCATAGCCCCAGGCTGGCAGGCGCGCGTAGATGCTGTATTCGTCCGTGTGGACAAGGGTGCCTGGGACGACAGCGGCGGTGATGACCGGCTTGATCGTGGCCTGCCGCACGTTGGCCAGCATGCGCAGCACGACTTGGCCGCCACGCTGGATCAGGCCAAGGATCGGCGGCTTGTCCTTCTCCAGCGTGCCGCGGCCCGGCGCGCCCGCCAGCCTGCGCCGGCGCCCGAGCCGGCCCGTTTGGCAACTGCCGCCGGCTGCCCCTTGTGCCCGGCTACGACATAGACCTCGTCGATCTCGACTTCGCCCGTCAGCTCCACCACCGACGTCTTGGCGGCCAGCCCGCTGCGCAGCTGCTCCGTCATGGCCTGCGTGTCCGAACTGTCCAAGCCCAGCTCCAAGGCGATCTGCCGGCTGGAAAGGTTCAGGCCCATGAAGTAAAGACAAAGCACCCATACCCGCAGCGGCTGGTGATGCCCGGCCAGCACCGTTCCGGTCAGGTCGTCGAAACGCCCCGAACATGTCTTGCAACGGTAGCGCTGCCGGCAAGGCTGGGCATCGTCATGGCCGTCCCGGATGACGGCGCCGCTGCCGCATACGGGGCAGCGCGCACCCTCCGGCCAGCGGTGCTGGCGCACCAGCGCGAAGCACTTGGCGTCGTCGATCAGGC
>CAXTFY010000607.1:0-2386 GCA_964243265.1 uncultured Acetobacteraceae bacterium | reverse complement strand
GGCCGGCAGCCGGTGGCGCGGGCCGCCGCCAGCGTGTCGTGCAGGCTGACGTTCGCCGGGTTGGCGGTGCGCGATGGGCAGGACGGGCGGCAGTAGATGCCGGTGGTGGCCACCGAGTACCACAGTATCCCATCGGCGGTCCGGTCCCGCGCGACGATGCGCGCCCACCTTGGGTCGGCAGCCGTGGCAGGCGCCGGGCGCTCCGGCTGCTGCCTTGCCATCATGTTCATCGTCCGATCCCCTCTGCGGTGTTCAGCCGCGCGAACATGCCGCCGGCCCTGACGCGCCGCACTCCGGCTCTTGCTCTCAAATCCAGGTTCGGCCCAACCGCCCGTGGCGCTTGACCAGTCAGGGCCTGCCGCCCCTGCGAGGCGCACGGTGACGTTGGCACTGGCCGCGCGCCAGGCCAATGGCGACTGGGGTCAGCGAGCGTCGATCAGGCATCCCGCGCAGTCCGGCTGGAGCATTGTGCGGACCAAGCGGCTTCGCTTGAGCCGGACAGGTGCCCGCAAAAACCAAGCCTTGGGCATGTCTGGCGTCCCTACTTGCACCGAGCCTGCTCTAGGCTGCTCCCAACCCCAGGCGCCCGGGAGAACTGTCGGCCGGTCGCACGGAGGGGGTGTGGCCGCATGTGCGCCGAATTGCCCCGCCGGTGACCGGCC
Organism: uncultured Acetobacteraceae bacterium; assembly: GCA_964243265.1. Taxonomy (GTDB): domain Bacteria; phylum Pseudomonadota; class Alphaproteobacteria; order Acetobacterales; family Acetobacteraceae; genus DASWOJ01. Next base: position 1,724 of record CAXTFY010000607.1, on the reverse strand, counting down.
CCGAGCGCCGCCCGCAATGACCCGGCCCCCACGCCGTCGCGGGGCGCCCTGCATCGGGCTTGCGTCAGCACCGATGAAATGCGGCCGTCCTGCAAATGCCGCCATCGCATGTAGCAGGCATGTAAAAACTAAGCTACAAGCTTACTGCCATTCGGTAATGCTCCGCGGCGTAAATAAATCGCAGCTTTCGTCATAATAATTTTCGATCACTATATTGTGAATAGTATGTTTTGATTTCATGTCGAATTGCCTGATCGATCTGGCAGCATCGATGTATTCTTGGGGCATTTCATGGATATCCGCATGGCGCCTGCCTCAACCGCCACGCCTGGACTTATCGACCGAACCAGCCAGCGGGAGATCGCCACCGTTCCAGGTTTGCCACTGGCGGCAACGGGCGCCGATCCCGCCTGTTCCCAGGAACCGATCCACATCCCGGGTTCCATACAGCCGCATGGCGCCCTGTTCGTGATCGATCCCCTGCGCGACTGGACCGTGGTTGCCGCCAGCCGCAACACGGTTGAGCCGCTGAACGCCTCCCCATCCATGGGCAGGGTGATGGGGCGCAGCATCGCCAGCCTGTTCGGCCAGCCCTTCGCCGAGGCGGTGCAGCGGCGGTTCCACGCCAACACGCTTCGGGGAGCGGCGCCATGGCAATCCATGCTCAAGGTGGCCGAGGCGGCCCCGGCATTCGCCGTGGCCGTCCACAGCCATGCCGGCCTGGTCCTGGTGGAGATGACGCTGGCGGACGCCGAGGCGGACACCAATGCCCAGACCGTCATCCGCCAGCTACAGGAGATCATCGTCAACCTTCGCGAGACAGGCAGCGACCTCGATGAGCTGGCCCTGGTCACCGCCCGTGGCATCCGCCTTCTGACAGGATACGAGCGGATCGTGATCTACCGGTTCGACTCCGACTGGAATGGGCAGGCCATCGTCGAGGACAAGGCCGCCAGTTGGGAAAGCTCGCTGAGCGGCGTGCGCTTCCCCGCGTCCGACATCCCGGCGCAGGCCCGCGAGCTATACCGCCACAACCCGATGCGCTGGGTCGCCGACCGGGACACCGCGCCAGTGCCGCTCGATATCGACCCGACCTGGAACCCTGCTTGGGACCCCAGCACGGACCCCGCCCAGCCCTTGGGCCGGGTGCGCGGCTCGCCGCCGCCGCGGGCCATCGACCTGTCGTTCGCCTACTTGCGCAGCCTGTCCCCGGTGCACCTGCAGATCCACCGCAACCTCGGCATCGACGGCTCCATGTCGCTGTCGATCCTGCACAAGGACCGGCTGTGGGGCCTGTTGATCTGCCACCATAGCCAGCCGCATCACCCGTCCGCCGATCAGCGCCTGGCAGCCTCGGTGCTGACCAACGCCTTCGCGCTGCGCGTCGGACCCGCCGAGCACATCGTGACGGAGCAGGCCCGGCGCGAGGACGTCATCCGGCTCTCGGCGTTGCTGGCCCACATGGCGGAGGCCGCCGACGTGACCGCGGCGCTGACGACCGGCGGCGTCACGGTCAACAGCCTGTTCGCGTCCACCGGCGCCGCAGTGCTCTACGATGGCGTCGTCTCGCTGCTGGGGCACACGCCGCCGGAGGCCGACGTCCGCGAGGTCGCCGCCTGGCTGCGCGCGCAGGACCGCCCGGACCGGCTGTTCCAGACCAACAATCTCGGCGCGGCGTTCCCGTCCTGGAGCCAGCACACGGCGATCGCCAGCGGCCTGCTCGC
>CAXTFY010000606.1:0-2388 GCA_964243265.1 uncultured Acetobacteraceae bacterium | reverse complement strand
CTTGCGGTCACAGGTACCTGAAACCTGCGCGTCTACCAATTCCGCCACCTGGGCAAGCCGTCAGGGTGGAGCGGCGTTCTAGCGGCGGGGCCGGGGGGCGTCAAGCCGGGGATGGGGACGCGGGCAGGGCAAGCTCGCATGATGCCGGCCGCGCTGCCTGCTGCTCCCTCTCCCGCTTTGGAGGAGGGCCGGGGTGAGGGGCGCCGCAAGGACCGGCCTCGCCGAGCAAGAAGCAAGCTCCGCTGCCTGGGTTAACCAAGTTGAGTTCGTGCCGCCTCCCTCACCCCGGCCCTCTCCCAGAGGGAGAAGGGGAAGGCAGCGGTCTCTCGCTGGAACCGCGGTATGGCATACGGCCCGGCGGGGTGTCCCTTGAGGCCGCCGGGTTCGCCGCCTACTAAGGTCCGGGCATCAGGGGAACAGGCATATGGCGACGCGCAGCGTGGCGACGGTGTTCGGCGGCGGCGGCTTCATCGGGCGCTACGTCGTGAAGCGGCTGGCGGCGCAGGGCCATATCGTCCGGGTCGCCGGGCGCAACACGGCGGCCGTGCGGGACATGATGGTCTATGGCCGGGTCGGCCAGGTGGTGCCGCTGTACGTGTCGCTGGGCAACCAGGCGCAGGTGGAGCGGGCGGTCGAGGGCGCCGACATGGTGGTGAACCTGGTCGGCATCCTGAGCGAGCCACACGCCGGGGACTTCCAGCGCATCCAGGCGGATGGGGCGTCGCGCATCGCCCGGGCGGCGGCGGCGGCGGGCGTGAAGCAGATGGTGCAGGTTTCCGCCATCGGCGCCGACGCGGCCAGCCCCAGCCTGTATGCCCAAAGCAAGGCCGCCGGGGAGGCCGGGGTGCGCGCCAGCCTGCCGCAGGCCACCATCCTGCGCCCGTCGCTGGTGTTCGGCGCCGAGGATAAGTTCTTCAACCGGTTCGGCTCGATTGCCATGATGCTGCCCGTGATGCCGGTCATCCAGGGCAAGTCACGGTTCCAGCCGGTCTATGTCGGCGATGTCGCCGATGCCGTGCTGGCGTCGTTCATGCGGGAGGATACGGCCGGGCAGACCTATGAACTCGGCGGCCCCCGGGTGTGGAGCTTTCGCGAGCTGCTGGCCTGGATCCTGCAGGAGACCCGGCGCAAGCGGCCCCTGGTGGACATCCCGCTCGGCATTGCGCGCATCCAAGCAAGGTTGGGGGAGCTGGTGCCGGGCAAGCCGTTCACGCGGGACCAGCTTACGCTGCTGGGCCGGGACAACGTGGTGTCGGCGGGGGCGAAAGGATTGACGGATTTGGGGATTACGCCAACTCCTGTCGAGCTGATCGTGCCGGAGTACCTGGACCGGTATCGGCCCGGCGGCGGCAAGCGGGACGAGGCTCCGGCGTGATTAGGCCGAAGTGGGCCTAATTTGACGACAATTTGGGCAGTGGTTGCGGGCAAGCCCTGATACGGCGAGATTTTAGGGCAGTGATGCTGCCGTAGTGGTCACATTTCGCTAGTGTGCCGCATTTTTGCCGCTATATCCATCGCCGACCGGCCGCAGCTTGCGGCTCCTGATGGAGGGCGTCGTGATGGCCGACCGCATGTTGCAATTCGTCAGCCTGCCGCAGGAGGCGCCGCCCAAGCGCACCGTTTCCATGCGGCGCGAGGACTTCGCCGAAATCTACGAGGACTTCGACCCTGCCAAGGCCGGGGCGCAGGCCAGCCGGTGCAGCCAATGCGGCGTGCCGTTCTGCCAGGTGCACTGCCCGTTGGCCAACAACATCCCGGACTGGCTGAAGCTGACGGCCGAGAACCGGCTGCAGGAGGCCTACGAGGTCAGCAGCGCCACCAACACGTTCCCGGAAATCTGTGGCCGCATCTGCCCGCAGGATCGGCTGTGCGAGGGCAACTGCGTCATCGAGAAGGATTTTAATAGCGTCACCATCGGCGCGGTGGAGCGATTCATCACCGACAACGCCTGGGAACAGGGCTGGGTAAAGCCGCCGCACCCGCGGCAGGAGCGGCCGCAGTCGGTGGGCATCATCGGCGCCGGGCCGGGCGGGCTGGCGGCGGCGGAGCGGCTGCGGACCCGCGGCTACCAGGTGCACGTCTATGACCGGTATGACCGCGTCGGCGGCCTGATGATCTACGGTATCCCTGGTTTCAAGCTGGAGAAGGACATCGTGCTGCGCCGCTGGCGGCTGCTGGAGGAGGGTGGCATCCAGTTCCACCTGGGCGTGGAGATGGGCCGCGACCTGACGTTTGCCGAGCTGCGTGCCCGGCACGACGCGGTGCTGATCGCCACGGGGGTTTATAAGGCGCGCGACATCGGCGGACCCGGCGCCGGGCTGGCCGGGATCGAGCCGGCGATGGCGTATCTGACCGCCAGCAACCGGCAGGGCCTGGGCGACGACGTGC
>CAXTFY010000605.1:0-2401 GCA_964243265.1 uncultured Acetobacteraceae bacterium | reverse complement strand
ACCACGCCGCGGCAGAACTGCTCGAACATGCCGGGGAACGTCGTGGGCGTCACCACGAAGCCGTCGCACACCCCGGCCTCGAACAGCTCCTGCAGCCGGTCGGCGATCATCACGGGGGTGCCGACCAGCTCCCGCCCCTCGGTCCGCCGCACCGCGGCCTGCTTGAAATCGACGCCCTCGGCCTGCATCACCTGGTCCAGCAGGTCCTTGCTGCCCTGCATGCCCTGATTACCCTGCAACTGCTCCAGCGTGACGCCGGCCCCAAGGCGCGTGAGGTCGGCCCCGACGCCGCTGGAGGTGGTCGCCAGGTTCAGCTCCGGGTCGATCAGGCTGTTGAGGTAATCCGCCCGCTCCCGCGCAATGGACGCGGTCTCGCCGAGCACCATCGTCACCGCGGGCAGGATCGCCAGCTCGTGCGGCGCACGGCCATGCGCGGCGAGGCGCCCCTTCATGTCGGCATAGAACGCCCGCATCTCGTCCTCGCCGCGCTGGATGGTGAACACCACCTCCGCCCAGCGCGCGGCGAACTCGCGCCCGCGGTCGGAGCTGCCGGCCTGCATGATGACCGGGCGGCCCTGCGGGCTGCGCGGGATCGACAGCGGCCCGCGCGACTTGATCCAGCGGCCGCGGTAGTCGGCATAGTGCACCTTCGCCGGGTCGGCCAGCACGCCGGCCTGCTTGTCGCCCACGAAGGCGTCGGCGTCCCAACTGTTCCACAGCGCGAAGCACGCCTCCAGCACCTCGTCGGCGCGGTCATAGCGCTGGTCCTTGGGCGGCAGCTCGTCCAGCCCGGCGTTCTGCGCCTCAAGGTCGGTGGCGGAGGTCACCACGTTCCACGCGACCCGGCCCCCGCTCATCGCATCCAGCGAGCCAAGCCAGCGCGCCAGGTGATAGGCGGTGTGGAAGCTGGTCGAGAGCGTCGCGCCCAGGCCCAGGTGCCGGGTGGCCGCCGCCATGACCGGCAGCACGACCGTCGGGTCGAGGAAGCTGATCTGCCCGCCGCGGCGCACATACGCATCGAAACTGCCGCCATGCACGTCATACAGCCCGAACAGGTCGGCGAAGAAGCAGCCGTCGAACCGCGCGGCCTCAAGCAGGCGGGCGATGTGCTCGTAGCGGCCCGGCTCCAGGATGTCGTCGAGCGTCGACTCCGGGTGGCGCCAACCGCCGACGTGCAGGGCGGTCGGCCCGGTCTTGAGGTAGGCGACGAGGTGCATCCGGCGCGGGGGCATCCGCTATCCCTATCGCGCCAACCATGGCGGCGGCAATCGCGCTTGCGGGCCGGGCGGCGTTATGGCGTGAACAGCACGGAGCCTTCGGTTGGCGGGTGGGCGGCGTCGGGAAGCCTCGTGCCGCAATCGCCCGGTAGCCTTGCCAGGCTCAGCCGCTCATCTCCGCCGCAACGCCTCACCCGCACTCAATCAGGGCCGCACTCAAGGCCGAACTCAAGGAATGATCCCGACTTCGCGCAGCCGCGTGAACAGGTCGAAGAACGCATCATCGGTCGCCTGGTAGTCCAGGAACCCCAGCTTGCGGCTCTTGCTCATGTCGGTGACCACCTCGATGGGCCGGCCGAGGTCGGCGTCGGTGTGCCAGGCCGAGGCCAGCCGGTTCAGGTCCGGCTCGGCTAGGCCGTGCTCCCGGGCGATCTCCGCCCAAAGCGGGGTCGCGCCGGCAAGCTGCTGCTCCAGCGGCGTGCCCTGGCCGGGGAACGGGGTCGGCTCCAGCCCGAACCACTGGGCCAGGCGGCCCCACATCCAGTTCCACCGGAAGATGTCGCCATCGACCACGTTGAACGCCTGGTCCCGGGCCGCCGGCGTGGTGGCGGCCCATTCCAGGTGGCGCGCCAGCAGCCGCGCATCGGTCATGTCCGTCAGCCCGTTCCACTGGGTGGCCGAGCCGGGGAACAGGAACGGGCGCCCCGCCTCGCGGCAGATCGTGGCATACGCCGCAAGCGTCACGCCCATGTTCATGGCGTTGCCGACGGCATACCCGATGATGGTATGCGGGCGATGGACGCTCCAACCGAAGCCGTCGCGCGCCGCGGCGGCGAACACCTCATCCTCCTGGGCGTAGTAGAAGTTCTCCAGGTCGAGGCGCGGCTGCTCCTCGCGGAACGGCGTGGCGGGCAGCGTGCCTTTGCCATAGGCCTCGAATGGACCGAGATAGTGCTTCAGGCCCGTCACCAGGGCCACGTGCTGCACGCCCCCATCCGGCCGCAGCGCGTCCAACAGGTTGCGCACCATGGCACTGTTGACGCGGATATTCTCCGCCTCGGTCGGCTGCCGCATCCAAGTGCAGATGAACACGTGGCTGGGACGCCGGCCTTGCAATGCGGCCCGCAGGGCAGGCGGGTCGAGCAGGTCGGCAGCCAAAGGCTCCACCCCGTCCATATCGCGCG
>CAXTFY010000604.1:0-2411 GCA_964243265.1 uncultured Acetobacteraceae bacterium | reverse complement strand
CGCTTTTCGGGATCGCGGCGGATGCGGCTGAACGACCGAGATTGGAGCTGACCTGCCCTCCACAGCGATTTGCGAATGACTGCTTTCGGGACTGGGCAATCGGGCGCTGTCCGGCCGACTTGGGTCGTAAGCCGACATTCAAACTGAGACACTACCCAGCGGTATCTTGGCTTCCAGCAAGGCCAACATCGAGGCTAAGCTATCCTTGCCCCCCGATGTGGCCACCAACACACGGTCGTAGCTTGCGAGGTCTGGCTGCATGTCAGCCTCCGGCCGCAGTGATGCGGGCAAGCCAGGCAGTGACGTCGGCGGTCGCGATCCAGTCGCGTCGGCTGCCGTCCGTGTCGGTGCCGGCGAACTTGCCGCTGGCGAGGTGGACCCGGAACTCCTGGACCGCCTCGGCGGTAGCAGCAGCGGACGTCTGAGCGGCGGCCAGTTGGCTTTGCAGCCGGGTGATGTGGTTCATGGCAGGCGGGCCGCATCAGCCTGCGCCACTGCAGCTTTCGCCTGGCCAGGCTTCATGAGCTTGGTGGCGGTGATCGCTTCTGCCGGTGAGGTCCAGAGCCTGCTCTTCGATCCGAGCATGCAAACCAAGGGTTTCAGCTTCCATCCCAGGACCTTGCCGGTCCGGTCGGTGACAGGCTTGACGAGCGCGCACCGGCTTGAGGCCGATCCGTCCATGTGTTCGAGACTGTAGGTGCCGTCGTGCAGCCGTACGACGGCATACGGGCAAGCTGGTGCCATGTTGGAGTTCCTTGCTGCTGAGATGGAAGCCGATGGTTCCTGCAGGGGCGGCAGGTCGCGGCGGAGACCACTGCGCCCGAGGTGTCAGGCTTCGCCGTTGGCCGAGCGGAGTTGGCGCCGAAGCGTCTCGGCGGCGCGCCAGCACGGCGCGTCGTAGGCTGCGGTTTGCGCAGCCCACCTGATCAGCGACGAAAGTGTCGTCCGACTCCCGCCTGACGAGGCCGGGTAGGATGCAGACGGTACGCCCGTCGGGTCCGTCCTACCTTCCGATGATCGTCAACGGGGTCTCGTCACTTGGCAGCGCGTCGGGCGGCGCGACGGCCCGCATGCCGGCCATCACGCCACCTCCGTCGTCGGAGCGTCGGCTTCCGGCACGTTGTACACCTCCGCTCCCGCTGCTCGGTACAACCCCGCCACGTATTGGAGCGGCGCATAGGACATGGCGCCCTTCCATGGGGTGGGGCTTGCGTCCCGGCCCACGGCGACCATCGGCACATCGACGGCCAGCAACCACAGGCCCGGCTCGTCATCGATGCAGCGGCTGTCGATCACGGGAAGGCCGGCGGCGATGCAGGCGGCCTTGAGGACCGGAACGTTGCAGCCGCTGAGCTGCCAATCCTGCTTGTAGAGGATTGCGCCGCCGCTGCTTACGAAGAGGTAGCCTCCCTTGGTGGCCAGTGCTGCGGCGATGTCGTCCGCGTAGTCAGCGGCAGATCGGACATGGCGGGACATCATGCCGCCTCCACCAGGATGGTGTCAGACCCGGAGGCGCGCTTGCCGTCGGGTGGCTCGCCCTTGATCGTCGGGCGGTCCTCTCTCGCTGCGCAGAGGGGATGGCTGTCCCAGGCCGTCGTCATGGCACTGCCCCATCGGGTCTGGCCGCGCCATCGTCCAGGTTCAGCACCTCGGCGCCGCCAGCACGGAAGGCTGCGGCGACATGCTGGAGCGGCGCCCACATCGTGCCCGTCCAGGGCGGTGGGTCGGCCGGGTGGGCCGGGTGCGTGCCGGCGACCATCGGCGTGTCCGCTGTCAGGCGGAACGCCACGCCCGGGTCGAGCCGGCGCGTGTCGATCACCACCAGGCCGGCGGCGACGCACCGCGCCTTGAACGGCTCTATGACGAAGCCGGATCGGGTGGCCCAGCAAGCGATGTGCAGGGTGTAGCTGCCCCTCTGCACGAACAGGTGCCCGCCCTCGAAGGAAAGCGCCTGGCGGACGAGGGCAGCGTCGGCCTGGGACCGGTCCACCCGGGCCATCATGCTGCTTCCGCCAGGACCGTCCCGCTCGTGTCCGCCGCCTCGCCTTCGGTCGCAGGCTGGCTTCCCTGCTTGGCGTAGTCCGGGTGGAAGGCGAGCAGGTAGTCGGCGATGCGCTGTGCGTCGGCCGCGGCGCGAAACACTTCCTTGCGGTCGGACCTCAGCGTCTTCAGCCAATACGCCACGTAGGCAGCGTTGTTGATGAAGTCGTCGTCGCTTTGGTCGGGTTCGGCCAAGCCCAGCTCGGCATGGATCATCATCTGCCCAAGCTCGACCCGTACCTCCTCGCGTGCATACTCGTGCGAGCCGAAGCTGCAGCTGAGCTTGCGGTCCAGCCGGGCCGCAGCTCCTGACCAGTGCCCAAGTTCATGCAGGATGGTGCTTGTCCATCCGGAGGCCGTGCCGAACGCTG
>CAXTFY010000603.1:0-2417 GCA_964243265.1 uncultured Acetobacteraceae bacterium | reverse complement strand
CCGCCAGCACCGCCGCGACCGCCGGCAGCGCGGCCAGCGTGCACAGCAGCCGCACCGTCACCCGCAGCGGCCGGCCCGTGGCGATGCGGAACGCCCAGGCCAGCATCGCCAGGCTGGGCAGCACCGCCGCAATGCCGAAGCCCTGCAGCAGCAGGTCCGCGCACGCCGCACCCGACAGCCCCACCAGGTTGCGCGGCGGCTGCGAGGTGGCGGTGTTGAACGAGGGGTCATGCGGGTTGTAGCTGCCAAGCGCCACCAGCAGCAGCAGCGCCGCCAACGCCAGGGCCAACCCGCCCAACTGCGCCAGGCGCGTGCGGACGAGGGCCTGGATTTCCGGGGAGGCAAAACGGCGTGACTGTAGGGATGCAGACATCGGCGGGTCCGGTCGGTGGTGTGGGCGGAGGTTATGCTGCAACGGCGAGGGGAGGAATAAGCAAACGGGGCTGCACCGAAGTGCAGCCCCGCATGTGGCCGAATGGCATGGTTGGGGTTGACAAGGGCGAGGATGGCGCTTGCTTCCCCCTCTCCCTTCGGGAGAGGGCCGGGGTGAGGGGGTCTTCAAGCACAGCCCTCTCGCCCCAGGCAGCCCGGTTCCAGCAACACTGGCGGTTCCCGGCGCTTCAAGCCGGCAAAACCTCCTCACCCCGGCCTTGGGTCCATTCCGCGGCCCAAGCCCAAAGCGAAAGGGGAAAGAAATTAGCCGAGTTGCTCGCCGTGCAGCACCACGTCCAGGCCTTCACGCTCCTGGTCCTCGGTGACGCGCAGGCCGATCACGACGTCGATGATCTTGAGCAGGACCAGGCTGCCGACGCCGCTCCAGACCAGGGTCGCTGCCACCGCCTCGCACTGCGCGATGAACAGCGGCATCCCTGCGACGAACACGCCCTCCGGGTGGTCCGTCGTCGCCGACAGCGGGCCGTAGGCGAACACCCCCGTCAGCAACGCGCCGATGATGCCGCCCACGCCATGCACGCCGAATGCGTCGAGGCTGTCGTCGTAGCCCAGTAGGTGCTTCAGCCACGTTGCCGACCAGAAGCATACCACGCCGGCGACAATGCCGATGATCAGCGCGGGTCCGGGCAGCACGAAGCCGCTGGCCGGGGTGATGGCGACCAGGCCCGCCACCGCGCCGGAGACGATGCCCAGCACGCTCGGCTTGCCCTTGGCGACCCACTCGGCCACCAGCCACCCCAGTGCCGCGGCGGCGGTGGCGATCTGCGTCGCCGCCATCGCCATGCCGGCCCGCCCGTTGGCGCCCACCGCCGACCCGGCGTTGAAGCCGAACCAGCCGACCCACAGCAGCGAGGCGCCGATCACGGCATAGGCCAAGTTGTAAGGGGCCATGTTGTCGTGCCCGTAGCCCACGCGCTTGCCGAGCACGAGCGCGCACATCAGCCCGGCGATCCCCGCGTTGATGTGCACCACCGTGCCGCCCGCGAAGTCCGCAGCACCTAGTGCTCCGACCCAGCCCAGCGGCGACCAGACCCAGTGCGCGATGGGCGCATAGATCACCAGGGACCACAGCCCCATGAACACCATCATGGCCGAGAACTTCATCCGGTCCGCGAAAGCGCCGGCGATCAAGGCCGGGGTGATGATCGCGAAGGTCATCTGGAACATCATGTACACCGTCTCGGGGATGGTGTACACGGAGGCGTTGTCGGTGCCGGCGCCGAGGGTGAACGGCTTGTCCCAGTTGACTTCGATGCCCTTGAGCAGCACGCGGGAGAAGTCGCCGATGTATGGGTTGCCGTTGGTGAACGCCAGGCTGTAGCCCGCGACGAACCACAGCACCGTCACCAGCGCGCAGATGGCGAAGGACTGCATCAGCGTCGCCAGGATGTTCTTCTTGCGCACCATGCCGGCGTAGAACAGCGCCAGGCCGGGGATGGTCATCATCAGCACCAGGGCGGTGCTGGTCAGCATCCAGGCGGTGTCGCCGGTGTCGATCTTGGCCTCAGCGGCGGCCGCGGCGGCAGCAGCCGGAGCGTTGCCGGTGGCAGGCGCCTCGGTCGTGTTGGCGGGCGGGGTCTCGGGGGTGGACGTGGTCTGCGCCAGCGCCGGCACGGCCAGCATCATCACTGCCGCCAGCATCAGCACTGCTGGCAGCCTCGGCAGCAGCGCGAGCAAACGCTTCATTGTATTTCCTTTCATAGCGCCTCTGCGTCGGTCTCGCCGGTGCGGATTCGCACGGCGCGTTCAATGTCCATGACGAAGATCTTGCCGTCGCCGATCTTGCCGGTGTGGGCGGCCTTCATGATCGCCTCCACCACTTGCTCGGCCAGGTCGGAGGGTACGGCGACCTCCACCTTCACCTTGGGCAAGAAGTTCACGTGGTACTCGGCGCCCCGGTAGATTTCCGTCTGCCCTTTCTGCCGCCCGAAGCCCTTGACCTCGGACACCGTCAGGCCCTGGAC
>CAXTFY010000602.1:0-2421 GCA_964243265.1 uncultured Acetobacteraceae bacterium | reverse complement strand
TTTTAATAGAACAAACGAGTTTGTACTTGAGCGTTCAGATGCAGAAAACGAAGGCGCCTCGCTTAAGTGGTTCGATCCGGTGTTTTGGAACGTTGTCGTCAATAACAGTCCCGCCACGGAAGGAATGCTGGCGGAACTTGACGGCAAACGATGGGCTTTCAAAGTTGACACTGATACGAGGACTGTTAAAATCAAATTCGAACCATAACCGAAATCTGCGTGTAATTTAGAAGCACATAATTAGGCGTGGAAATAGAGGAGCGCTATTAAACCCCACACCCCTCCGCCCGCAACAACTCCACCACCACCCCCTCCGGCACCTCCGAACTGGTAAAAGCCTGCCCCACTCCCCGCACCAGCACAAAGTGCAGCACTCCATCCCGCATCTTCTTATCCCGCCGCATATGCGCCACCAGCCGCCCCGCCGAGAACCGCCGGTTCAGCATCCCCGGCTCCGAAGGCAGCCCCACCTCCTGCAGGTGCTCCGCCACCCGGGCCGCATCCTCCGGCTCGCACAGCCCCAGCCCCACCGACAGCCGGAACGCCAGCCCCAGCCCGACCGCCACCGCCTCCCCATGCAGCAGCCCGCCGCCATACCCAACCTCGGCCTCCAGCGCGTGCCCGAACGTATGCCCCAAATTCAGCAGCGCCCGCCCGCCGCTAGAAGCCTCCTCCCGCTCATCATCCCCAACCACCCCCGCCTTGAAGGCGCACGCCCGCAGCACCGCCTCCGCCTGCAAATCCCGGTCCCCCGCCGCCAACGCGGCCCCATGCCGCTCGCACCAATCGAAGAACGCCGCGTCCCCGATCAGCCCCGCCTTCACGATCTCCGCATACCCCGCCCGCAATTCCCGCACCGGCAGCGTCCCCAACGTCCCCGTATCGGCCAGCACCATCCGCGGCTGGTGGAACGCCCCCACCAGGTTCTTGCCGTGCACGGTGTTGATCCCGGTCTTGCCACCGACGCTGCTGTCCACCTGCGACAGCAACGTCGTCGGCACCTGCACGAACGGCAGCCCGCGCAGCGTCGTCGCCGCCGCGAACCCCGCCAGGTCCCCCACCACCCCGCCGCCCAGGGCGATCACCGTCGTCCGTCGCTCCACCCCGGCGTCCAGCAGCGCCGCCACCACGTGGGCGTAGCTGTCCATGCTTTTGGACGCCTCCCCCGGCGGCACCACGATCGTTTTCGCCGTGATCCCGGTCTGCGCCAGCCCGTCCAGCAGCGCCGGCAGGTGCAGGGCGGCCACCGTCTCATCGGTGACGACCACGGCGCGCTTCTGCGGAATAACCGGGGCCAGCAGCGCCCCGGCACGGGACAGCAGCCCGTCGCCGACCACCACGTCGTACTCGGTGCTGCTGAGCGCCACCGTCAGGCGGCGCGCCGGGCGCCAGTCGTGCAGGGCCTGGATAACGCGGGTGGTGGTATGGTCCGGCGACTCGTCCCCGCAGTCCACCACGATGTCGGATTCGGCGTAGATCGGGTGGCGGACCTCCATCAGCCGGGCCAGGGTGTCGTGCGCGTTGCCGTCGGCCAGCAGGGGCCGGTTGCCCCGCCCGGCGACGCGGCGGACCAGCGTGGGCAGCTTGGCGCGCAGCCAGACCGACACGCCCTCGGCGCGGATGGCCTCGCGGGTGGCCGGGTCCATGAACGCGCCGCCCCCCGTGGCCAGCACCAGGGGATCACCGGCCAGCAGGCGGCGGATAACCCGGCGCTCGCCATCGCGGAAATCCTTCTCGCCGTAGCGGCGGAACACTTCTGGGACGCTGCACCCGGCGGCCAACTCGATCTCGGCGTCGGCGTCGCGGAACGGCAGGCCCAGGCGGGCGGCCATGCGGCGGCCGATGCTGGTCTTGCCCGCGCCCATCAGGCCCACCAGCACGATACTGCGGCCCTGCAGGGCAGGGGGCAGGTCAGGGGCCAGGGCAGCGTCGTGCAGCCCGGCGCCGCCCAGGGTGATGTTGCGCGTCATGGGCGGGGAGGTTAGCACATGACAGACTGAACGGGCCAAGGGTGGCGCATGAGCCGGACTACGCTGATCGTCATCTGCGGGGTTTTACTGGTGGTTGTGATGGGGGCTTTGATGTTGGGCGCGTTCCCGCCGAACCCGCGGACGGAGCAAGTCCAGCACGTGCTGCCGAATGACCGTTTCGCGCCGCATTAGGCGGGGATGCCCCTGGCTCATAGGACACAACCGCCAAACAGCGCCTGCCTGCTCCCTCCCCCTCCGGGAGAGGGCCGGGGTGAGGGAAGCCGCAAGAGCTTGACTTGCTTCACAGCAGGACGAGTTCTGTTCCTTCCACCCAGCGGGAATTAGCCCTTGTCGCTTCTCTTCACCCCAACCCTCTCCCGGAGGGAGGGGGGGTCAGTGCAGTCGCCGCTTTGTGGGCGATTGTCTTGGTGTCGCGTAGTGCAGCGTTATG
>CAXTFY010000601.1:0-2430 GCA_964243265.1 uncultured Acetobacteraceae bacterium | reverse complement strand
GCGGCTGCAGAGCGCCGCCTTCGCCCGGCTGGCCGCCGCCGCCGGGCAGTTCGCTCCAGATGGTACGCCGCCGCCGGCGCTGGTGGAAATCCTGGCGGAGGCGACCGGCGCGCGGCGGGCGGGCGTGTGGCGGCTGCTGGGCGCGGGTGGGGTGCTGCGCTGCGATGACAGCTTCGAGCCGGCAACGTCCGGGCACGTCGCCGGGGTGGAGCTGTCCCGCCAGGAGGTGCCGGCGCTGATCGAGGCGCTGGCCCATGGCGAGGAGATCGACGTGCCCGACGCCCGGCGGGACCGCCGCACGGCGTCGCTGCACGGCCTGCTGATGGCGCCATTGGGCAGCACGTCGCTGCTGGCAATGCCAGTGCTGCGCTGCGGCGGCCCGCCCCGCCCAGTGCTGGGCATGGTGCTGCTGGAGGATGCGCGGCATGACCCAGCGGCGCACGACCTCGCGCAGGCCTGCGCCGCCCTGGTGTCGCTCCGCATCCCGGCCGAAGCCGTTGCTGCCGCCGCCGGACCCCCCGCTATCGGACCCCCCGCCGTCGGAGCGGTGGAGCAGCCCGGCGACGGCACCGGCCTGGACGCGGCGCTGCTGCCGGCACCGGCCGACGGCTTGGTCACGCCGGGCCAGGCGCATGCCTCTGTCCTGGTGCTGCGCCTGCCGGATGCGGCAATGGCCGGGACCGGCACGACGATGGCGCACCAGGTCGCCGGCGCCGCGCAGCGGATCGCGGCGGCGCACGGCATCCCATACATCAAGATGCTTGGCGCGACGGTCGTGGCCGCCGCCGGCTACACGGCGCCCGATGCTGGATTGCACCATGGAAGGGACGCCGCCGCCCGGCTGGCCGATGCGGCGATCGCGCTGCGCGAGGCCTGCGCCGGGCTGTTCGAGTTGGGCGACGACTCCGCCGGGTTCAGGCTTGGCCTAGACTCGGGCGCTGTGCGGGGCGGGGCGATCGGCGCCACGCCAAGCCTGTTCAACCTGTGGGGCGAGGCATTCAGCGGCGCCGAGGACCTGGCCGGGTCCGCGCCGTCCGGCGCCATCCAGGCCAGCGAGCAGGCGTACCGCCTGTTGCGCGAGGCGTTCCTGTTCCGCCCGCGCGGCCTGTTCTACCGGCCTGGGACCGGCGAGACGCACAGCTACGTGCTGGCGGGGCGGGCGTGAGCGGGGCCAGCTTGAGAGAGGCGGGCGCGAGAGGGGCAGGCATGCGGCGCGTCCGCCGCGGCCTGGCGACCCTTGGCGGCGCCGTTCGTGGCCGGCTGTCGTTCACGCTGCAACTGGCGGCGCTGGCGTGGGGCGTGCTGCGGGAGGGTACGGCGCCGCGCACATGGCGACGGACGCTGCGGCAGGCGTTCCGGGCCACGCTGACCCGCCTGGTCGGCGGCTCGCTGGGCACCATCGCCGTCACCGGGCTGGTGGTCGGCCTGGGCCTGGTGTTCGAGGCGCTGTACTGGCTCCGCACCGCCGGACAGGAGGAGCAGATCGGCCGCATCCTGGTTGTCGTGCTGGTCCGCGAGATCGCGCCGCTGCTGATTGGCGTCATCCTGCTGGGGCGCGGCGGCCTGGCGGCGGTGGCCGAGCTGGGCACGCTGCAGGCCGAGGGCGAGGTGGCGGTGCTGCGGGCCGAGGGGATCGACATCTTCCAGGCGCTGGTGCTGCCCCGGGCGGCGGCGTTCGCGCTGGCCGCCTTCACGCTCGGCGTGGTGTTCGTGTTGCTGGCGCTGGTCAGCGGCTTCGTGACGGGTAGCATAGCTGGCGTGGTGAACGGGTCGATTTTCGGCTTTCTCGACGCCGTGCTGCGCGCCATGAACCTGCGCGACCTGGCGGTGTTCCCGATGAAGCTGCTGCTGATCGGCCTGGTCGTCGCCCTGGCGTGCTGCGCCACCGGCTTGGCGGCGCGGGAGACCGATGGACCCGCCAGCCTGATGCCGCGCGGCTTCACCCGCGGGATCACCGGCATCCTGGCCGTCACGGTGTCCCTGAGCGCGCTGCTGTGAGCCAGCCGTGACCGCCATCCCCGTCCTGGCCCTGGAGGCCGCGCGGGGCGGCGGCGCGCGCCTGCCGCGGGCGCCGCTGGACTTGACCCTGGCGGAGGGCGACTTCGCGCTGATCGAGACGCCCGGCCCACGCCGCGGCGGCGCCTTCGCCGACCTGTGCATGGGCTTGGCGCCGTTGCTCGGTGGTGCCGTGCGTTTCCTGGGCCGTGACTGGGCCGCCCTGCCCCCCCATCACGCGGACGCGTTGCGCGGGCGGATCGGCCGGCTGTTCCACTTGCCGATCCGCGCCGAAACGCCGGATGTGGCCGCCCGCGTGCTGCTGGGCCGCCTGCACCACACCCGCATTCCCGAGCCGGAGCTGCGGGCGGAGGCGGCGGGCCTGGCGCTCCGCTTTGGCCTGCCGGGCCTGCCAGCCGGGCCGGCGCGGCTGCT
>CAXTFY010000600.1:0-2431 GCA_964243265.1 uncultured Acetobacteraceae bacterium | reverse complement strand
CGCCGGTGAAGGCGCCGCGCTCGTGGCCGAACAGCTCGCTCTCGATCAGCTCGCGGGGGATGGCGGCCATGTTGATGGCGACGAAGGGGCCGGTGCGGCGGCGGCCGTAGTCGTGCAGGGCGCGGGCGACCAGCTCCTTGCCGGTGCCGGACTCGCCGTTGACCATGACGGTGAGGTCGGTCGTGGTCAGGCGGGCGATGCTGCGGTAGATCTCCTGCATGGCGACGCTGCGGCCGATCAGCGGCAGGCGCTCCTCGGCGTCGCGGGGTTCGGCGGGGACGGCCTCCGATGCGGCGGGCGGGGCGGCCAAGGCGCGGCCGACGACGGCCAGCAGCTCCTTGAGGTCGAAGGGTTTCGGCAGGTACTCGAAGGCGCCGCGCTGGGCGGCCTTGACCGCGGTCATCAGGGTGGACTGCGCGCTCATAACCACGACGCGCAGCTCGGGGCGGATGCGCTTGATGCGCGGGATCAGGTCCAGGCCGTTCTCGTCCGGCATCACCACGTCGGTGATGACCAGGTCGCCCTCGCCGTCCTCCACCCAGCGCCACAGCGTGGCGGCGTTGCCAGTGCAGCGCACCTGGTAGCCCGAGCGCCCGAGCGCCTGAGTCAGCACGGTGCGGATGGACCGGTCGTCATCGGCGACGAGAACGGTGGGCGGGGTCATAGGGGGTCCTTCACGCCGGTTCGGTCTCAGTCTCGGTCACGACGGGGAGGCATAGGCGGAACTCGGTCCGGCCGGGGCGGCTGTCCACCTCGATCAGGCCGCCATGGTCGCCGACGATCTTGGCGACCAGTGCAAGGCCCAGGCCGCTGCCGGACGGCTTGCTGGACACGAAGGGATCGAACAGGTGCGGGCGGATGTCGTCGGAGATGCCGGGGCCGTTGTCGCGTACGGTCACGATCAGCGGCAGATCGAGGCGGTGCGGGCTGCCGGCGACGGTCATGCGCATGCCGTGCTGGTAGGAGGTGGTCAGGGTGATCTCGCCGCCGCCGCGGGCGGCCAATTCCGGCATGTCGGAGACCGCCTCGGCGGCGTTCTTCACCAGGTTGAGCAGGACCTGCACCAGTTGGTCGCGGTTCGCCCACGCCGGCGGCAGGGAGGGATCGTAGTTCTCGGTGATGCGCAGGTGAGAGGCAAACCCGGTGCCGGCCAGGCGACGGACGTGCTCCAAGATGCGGTGGATGTTGACGGCGCGGCGCTCGATGGGCTTTTCGCCGAACACCTCCATGCGGTCCACCAGGTCGCGGATGCGGTCGGCCTCGTCGCGGATCAGCACCGTCAGCTCGCGGTCGCCGTCCGAAACGCTGGCCTCCAGCAGTTGGGCGGCGCCGCGGATGCCGGAGAGCGGGTTCTTGACCTCATGGGCCAGGATCGCGGACATGCCGGTGACGCTGCGGGCGGCGCCGCGGAACATGATCTGCCGGTCCAGTGCGCGCGCCGCCGAACTGCTCTGCAGGGTGAGCAGCACGCAGCCTGGCTCCTCCAGCAACAGGGTGCCCTGCACGGTGATGCCGCGCTTGTACAGGCGCGGGCTTTCGAGGGTGAGGTCGTGGTCGGAGATGGTGGTGCCCTGCCGCCGGACCTGCGACAGCAGGGAGAAGATCGGGTTGTCCGCCGGCACCAGCGTGCCAAGCGTCATGTTGCCGAGCTGCAGCAGGGACAGGCCGAAGAACTGCTCGGCGGCCTGGTTGGCGAAGCGGAACCGGTCGGCCGCGTCGAGCAGCACCAGCGGGATCGGCAGGGCGCCCAGCATGGCGTGGGCGTCGATCTCGGGTTGCGGCGGCCGGGGGGTCAGCTTCTCGACGAGTTTCAGGCGCCCACGCGCCAGGGCAGCCTTCATGCGGCGATGGCCTCCGGCTCGCGGGCGGCGCCGCGGGCGATCAAGGGGTCGAAGAAGCTGTCCACTAGGATCTCCACTGCGGCCGGGTCGGCGGCGCGCATGACGGCGGCGCGGAACTCGGAGGAGCCGAACAGGCCGCGCGAGTACCAGGCCAGGTGCTTGCGGGCCAGGCGCACCCCGGCATCAACGCCGAAGTGCGACAGCATGGCGCGGTAGTGCTGCATCATGGTGGCCTTTTGCTCGGCGAGGGCCGGCTCGGCGCCGGGCTGGCCGGTCATGAGGAAGCGGGCGACCTGGGCGGGGAACCAGGGGCGGCCGTAGCAGCCGCGGCCGATCATCACGCCGTCGGCGCCGGATTGGCGCAGCGCCTCGGCGGCGTCCGCCTCGGTGAGGATGTCGCCGTTGGCGATCACCGGCAGGCGGACGGCGGCCTTGACCTCGGCGATGAAGCGCCAGTCGGCGGTGCCGGTGTAGAACTGCTGCCGCGTGCGGCCGTGCACGGTGACCATCTGGATGCCTGATTGCTCGGCGATGCGCGCCAGGGCCGGGGCGTTCAGGTTGGCGTGGTCCCAGCCCATCCGCATCTTGAG
>CAXTFY010000599.1:0-2433 GCA_964243265.1 uncultured Acetobacteraceae bacterium | reverse complement strand
GGGAACGTCTTGGCGATCACGCCGAGGCTGATGTGGTCGCTGACACGAACGCCAGTCAGAAGGCCGCCAGGAACACCCGCCATCACTGTCGATCCCAGAACATCCGACCAGTGATATAGGACACTTTAACGGCTAAACCGCATCTAACTTGAGAACCGTAGTTTCTCCTCGTCATGGTCAAGGTGATCCTTGACCCAGAGGCGGTCAGCAACGGCGCAGGGGTTCTGGTTGACCTGCACCTCAAACGCAGCGACGCGCCGGGTCAGGTCGTCCGCGGTGGCATGGCAATGGTGGTAGGTGACGTCCTCGCGCAGCCAGCGCCAGAGTGCTTCCACCGGCATCAGGTCGGGACTGTAGCCTGGCAGTGTCAAACGACATCAGGAACCCATCCGGCGTGTTGCCTCACGACGTAATGCTACCAAGCTTTTCCGTGTCGCCATCAATCGTTGTCCCGCCCTCAAC
Organism: uncultured Acetobacteraceae bacterium; assembly: GCA_964243265.1. Taxonomy (GTDB): domain Bacteria; phylum Pseudomonadota; class Alphaproteobacteria; order Acetobacterales; family Acetobacteraceae; genus DASWOJ01. Next base: position 1,971 of record CAXTFY010000599.1, on the reverse strand, counting down.
GGTAGCAACGTCCAGCACGAACTCTGCCGACCCCGGTAACGGGCCTAGCAGGACCTCGCGCGCCATCGTCGCCCGCCGCACCTTCATGAACCGCTGCACCGTGCGCAGATGGTCCACGCTGAACCGGTCAGGATGCAGCCCCCGCAACCGCTCCAGCGCATCCACCGCCGTCAACGCCGGCTGCACTTCCAGCCAGGCCAGCAGTTGGTCCCGCACCGCGTCCAGCATCGACGTCCGCACGACCGGCTTGACCCGAACGTAACGGCGCCGGTGCGTCGGCCGCCGCTCCCCTTCCGACCAAGCCACCTTCAGGCTTGCCGTGAACTGCGCCAGATCGATCGGTGCTGGCGCCTCCGCGCGCGCCGCACCCATTCCACGCTCGTCCACCCGCTTGCCCAACTCCGCCTGCGCCGAACGTATCCCGGCCAGCAGCAGCACGGGGTCCGCGTTGCCCAGCATGTCGCGTAGCCACGTCTTGTCCGCGTCCGACACCGCCGTATGCGCCAGTGCCCGCGCCACCGGTGGCTCCGGCGGGTGGTATCGCTTGATGACCCGGGCGCCCTCGCGGCGCTTCTCCCGCAGCTTGAAAGAGGGCTGGAACAGATTGCCGTGCAGCCGCGCCGCCGCATACAGCCTGCCCAGGCTTTCGCCCGCCAGCACGCCCTCAAACCGCCCGTAGCCAACCAGCCGCCGAACGATGGCGCCGTTCTTCTGCTCTACCCACGCTTGGTCGTTCTTGCGGTAGGCCCGCGAGCGCGTCACCTCCAGCCCCTCCGCCCGGCACCAGCCCACAACCAGGTCGTTCATGAACAGGCTGTCGTTGTCGAAATCCACCCCGCGCAGCGGAAACGGAAACAGCTCACGCGCACGGCGCAACGCATGCACAACCATTTCCGCCTCGCGCACCACGATCGGGATGCACTCCGTCCACCCAGTCGCCACATCCGTCAGCACCATCGTCTGCACAAACGCACCCGACACCGTCGTGCCGCCATGCGCCACGAAGTCCACCTCGGCCCAGCCCGGAGCCGGGTTGCCCCAGTCGTTGAACGTCCGGATCGGCACGCTCCGCCGCACCGCCGAACCAAATCCCGCCGGACGCCGGCGCCCACCACCAGCCACCAAACGCACACCGGCCAGCAAGCGGTCGATGCTGGCCGCACTCACCATCAGCAGCTTGGCACGCGTCGCATCGTCCAGCACCACGCGGCCATGCCGCTCCAATGCCGGCAACAACACAGGCACCATCGGCCGAAGCCGCTTCGAGCAAACCCGGTCCGCAACCTCCCAGAGCTGGATCAGCGCATCCCGGACCTCCGTGCCGTAAACGCACCTCCGGAACACCGTTGCCTCTGGACTGCCCTCGACCTGTCCAGCCTCCTCCCGGTCGCCCCTGCCCGACAGCAACCGGATCGCATGCTTGCGATGGTAGCCCGTCACCGCCGCAAACTCGTTCAGGATGCGCGACCGCTCCAAGCGCGTGGCGCCCCGATACCGCGCGCTGACTGCCCCTAAAAGCTCCGCCCGTGCTGTCATGCTGATCTGCCTCGCCACCAGTTGCCCCCCGCACCCGCGCTCCCCCAGTAGCAAATCACCTGAGGCAACGGTGCGGTCCGGTAGCAATTAACGCGAGGCAATGCGCCCGGATGTCGCCTGACAACGAGTTTCACCCGGCCTTGTGCGGCCCCTTAAGTCTTGAACAGGAACATGCCGCCGCCGATGATGACACACCATAGTGGCAATGACAGGAAAAGCGCGAGCACAATGCCTTTCATGCACCCGAAACGTTCGTCAGGCCCATCTTGCCACTTGGTATCTGCCGGGTAGTCCAGAACAGGCTGCGAACCGACTATTGCGCCGGACCACTCGTCGGAGCCGGACATTTCAGTCCCAGGAAAATACAGATCAGCGTCCATGATGACGTCCGATCCCGCGGCTGCGGCGCGCCAAGCAATAGGGACCTTCCCGAAG
>CAXTFY010000598.1:0-2435 GCA_964243265.1 uncultured Acetobacteraceae bacterium | reverse complement strand
TCAAGCTCCAAGACGAGCGATAGATAGGGCATGGCCTGGCTGGCGTGAGTGATCTGGCTCACGGTCGGCACGTCCGCCGTGATCAGCAGGGAGTCGCCGGCACCGAATGCGAAGGCCTGCGGTCCCATCGCGACCTGCTTGCCCCCTTGCAAGACGAGGCAGATGAGCGGCTGGGAGATTGCATGGATCAGGCCGCTGGGCGCCGCGGCGCGGACGGTTGCGAGCCCCGGGATCGAGGTTTGCGCGAGGCCTGCCGGATTGGCATGAACCTCCGTGTAGCGCCGGACCGCGGCGAGCAGGTTGTCTGTCATCGCGCCAGCCTAACCGGCCGCCGACCGTGACGCATCTGCCTTGGCAGGATTAGGCAAGGAACGTCGAGTTTTCGGCAAGGACGGGCTATCTTCCGACCCAGATTCAGGGTGATCAAATCACAGGAGCCTGGCCATGGCTACCATCGCACTCGTCACCGGCGCCAGCCGCGGGCTCGGCCGCAACACCGCGGTCAGCATCGCCCGCCATGGTGGCGACGTCATTCTCACCTACCAGAGCAGGGGCGAGGACGCGCAAACCGTCGTCGCCGAGATCGAGGCCATGGGCCGCAAGGCGGTCGCCCTGCAACTCGACACCGGCAAGGCCGCAAGCTTCGCGGCGTTCGCCGACCAGGTGCAGACGGCGCTGCGCGGGACCTGGGGGCGGGAGACGTTCGACCACCTGGTCAACAACGCCGGCCACGGCATCTACGCCCCCATCGAGCAGACGACGGAGGCGCAGTTCGACGAGTTGGTGGACGTCCACTTCAAGGGCGTGTTCTTCCTTACGCAGGCGCTGCTGCCGTTGATTGCCGACGGCGGGCGCATCGTGAACCTGTCCTCCGGCCTGACCCGGACGTCGTTCCCGGGCTATGCCGCCTATGCCTGCGTGAAGGGTGCGGTCGAGGTGCTCACCCGCTACATGGCCAAGGAGCTGGGCGGGCGCGGCATCGCGGTCAACACGGTCGCGCCTGGCGCGATCGAGACCGACTTCGGCGGCGGCGGGGTGCGCGACATCCCCGAGGTCAACAAGCTGTTTGCGGACATGACGGCGCTTGGCCGCGCCGGCCTGCCGGACGACATCGGGCCGATGGTCGCGAGCCTGCTGTCCGGCGACAACCGCTGGGTCAACGCGCAGCGGATCGAGGTGTCCGGCGGACAGGGCATCTAGGCAGAAAGCCAAGCACGCCGCCTGTCGGCAATGCCGCCGTAGCTGCAACGGGCGGCCCCGACATGGCCGCCTGCTGATGCCGGAAACCCCGGACGCGGCAGCTTGGGGTAGGTTCGGGATACGTGTAAAAAGTGGTCACAAGAGGCCAGGCTGCTAAAATACTCAGTGAAATCAAATGTTTAAGTTGTCACCGTGAGCTGGCCGGGTCTTGTCTGCTCGGATGCGCACGCAAGCCGCCGTCTCCAGTGTCCGGAAAAGGGTTGGCCGTCAGCATCCACCACGTCTTGTGTTTTCAACGGGGTAGCGGGGGCGCTCGCATGTCCGGCAAGGCTTACCTTGCTGGACGACGTGTCGCGTCCTGGCTTGTGACCACTTTTTACATGTATCCCGAACCTACCCCTGCAAGGCCCGACAGACCAGGATCGAACATGCCCGAAAGGCGGTTCTTGGGGTCACCTCACCGTTTGCTCAAAATCGCATGCTAACGGCCTTTCAGGCGGTGCTTACCTTTCATCTCGGTTCTGCAAGAGGGTTGTAGAACGAATTTATCCATGTTCCACCGCGCAGAGCCAGGCCCTCCGCATCCCGCCATGGAGTCAGACGGCGGTGACGCTGCTGATCTCGACAGCGCGCTCGCTGTTTCCATACCAGCCTGACACGGTAACGCGCTGCCATGAGGTGGCCGGATCGGTCAGCACGGCGGCCAAGGTTGGAAGGCGCTTTCCTTTGGTCCGGGGGCGCCTGACTGTGCCGGGCAGGCGCGGCGGTGCCGGGTCATACAGGGCGGCGTCGAGGCGCAAGCGGGTGATGCAGGCCACGCCGCGGCGGCTGAGCGCAGCCAGCAGCTCCAGGGCGGCAAAACTGCTGTCGCCGACCACCACCAGCTTGCGGCCGGGCAGCCAGCACCGGGCCTGCAGCACGAGTTGCCGCGCCCAGTCGGTCAGCTTCTTGTGCTGCCGCCCGCGCTGCTCGCAGTAGCGCTCCGAGGGCGCCAGCGCCGTCAGGAATGGCAGCGCCCAAATGCGCCCTGCCCAGGGGATCGGGACCAACAGCATGAGGCTGAGCCAGCGCAGGCCGCTCGCCTTGACGAAGTGCCCGCGCGAGGACCGTACGGGGTCCCTGTAAATCCCCTTGGCCGCAATGCGCTTGCCGCGCCGGCGCTCGATCGTGTCGTCAATCCCTAGGGCCTGTTAGCTCTTAATCCAATCCATGGTGGCGGCGAGGCAGAGGACGCC
>CAXTFY010000597.1:0-2435 GCA_964243265.1 uncultured Acetobacteraceae bacterium | reverse complement strand
GATTTCTGCGATCTTGCGAGACTGGCCGGGCGTCCGCCGTACAACCCTGGAGACAGACCGGATGAACCCTTGTTCCCAAGCCGTCAGCCGTTGGATGTGGCGCATACACAAGCCGAAGTCGGAACCGGGATCGGCGTAGCGTGGGGGGTCGGCCGCGCCCGCCGTGTGCGTCGCAAACCCGGTCTGCAGCACGTCGGGCCAGGTCAGCCCCCGATCCCGCAGCATCCGACTTGCCAGCAAGGCCGCCGCGGCTCTCTCGCCGTCAAAGTCGCTGCCCAGCCGGGACAGAACGCCGACCAGCTTCCGCAGCTCGGCGGCCGATAACATCGCGCTCACGCTTCACCCGCGACCAATGCGGCGGCGGCTTCGTCGACCGTCAGGACCCCACCCGGCACAAGCCGCCCGTCAAAGCGTGCAATCAGCGGACATCCTGGCGCTGCCGGATGCGGCTGCCTGTTCACGGCGCGCAAGTGCGGCTGCACCGGCAGGCGGGGCCGGCAGCGATCTCCGCGGATCAGGTGGATGGGGGCGCTCATGCTCGACCACCCGCGCCCGGCGTGATCCGAACCTCTCGCACATCCGGCCAGATCAGCCGCAGCGCCGCCGTCGCCGCTGCTTTGATGCCGCCCAGCGAGGTGCCGCATCGCGGGCAAATCGCCATAACCATGTGCTGCTGCGGATCGCTCACGGCGGGTTGGGCGATGACGAGGGCGAAGCGCCGGCCCGGCAGTCCTCCCGCGCAGCGAGCGCACTGCTTGGATTCTGCAGCCGGGGCATTCTCGATGCCGCGCAGGGCATCGCTGACGAGGCACATCAGGTCAGCAGCGCCAGCGTCGCCAGAGAGGGCGGCGCCGATCAGGTGCGGCATGTCTGACCGCCGGACCACGGTAAGATCAAGCAGCCCGGCGGCCTCGACGTGCAGCCGCTCGACGGCTTCATGCCAGGAGGCAGAGGGACGAGCATTGCTCATGCTCGGCCGCCTGTCGGGTGCGTGGTCCGAATCGGTCGCAGGTTCGGCACACCCAACCGCACAACCGCCGTCGCCGCTGCACCAGCGGCACCCGGCGTGGCGTCGCATTTCGGACAGAGCGCCAGCGCCAGGACCGCACTCAACTGCGGATCGTCGGTGGCGCCCCTGATGATCGCGATGACGTGGTGCCGGGGCGGCAGCGCCGCCGCGCACGCCGCGCATTGTGCGGCCTCCGCTATCGGATTGCCGGGTATGCGGCGCAAGGCGTTGGCGGCGATGCGGAGCAGATCGGCAGCGTCAGCATCGCCGGCCGAGGCGGCGGCGCGCAGGCGGGGCAGATCAGACCGGCGCACCAGGTCTAAGTTCAGCAGGCCGCCACCCTCGACCTGCGCCCGCTCGATGGCGTCGCGCCAGGGGTTCACCGCAGGGCGGGTCACGGGGCAGCTTCCCGCAGCCGGTGCGCCTGCCATGACAGCAGCTCGGCCGTAGCATGGAAGCCGGCTTGCAGGTTGATGCTGGCCTGCAAATCAAGACGCATTGCCTCAACGGCACGGCGATCAGGGGCAGGAGCGGCGACGGGAGCGGCTAGGCGGCGTGGTTTAGTCCGTAGTGACTTCTTAGGCGTGGGAACGTTGGCAGGCATCGACGCGTCTCATCAAAGCGCATCGCCATGCAGAACGGGGCTAGGAACGGCTGGAGGACTGGCGCTATAATGTCTCTGGGCAGCGTAGAGACAGCGTAGTATCGACCATCCGGCTCCATCTTGCCTCGCCGTTGCAGGGCGTTGCAGGGTGGGGCCGTTTAGCTAGGCGGCGACGGCGTGCTCGATCGGAGTGCCGGGCGCGTGGTCGAATGCGTCAGGCTTGGGTCGCAGATTGAAAGCAGCCAAGATCGCCGGCAAGTCGGCCTCGCGAAAGTGCCAGATGCCGTTCACCTGATGCGCCGGGAAGCGCGCGCTGACCGCTGCGATATAGGCGGCACGCTGGCCGGGCACGGCGTCGTCAGTGAGGGTCTTGAGTCTATGCGGAAGTGTGCTGATGCGGGGCGAAGGCATGATGCCGTCTCCGGGTTTGGGGTGAAGAAGCACCCTTGCCACTGGACGGGACGCACGCACACGCAATAGAACCACGCTTGCGAGGACTGTGGGTCCGTGTGTGCGTGCCGTCGTCGTCGTTGGTGGTGGGTGTAGCGGGCTGACAATCTGAAGGCGCCGGTTCCCTGGCAGGGGAACCGGCGTTTTCCGTTTCAGTGCCGGCATTGGCAGATGCAGGCGCTGTTCCAGAAGGCGGGAAAGTGCCTTCATGCTTGAGCGTGTTCGCATAGAGTTCAGCCAGCATCTCGATATGCTGGAGTTGGATGACGGCTTGGCGCAGGATCGGAGTTACGCCAGGCACGCTTGCTTCGATGTCTTGCGCTATAAACGGGGTGCGAATCCATGAATATGAACCGTTCTCAGGCGCTAGAA
>CAXTFY010000596.1:0-2437 GCA_964243265.1 uncultured Acetobacteraceae bacterium | reverse complement strand
GCAGTTCGACGTGATCGTCACGACCAACCTGTTCGGCGACATCCTGTCCGACGAGATCGCCGGGCTGGTCGGCGGCCTCGGCACCGCACCCGGCGCCAACATCGGCGAGAAGGCCGCCATCTTCGAGGCCGTGCACGGCAGCGCCCCCGACATCGCCGGGCGCGGCATCGCCAACCCGCTGGCGCTGATGCTGGCGGCGGCGCTGATGCTGGAGCACGTCGGCCACATGGACCTGGCGCAGCGGCTGCGCTCTGCCCTCGATCAGGTGCTGACGGTGGACGGGGTCCGCACCGGGGACCTCGGCGGCACGGCGACGACGGTGCAGTTCGCGGACGCAGTGGTGGGGCGGCTGCGGGCCTAAGCGAACCTCGGCAGGTTCGCGGGCAGACGAAACGCTAAGCAGGCTTGCGCGGCCCGGCACGGCCGCAGGCTGTTCATGCACCAGGCCACGCACACCTGCTTAGCGGCCTGGCGGTCATGGTTGCGGCTTGGCGGCAGGCCTGCGGGGCAGTGCGGCCCGGGTAGGCGCCGGACGGCATCGACACGGTGCTCCGGCCGGCGCAGCAACCAATGGGACCGGCTGTATCGGCCGCAACCAAAATATAAAATGTGACCAATCGAATACTGGCAGGGAACAGTATGGGTTCAGCGGCGTCTCTCTCCCAAGAGATGCGACAACGGCAACCGGTCACCGCCAACGGCAATCGATCCGCGTGCGCATCTACATGGCGATTCGCGTTTTGTAGCTGAGTTCTAACCGTTGTAACTGTCGGCAGACACAAAAGCGACCGACAAGCCACATTGCCCTACCTGCCATCGTACCTCCCGTTCAGATCGCAGAACAAGGGTTGTAAATCGTGCTGTCTCTGATATCCGGGGAGTACCATGTCTCGCGTTGCTCCGCCTATAATCCAGCGCCGGATGCCTGGCCGAGCCCCGACCAGGCCGGTGCGGCATCCAAAGCTGCGGCGGGCTGGTCTCCGGCAGCACATCGGCGAGGCGCATCGGCAATCCAGGCACCGCCCGTGCCGCGCCACCTCGCTGCCCGCCGCTTGGGCACGTTCCGGATCGGCGTGCGGCGACGCCCCCCGGGCCGCATGGCGGCACACCGGCCAAGGCCGTCCAGGCTCGACAACAGCCATGCAGTTGCCCGGCTGCCGGTGCAGGCCAGCACCTTCCAGGAGAGCGCCATGACCCCATACCTCACCGATGCGCATCGCACTGCGCCGGCAGCCGGCCTTGGCTGCTACGCCCTGCAACCGGCCGCGCCGTGGCGCGAGCGGCGCCTGCGGCGCGCATTGGTGGCGATGGTGGGCCTTGCCGTCCTGGCGGCAGGCCCGGCCATGGCCACCCCAACCAGGGGGGCGTCCGGCACCCGCATCCATTCCATCCGGTATAGCCCGCGGCACACGCAAGCAATCCGTGTCGGCTATGCACGACGGATCCATGTCCGGCATCTGCACCGGAGGGCTGTCATGCACCCTGCCGAGATGCTGCATGCCGGGGTCGAACCCCTGGTGAACAGCACCTGGGACAACCCGGCGGTGCCGCCCGCCGTGCTGGCCGCGATCCTGGACGCCACGCAGGCGTCCGATGTCGCCCCGGACCTGATGATGACCCTGGCCTGGCGTGAGAGCCGATTCGCCCCCGCAGCCCGCAGCCGCCTGTCTTCGGCGACAGGCTTGCTGCAGTTCACCTCCGCGACGTGGCTACAGATGGTCCGCGAGTTCGGGTCCAAGCATGGCGCGGCCCGATATGCGGACGCCATCCAAAGGGAGCGGTCGGGCGACTACACCTTCCAGGGCGCCCACATGCAGGAGGCGATCCTGCGGCTGCGCACCGATCCCGTCCTGTCGGCGAACCTGGCTGTGGAGATGCTGGGGCGGCAGCGTACGGCGCTGCAGGCCTCGCTGACGCGGACCGCGACGCCGACGGACCTGTATCTGACGCATGTCCTGGGCCCCAGCGGCTCGGCGCGGTTCCTGGCGGCCCTGGAACGGCGCCCCTCGGCCTCGATGCTGGAGGTCGCCAACCGCCGGGTGCTGCGCAATGCCGGGCTGCTTGCCCGGGATGGGCGGCCGATGACCGTCGCGAACACCTATGCGGCGGTGCAGAACATGCTGGCCGACCAGCGCACGCATTTCGAGGCGGCCCTCACAAAGGCGCGCGCAGAAGCGACGCCCTGAGCGGGGTGAAGCCCAACGGCGGCCCGGCGTCCGGCCGGGCCGCCGCATCGGGTGACTTCCGCTCACGCCATACCTGGGACACCGGCTCATGGATTGCCAAGTCGCAAAGACAGGCAGGGCAATGACGATCCAAGGGACGGGCGAACCGGTCACGGCGCGGGGCCGGCGATACGACACAAACCACCTTTAAAATCACAGCGGCTACGTCCCAGACGGTGCAGCAGCCCCCTCCGCTGACGCCTGCGGGCCGG
>CAXTFY010000595.1:0-2444 GCA_964243265.1 uncultured Acetobacteraceae bacterium | reverse complement strand
CGGGGTCGCGCCATAGAAAGGGCAGGATAGCACGGTAGGCGGCACGGACTGGGAACACGGTCAGGCTGCAATGGTCGTGGGCTGGCTGGCGGCCGTGCCCCGCAGCGGCCTGAACCCATCCGGGCCAAGGCTGGCGTCGGCACCCCAGAGATAGTCGCCGGTGAGATTGAGGTGCTGCCAGCCGACCGGGGTGAAGTGGGCGAGCAGCGCGTCCGGGATCAGGTCGCCGCGGCGCCGGGCTGCATCCAGCGCGCGGCCGAGATAGACGGTGTTCCACAGCGCAATGGCGGCGGTGACCAGGGCGAGGCCGCTGGCCCGGTGCTGCTGGGCCTGGGCCGTGCGGTCGTGCAGCCGCCCAAGACGGTGAAAGCACACGGCACGGGCCAGGGCATTGCGGCTTTCGCCCTTGTTCAGCTCCGCCGTTGCCTGCCGGCGCAGTGCGGGCCGCTCCAGCCAGTTCAGGGCGTGCAAGGTCCGCTCGATGCGGCCGATCTCCCGCAACGCCAATGCCAGCCCGTTCTGCCGCGGGTAGGCGCCAAGGCGCTTGAGCAGCAGCGAGGCGCTGACCGTGCCCGTCCGCACCGAGGCTGTCAGGCGAAGCACGTCGTCCCACTGCGCCGCGATCAGCTTGTCGTCGGGCTTGCCTGCGATGAACGGCGACAGCGCCGGCCATGTCGAGGCCGGGCCGAAGGCGTACAGCTTGCGGTCGGCGAGGTTGGGGATACGAGGGGCGAAGTGGAAACCCAACAGGTGCGCCAAGGCAAATACGTGGTCGCTCACCCCGCCGCCATCCGTGTGGTGGACGGAGATGGCGAGGTCGGCCTCATGGTAGAGCAGCCCGTCGATGACGTAGGCCGCTTCGCCCGAGGGTGGGATCGACGCCGTGTGGAACGGGGCATGCCGGGCCGAGACGTGGGTGTAGAACAGGCCTGCGGCTTCCCGCCCGTGCCCATGCCGGGCATTGTAGGCGCCCAGCGCCTCGCCGCGGCCCGCCGTCAGGAACGCCTGGCCGTCCGAGCTGGACACGTCGGCCGCCCCGAACAGGGCGGCGAGCGGATGCCGCTGCAGGGCGTTGGCGATGATGGCCAGGCTCGGTCGGTAGGTGTCCTCGCGCAGGTGCCAGCCGGCGGTCCAGGCCAGCTCGCGGTAGCTCGCCACCGAGCAGGCGTCAGCCATCCGGGTCAGGCCCATGTTGGTAGCGTCGGCGAGCACGGCGGTGAGCACGACGCGCGGGTCCTTGGCCGGCAGTCCCGTGTGCTGGTGGGTGAAGGCGTTGGCGAACCCGGTCCAGCGGTGCACGTCGTCCAGAACGGCGGTGATGCGCGCGTTGGGCAGCATGGCGTAGAGCCGTTCGGCCGCATCTTCCGCCGCTTCCGGGGTGATCGCCTTGAGCGGCGTGATCTTCATCTCCCCGCCGCTGATCCTGACATCCTCCAGTGTGTCCGCTGCGGCCTTGGCGTTGACCTCTTTCAGCCGTCGCTCCAGCAGGGCGCGGCGCCCGGCCAGGTACTCCTCCGCGGTTGCGGGCACGGCGACCGGCAGCGGCCCGGCTTCGCGCATGGCGGCGAACAGTGCTGGCGAGATGAGCTGGTCCTCGACGGCCCGCCACTGCCAGCTACCCTCCACCCAGATGTCGCCGGCTCGCAGCCGGTCGCGCAACGCGAGCAGGGTGGCAGCTTCCCAGGTGCGGCGGTGCTCTGTGTTGCCCTTGTCGCCGCTGTCCAGCACCGCGTCGCGCCAGGCCGGACGCAAGAAGCTGGTCGGCAGGCTCTTCGGCCATTTCCGGCCGCTGCTGTCGTAGGTCGCCTGCAGCAGCTCCACCGCGCGCAGCGTCGCCGCGGCGGCGGGCACGGCGCGGAGCTGGAAGGCGTCGAGGAACACGGGGCCGAGCCGGTGCAGCACTGGCCAGGCGCGCGCGGCAAGCGCCGGCAGGTCTACCTTGTCTGGGCGGGCCAGGCGCTCGGCCTCGGCGATGCTCGCGGCCAGCCGCTCCCAGCCAACCGAGTCCGCGACGGCGCCGTCCAGGTCGGCATCGCCCTGCTTGGCCGCAATCAGGGCGCCGCCGAGCCGGACCAGCAGGCGCACCTTGTCGTTGATGGCCCGGGCGTCGCGCAGCAGAGTGCCCTCCTCGCGCGCCTCGGCGCGGCGGAACATGCGGCCAACCGCGCGGTCGAACAGGCCGACCCCGTCATCAGTCAGGCGTGCCATGGTATCCAACACGGTCGCAACCAGGGTTGCCCGGCGGCGGAGCAGCGACAACGCTCGCAAGTGCTGGGCAGTGTAGCGGCCACCCTCGCGAGCCAGCTTGCGCAGCCGCTCCGGATGCACGCCCTCGGCGCAGGCGGGATCGAGGCCGACCGAACGCAAGTGGGTCAACTGGTCCACGATGCGGGCGAGGGCCTTATGGCCGGGCGCACCTGGTGGCTGCCGTGCCCAGCCCAAGA
>CAXTFY010000594.1:0-2481 GCA_964243265.1 uncultured Acetobacteraceae bacterium | reverse complement strand
CGGCGGCACCAAGACCCTGTTCCGGCTCGGGCGGGCAGGGGAGGGGGTGTGCCGCTTGGCCGTGACCGAGGCGCCGATCGACGCGATGAGCCTGGCCGCGATCGAGGGCCTGCGGCGGGACACGCTCTACGTCGCGACTGGCGGCGGCATGGGTCCGGGCACGATCCAGGCACTTGAGGCAGAACTGCAGGCGATCGCCCGGTCCCCGGCGGCGCTGCTTGCCAGCGGAGCGGACGCGAACAAGGCCGGCGAGGCCTACGCACGGCAGCACGCCGGCTTGGCCGCCGCCGCGAATGTGCGCTTCGAACGCCTGTGCCCGACCGGCGGTGACGACTGGAACGACGTCCTGCGGGGGAAGGTGGCGTGATGCAAGACCATGCATGGCCTCTGCCTGGGTTACGGCCGTGGAACCCTTGGTTTCCAGGCTTCGCCGACGGAACCGATAACAGCAAGCCGATCACGGGCACTGGCTGGTGCTGCCTGAGGGGAGTGCGATGATGAGTGCTTGTATCGCGCTGCTGGACGATCTCACCGCACCGCAACGTGCCGCTGCCACCCAGGGCGGCGCAGTGCTGGTGCTGGCGGGGGCAGGAACCGGCAAGACCAAGACGCTCACCCAGGCGGTCGCGCACCGCATCGAGGCACGCGGCATCCCGGCAGGGCGCGTCCTGGCGGTCACCTTCACCAACAAGGCTGCGGCGGAGATGTCCGGCCGGATCAGGCAGGCGCTCGGCGACGAGGCGGCCCCGCGCTGGATCGGCACCTTCCATGGCCTCGGCGCCCGGCAGCTGAGGATCGAGCCGGAGGTCGCGCGCCTGCGGCCGGGGTTCGACATCCTGGACGCCGACGACAGCCGACGCATCGTCAGGCGCGTCATGAAGGGCATGAACCTCGCCGGCGGCGAGGACGCCGCGGCGATGGGCCGCGATCCGTTGAAGGTGATGTGCAACCGCCTGTCCCGGTTCAAGGACAGCCTGATCACCCCGGAGGCTGCGTCGGCGCGGGTGGAGGCCATGATCGCCGAAGCGCGCAACGGCGACAGCCCGGCCGATGCCGAGGGCCTGCGTGCCAGCGTGACGGTCTATGCCGAATACCAGCGGGTGCTGCGCGATGCGAACGCGGCAGACTTCGGCGACCTGCTGCTGTGGCCGACGCTCGCCATGACGGTGAACGCGACCTACCGCGAGCGCTGGGCCGGGCGCTTCGACTGCGTGCTGGCCGACGAGTAGCAGGAGGTCAACTACGCGCAATACAGCTGGATACGCCTGTTCTCCGCCGAACACGGGGAGATCTTCGTCGTCGGCGACGATGACCAGAGCGTGTACAGTTGGAGAGGATCTGACATCGGCTACATCAGACGTTTCAGCAATGACTTCCCCGGCGCTACGCAGATCAGGCTGGAGGAGAACTTCCGCTCGACGGGTCATATCCTGGATGCCGCAAACGCCGTGATCGCGCAAGACCGCAGCCGGCTCGGCAAGACCCTGTTCACCCGCAAGCCCACGGGCGACCGCATCGAAGTCGTGGCGTTCCGCGACGCGGCGGCCGAGGCGTTCGGCCTGGCGAACGAGATGCAGCGCCGCCATGCCGAGGGCGTGGGATGGGACGAGATGGCCGTGCTCTACCGCGGCAACGCCCTCTCGCGCGGCTTCGAAGAGGCGCTGATGCGCGCGCACGTCCCCTACATGCTCGTCGGCGATGTAGGTTTCTACCAGCGTGGGGAGATCAAGGACGCCTTGGCCCTGCTGCGCCTGTCGGCCACGCCGGACGACGTGCAGGCCGATGAGGCGCTGCGGCGCGTGATCAACCAGCCGGCGCGCGGCTTCGGTGCGAAGACGATGGGCAAGCTGGAGGAGGAGGCAGCCTGGCGGCAGGTGCCGCTGCTGGTCGCGCTGGAAACTGCCGACCTGCCGCCGCGCGCCCGGTCGGCCGGGCTCGCCTTCGTGGACGCGGTCCGGGGCGTCGGCAGCGACCGCGCGGCGACGCTTGCCGACCAGATCTCGTTGCTGCTGGACGCGACCGGCTACCGGGCCATGCTGCGCGAGAGCCGGGCCGAGACGACGGAGGGGCGGCTCGACAACATCCAGGAGCTGATCCAGCTCGCCGGCAGCTTCCACACGGCGCGCGAGCTGCTCGACCACGCCGCGCTGTCGACTGCCGGCCCGAACGATGAGGCGACCGGCCGGGTGCGGCTGATGACCCTGCACAAGGGCAAGGGCCTGGAGTTTCCACACGTTTTCCTGCCCGCGTGGGAGGCCGGAGTGTTTCCGCCAAGTTATGGTGACCCGGAGGAAGAACGAAGGCTCGCGTACGTGGCGATCACGCGCGGCATGCGGCGGGTGACGATCTCACACTGTGACTTCCGCCGCGGCTACGCGCTGCCGTCCGCGTTCATCGACGACATCCCCGAATGCCATCGGGTGCATGGCTGGCTGCGCAGCCCGAGCCGTGCCGGCGGGATAGGACGCCAGATCGTGCAGG
>CAXTFY010000593.1:0-2481 GCA_964243265.1 uncultured Acetobacteraceae bacterium | reverse complement strand
CTGGGCGAGCTGGTGATGTATCGCCCGACCTCCGGCAGCTTCGTCTCCTATGCGCGCGAGTTCCTGGGCGAACGCGGCTCGTTCGCCGCGGGATGGATGTACTACCTCAACTGGGCCATGACCGGCATCGTCGATATCACCGCCGTCGCGCTCTACATGCGCTATTGGGGCACCTTTGCCGACGTGCCGCAGTGGGTGTTCGCGCTGGGCGCCCTGGCCTTCGTCGGGGCGATGAACATGGTCGCGGTGAAATGGTTCGGCGAGATGGAGTTCTGGTTCTCGCTTGTGAAAGTCGGCGCCCTGGTGCTGTTCCTCATCATCGGCCTGTTCCTCCTGCTCAGCGGTCACGGAGTGTCCGGGCAGGCGCCAGGTCTTCACCTCATCTCGGAAAACGGGGGCATCTTCCCGCACGGCCTGTTGCCGGCCGTGATCATCATCCAGGGCGTCGTCTTCGCCTATGCGGGGATCGAGCTGATCGGAACCGCCGCGGGCGAGGCGGAGGACGCCCACAAGGTGCTGCCCCGCGCCATCAACAGCGTGATGTGGCGCATCGCGCTGTTCTACGTCGGCTCGGTGCTGCTGCTGGTCCTGCTGATGCCGTGGACGGCCTACAAGGCCGGGGTCAGCCCCTTCGTCACCTTCTTCGGCGCCTTGGGCGTCCCTGGGATCGGTACGGCGATGAACGTCGTTGTGCTCACCGCCGCGCTGTCCAGCCTAAATTCTGGGCTTTATTCAACCGGGCGCGTGCTGCGCTCGCTTGCGATGGGCGGGTCCGCGCCACCCTTCGTCGCCAAAATGAATGCTCAGAAAGTGCCCTATGGGGGCATTCTCGTCACCCTGGTCGTCTATCTTCTAGGCGTCGTGCTCAACTACTTGCTGCCGTCCCAAGTGTTCGAGATCGTGCTGAACGTTGCCTCGCTCGGTATCGTCAGCACCTGGGGCTTCATCGTGGTTTGCCAGATGCTGCTGCGCCGGGCCATCAACCGTGGCGAGATCGAGCCGGTCGCCTTCCGGATGCCGTTCGCGCCGTTCACCTCCTGGCTCACACTTGGTTTCCTGTTTGGCGTCCTGGTCCTGATGGCCTTTGACTATCCCGATGGAACCTACACCATCGCGGCCATTCCAGTGGTGGCGATCCTCCTCTGGGCTGGCTGGCTGGTCTTGAAGGGCAGCAGCCCCTTCAGCCCTACCATCCCATCCTACGAACTTACCCACATTGTCGAAATGGACGAACGCAACGACCCGCGGTGACGGGCGCAGGAGATCGTAGCCCGGCCGTATGGTGGTGTGCGCCAAAGCCACCAGCATCAAGTTGGCCCGGCAGCCCGGCGCCACTCGGACGCCACCGGCACGTTGTTGATGACCGACACGCTGAGGTCTCCCCGCAGCAGACGGCCGAGGTAGCGGACGAGCTGCACCGACACCGGCTGGTCCAGGCCAAGGTCTGCGCGGATGGCCGCGACCACGTCCGCCGTGGCCGACGGTCCCGTGCGGATCGCGGCCGGGTCGGCAGGCACCACCTACATCAGCAGGAAGCCGATCAGCAGCACCCCCAGCAGCACCGGCGCCGTCAACAGCAGGCGCCCGACCGCTAGGCGGAGCATCAGGCGAGCGTTCCCGCGACCGGCACGCCGCCGCGCAGCACGAAGCTGGCGGTCGTGGCGGGGATCGCCTCCGGGTCGGCCGCAAAGATGTCCTGCGACAGCACGGCCACGTCCGCCAGCATGCCCGGCAGTAGCCGGCCACGCTCCGTTTCGGCGAACTGGGTGTAGGCGCCGCACCAGGTCAGGCAGTGCACCGCCTGCTCGACGCTGATCGCCTCATCCGGGCCGAGCACGGCGCCGCGGCTCGTGCGGCGCGTGAGCATCGCGTGGATGTTCTGGAACGGGTCGGTCGTGGACACCGGCGCGTCCGAGCTTGCCGCCGGGTTCTGGCCGTCCCGCAGCCAGCTCCGCATCGGGTAGGCCGCGGCGGCGCGGGCTTCGCCGAGGTTGGCGACGTAGCTGTCGCCGAACTCGCGCATGAAGATCGGCTGCGGCACCGGCTCGATCCCGCGTGCCGCCATGCGGGCGCGCTGGCCCGGCGACACGAAGCCGCAATGCTCGATCCGGTGCCGCCGGCCGGCGACGGGGTGTGCGGCGGTATCGGCGGCCTCCATGCCCCGCAGCACTTGCTCGATGCCGGCGTCGCCGATGGCGTGGATCGCCAACTGCCAGCCCTGCGCGTGGTAGCGGGCGAGCAGCCCGTGCATCGTGGCGTCCGGAAAGCAGAACACGCCGGTGCCGCCGGGGAGGTAGGGTTCGGACATGGCAGCGGTCAGGCCGCCGGCGGAGCCGTCGGCGAACACCTTGACGGCCCCGAAGCGCAGCATGGCGTCGCCGTCGCCGGGGCGGATATCTTCCTGCCACGCCTGCCCGGCGATACCCTCGGGGTTGCCGGCCAGGCAGATCCAGGTTCGCACCGGCAGGCGGCCCGCAGCGT
>CAXTFY010000592.1:0-2488 GCA_964243265.1 uncultured Acetobacteraceae bacterium | reverse complement strand
GCTGAAGACCGAACCCTACGTCAACACCCTGGGCGCCCTGACCGGCAACCAGGCCATGCAGCAGGTCCGCGCCGGCCTGAAGGCGATCTACCTCTCCGGCTGGCAGGTCGCCGCCGACGCCAACTCGTCCCTCGAGATGTATCCCGACCAGTCCCTGTATGCCGTGAACTCGGTCCCGCAGGTCGTGAAGCGCATCAACAACGCCCTGCGCCGCTGCGACCAGATCGCACAGTTGGAAAACGACCACAGCATCCACTGGATGGCCCCGATCATCGCCGACGCCGAGGCCGGCTTCGGCGGCGCCCTGAACGCCTTCGAGCTGATGCGCGCGATGATCGAGGCCGGCGCCTCGGGCGTCCACTTCGAGGACCAGCTCGCCAGCGAGAAGAAGTGCGGCCACCTCGGCGGCAAGGTGCTCATCCCCATCAGCCAGCACATCCGCACCCTGAACGCCGCCCGCCTGGCCGCCGACGTCGAGGGCGTGTCCACCGTCCTGCTCTGCCGCACCGACGCCCACAGCGCCCAGCTCCTGACCGCCGACGTGGACGAGCGCGACCGCCCGTTCCTCACCGGCGAGCGCACCAGCGAGGGCTTCCACCGCATCAAGCCCGGCGTCGGCGTCGATTACGCCATCGCCCGCGGCCTGGCCTTCGCCCCCTACTCCGACCTGCTGTGGTGGGAGACCAGCGAACCCAACCTCGAGGAAGCCAAGCGTTTCGCCGACGCCATCCACGCCGAGTTCCCCGGCAAGATGCTCGCCTACAACTGCTCCCCCAGCTTCAACTGGCAGAAGAAGCTCGCACCCGACGCCATCGCCAGCTTCCAGCAGGAAATCGGCAAGATGGGCTACCGCTTCCAGTTCGTCACCCTGGCCGGCTTCCACAGCCTGAACCTGTCGATGTTCAAGCTCGCCAGCGGCTACAAGGAGCGCGGCATGGCCGCCTACTCCGAGCTGCAGCAGGAGGAGTTCGCCTCCGAGGCGCAGGGCTACACCGCCACCCGCCACCAGCGCGAGGTCGGCACCGGCTGGTTCGATGCCGTGGCCGTCGCCGCGTCCGGCGGGCGCAGCAGCACCACGGCGATGGCCGGCAGCACCGAGACCGAGCAGTTCCACGGCGAGGGCCACGTCGCGCCGATGGTGCCGCAGATGGCGCAGCAGCAGGCCGCGCGCATGGTGCCAGTGGCCCAGGAGCAAGACAACCACGAGCACGACCACGATGACGGCCTTGTCCACGGCCACGGCTGGGCGGCTACCACGCCGCAGCCCATGGAGGCGGCCGACGCGCACCATGACCACGACGAGGGCTTGGTGCACGGCCACAACTGGGCCTGGTCCGACTAGCATCCCGGGATAAGCAAGAGGGCGCCAAGCCCCCCGGTTTCCCCCTGGCCCCGCTCCCCGTATGGTGGGGCCAGGCTGGGGGGAACTGCTTTCATGATCAGCGCATGAGCGCGGCACTGCTGTTCGATGGCGTGACGGTCAGCTTCGGCGGCTACACCGCCGTCGCCGACGCCTCGCTGCGTGTCGAGGACGGCGAGTTCCTGTCCGTCGTCGGACCCACCGGCTGCGGCAAGAGCACCCTGCTCAACCTGGCGGCGGGGCTGCTCGCGCCGACCTCGGGGCGGGTCGAGGTGCAGGGGCAGCCGCTACGGGGCATCAACCGCCGGGCCGGCTACCTGTTCCAGGCCGACAGCCTGATGCCCTGGCGCAGCGCGCGGGACAACGTGGCGGCCGGGCCGGAATTCGCCGGGCAATCCCGGTCGGCGGCGCGGGCGGCGGCGGAGGCATGGCTCGACCGCGTCGGCCTGCGCGGGCACGGCGCCAAGTACCCCCACCAGATGAGCGGCGGCATGCGCAAGCGGGCGCAGTTGGCGCAGACCCTGGTGCTGGACCCGCCGATCCTCCTGATGGACGAGCCATTCAGCGCCCTGGACGTGCAGACCCGGCAAATGATGGAAAACGAGCTGCTGGCCCTCTGGCAGGGCGCCACCCCGCGAAAATCCGTCCTGTTCATCACCCACGACCTGGAAGAGGCCATCAGCCTCAGCGACCGCGTGGTGGTGCTGTCCGCCGGCCCCGCCACCCGCCCCATCGCCGAGTTCCCCATCGACCTACCCCGCCCACGCGACGTGGCGGAGATCCGCCTGACCCCACACTTCCAGCAGTTGCAAGAACGTATCTGGGACGTGCTGCGCGACCAGGTGCTACGGGCCTACCACGGACGGGCAGCATGACCAGCACCGCGCATCCCGCCTTTCATTGCCTCACCCGTCATTGCCCCACCCATCATTGTGAGGAGCGCTTGCGACCGGGCAATCCAGGGCGGCAAGCACCGTCCCCGCCACCCCTGGCGTCCCGCGCCGAAGCCACCCCGCAATGACGGTCCAATCCGCAGCCCCACTCGCGCTGGACCCACGCCCGGCCGCCCCGCCGCGCGCCGCCGCACGCCGGGGCCGCGGCCTGATCACCGGCGGACGCCTGGCCATC
>CAXTFY010000591.1:0-2488 GCA_964243265.1 uncultured Acetobacteraceae bacterium | reverse complement strand
CATTGGTATTGCCAGTTAATAAAGTGTTATGTTGAGTTTTGTTGGTAGTTTGCTGAGGATATGATGGCACCTGGCTGGGCTGAGTGGTCCAGAGTGGCGGTGTATCGCCGAACTCGGGTGGTTGCATCGTAACAAACCTACCCATAAATGATAAGACACATACCTCCCGCTGCTTCGAGGCTTATTGCGTCGGCGACGAAGGACATCAGGCACTAATGGATCGGCGATACGCTATGGAGAATGTCATTTGAGTACTGCGACGAGCCGCGAGCAACTGAAGCTGCTCCGACACGAGGCCACCTTGGTCAAGTTCGGAGAACTCGCGTTGAAATCCGACGACCTCGACGAGATCCTGACTGAGGCTTGCTATCTCGTTGGGCATGCTCTGGGCACCGAGCTCGCCAAGGTCATGGAGCTGCAGGAGAACGGCAAGACGCTGTTCGTGCGCGCCGGCGTCGGCTGGAAGCCCGGCGTCGTGGGTGAGGTGACGCTCAGGGTGACGGACAAATCTTCCGAAGGCCATGCGCTGATAACGGGCGAGCCGATGATCTCCCCTGACATCGATCAGGAGACGCGGTTCACGTATCCGGCGTTCCTGACAGACAACGGCGTGAGGGCAGTCGCCAATGTCATCATCATCGGCGCCAAAGACAAGCCGCCGTTCGGCATCTTGCAGGTCGACAGCCGCACACCCCGCCAGTTCGCCGAGGCCGATACCGCGTTCCTGCGCAGCTACGCCAACCTGCTGGCCGCCGCGGTCGACCGTTTGCGCGTCTTGGCAGAGGTGCGCAGCGCAGAAGCACGCCTGCGCTTTGCTTTGGAAGCGGGAGAGCTGGGCAGCTGGGATTTTGACCTCCTCAACAGCACTGCCACACGCACACCGCAATACGACCAGATCTTCGGCTATCCGGAGCCACTGCTTGCCTGGAGCTACGATGCATTCCTCGACCACGTCCTGCCGGAGGATCGCGAGCACGTCGGCAGCACGTTCCGCCATGCGGTGAGTGCGCGGGCGGCGTGGCACTTCGAGTGCCGCATCCGCCGTGCCAGCGACGCCGAAGTCCGCTGGATCGAGGCGCGCGGCAAGCCGGATGGGGGGCCGGGCAATGCCCCGCCGACGCATCTCCTGGGCATCGTGGCCGACATCACCGAGCGCAAGCTGGCCGAGGAGGCGCTGCTTCGATCCAACGAGGTGTTGGAAGCGAGGGTGGCCGATCGCACGCATGAGCTGACCGTGGCGAATGCCAGGCTGGTCGCGGAGGCCGAGGAGCGCGAGCGCGTCGAGGAGGCGCTGCGCCAGGCGCAGAAGATGGAGGCAGTCGGCCAACTGACCGGCGGCATCGCACACGACTTCAACAACCTGCTGCAGGGCATCTCCGGCAGCCTGCAGCTGATACGCACCCGTGTTGCCCAGGGGCGTACGGCAGAACTCGACCGCTACATTGAGACCGCGACGGCATCAGCCGATCGTGCGGCGGCGTTGACGCACCGCCTGCTCGCCTTCTCGCGGCGTCAGACGCTCGATCCCAAGCCGACCAATCTGAACCAGCTGGTCGCCGGAATGGAGGAGCTGTTCGGCCGCACGGTGGCTCCCAACATCCAAATCCAAATGAGTTTTGCAGACAAGCTGTGGCCGACCTTGTGCGACCCGAACCAGCTAGAAAG
This sequence comes from uncultured Acetobacteraceae bacterium, assembly GCA_964243265.1. Classification (GTDB taxonomy): domain Bacteria; phylum Pseudomonadota; class Alphaproteobacteria; order Acetobacterales; family Acetobacteraceae; genus DASWOJ01. The sequence goes on along the minus strand of CAXTFY010000591.1, from coordinate 823 downwards.
CACGTTGCTCAATCTGGTCCTTAATGCGCGCGACGCCATGCCTGACGGGGGGCACCTGCTGATCGAGACCGAGAACACCGTTCTGTTGGACCGGCGCGGAGCGCCCCTGGACTGGCCACCCCGGAACGTGCCACCGGGCGACTACGTCGTTTTATCTGTCGCTGACAGCGGCATGGGCATGACCCCGGACGTGATGGCGCGTGCCTTCGACCCTTTCTTCACGACCAAGCCGACCGGCCAGGGTACCGGGCTCGGCCTGTCCATGATCTACGGCTTCGTGCAGCAATCGGGTGGGCACGTACGCCTGCGCAGCGAGGTGGGGCAGGGCACGACGGTGGCGATCTACCTGCCTCGGCACCTTGAAGCGTTGGGCCACGAACAGGATGCCGATGCGGCCGCCGATCTGTCAGCCGCAACGGCGAGCGCCGTCGTGCTGGTCGTTGAGGACGAGCCTGGCGTTCGCATGGTCATTGTCGACGTGCTCGCGGAGCTTGGATATACCGTGCTCGAGGCCAAAGACGGCCAGTCTGGTTTGCTGGTTCTGGAGTCGCGAACCCGCATCGACCTGCTGGTCACGGATGTCGGCCTACCTGGGGGCATGAACGGCCGGCAACTCGCCGACGCGGCGCGCCAGCGGCGTCCCGATCTCAAAGTGCTGTTCGTCACCGGCTATGCCGAGAATGCGGCTCTGGGCAGTGGTCCCTTGGAGCATGGCATGCAGGTCATGACCAAACCCTTTGCCATGAACGTGTTTGCGGCCCGGGTCCAAGGCATCATCGGTGAACCCGCCCGGCGGCCCGTGACCTAGCCCGCCTTGCAAAGC
>CAXTFY010000590.1:0-2496 GCA_964243265.1 uncultured Acetobacteraceae bacterium | reverse complement strand
CCCGACCTGCAGGTCGATCACCGAGCCGTTGCGCACGTAGGTCCGGCCCCGCGGCAGCCGGCTCTCGTAGTCGCGGTAGCTCTCCAGGTTGCTGCACCAAGCCTTGCCCCAGGGGGTGCCGGCGATGGCGCGGCCCTCGATCCGCACCGGCGCCAGCGTCTGGCCCCTCTTGCGCAGCTTCGCCACCTCGCGCTCGGCCTGGCGGCGGCGCTCGGCGACGGGAACATAGGCGGGCCAATCCTCATCGTAGTCGCGCGACATCCCGGGTCAGTCCTGCATCGCGGCGTGCAGGTCAAGCGCGACCAGCCGCAACAGCCCCGCATCGTCCATCTCGGTCAGGTTGACCTCGTTGGGGCCGGACAGCAACGCGTCCGACAGCCCGGTCTTGGACTCGATCAGCGCGTCGATCCGCTCCTCGACCGTGCCGCGGCAGACGAACTTGTGCACCAGCACGTTCCGCTTCTGGCCGATGCGGAAGGCGCGGTCGGTGGCCTGGTTCTCCACCGCCGGGTTCCACCAGCGGTCGAAGTGCACGACGTGCGACGCGGCCGTCAGCGTCAGCCCGGCTCCCCCGGCTTTCAGGGACAAGATGAAGAACGGCACCGCCTCGTCATCCTGGAACGCCTGCACCAGCGACTGGCGCCGCTTCACCGGCGTCTCGCCGTGCAGCACCAGCCCGGGCCGCCCGAAGAGGCCGCCCAGGAGGGTGGCGAGCGGCGCCGTCATCTCGCGGAACTGGGTGAACACCAGCATCTTCTCCTGCCGGGCCGCCACCACCTCGGCGATCTCCCGCAGGCGCGCCCACTTGCCGCTGTCCGCCTCCGCCCAGACCTGGTCGCCCAGCCACTGCGAGGGATGGTTGCAGATCTGCTTCAAGCGCATCAGCGTCGCCAGCACGACGCCCCGGCGCTCCATCCCGTCGGCGTCGGCCAGGCGGTCCGCCAGGTCCTGCACCGCCTGCGCATACAGCGCCGCCTGCCGCCGGGTGAGGCTGCAATAGGCCTTCACCTCGGTCTTGTCCGGCAGGTCGGCGATGACGGACTTGTCGGTCTTCATGCGCCGCAGGATGTAGGGCTGCACCAGGGTGCGGAGCGGCCCGTAGGGGTTCTGCTCCCCCTCGGCGAGGCCCTTGGCATAGCGCGCGAACTGCCGCGCCGTGCCCAGCAGGCCCGGGTTGATGACATCGAAGATCGACCACAGGTCGCCCAGGTGGTTCTCCACCGGCGTCCCCGTCAGGGCGATCCGCGACCGCGCCTGGAGCGCCTTCACCGCCTTGGTCTGCTTGGCGTTCGGGTTCTTGATCGCCTGCGCCTCGTCCAGCACCACGAAGCGCCAGGCCACCTGCGACAACCCCGGCACGCGCAGCAGCGAGCCGTAGCTGGTGATGGCCAGGTCAAGCCCGGCAGCGTCATCCGGCCCGAACGCGTTGAGCTGGTCGGCCGTCATAGCCGAGGGATGGACGACCCTCGCCTGCAGCGTCGGGGCGAACCTCTCCAGCTCCGTCATCCAGTTGTCGAGCAGCGAGGCGGGCGCGACCAGCAGGCTCGGCTGCGGCTTGGGGGACGCCCGCCCGCGGCGCGGCGCCCGCTGCAGCAGCAGCAGGGCGAGCACCTGGATGGTCTTGCCCAGCCCCATGTCGTCGGCCAGGCAGGCGCCCAGCCCGAGGCCGGACAGCAGTTGCAGCCACTGCACCCCCGCCTTCTGGTAGGGCCGCAGCGTGCCGCGCAGCGCCGCACCGGGCTTGATGCCGGCCCCGTCGGGCGCGCGCAACGCCTGCAGCGTCTCGGCCAGCCACGGCCCGGCGGTCACGCGCGACCAGTCGGGCGCCGCCGCGTCGCCGGGATCATCGGCGATGGCAGCGCCGGCCAGCATCCGCATCGCCTCCGCAAAGCTCAGCCCGTCCTGCTCGGCCAGCCGCTCGGCCTCCCGGAACCGCTGCATGGTGCGCCCGAGCCGGTTGCGGTCCACCTCGACCCAGCGTCCACGCAGCAGCACCAGGTCGTCGGTCCCTTCGAGCAGCGCGCCGATCTCCGCCTCGGTCAGCCGCTCGCCCTCCAGCGTCATCTCCGCATGGAAATCCAGCAGGCCGTCGAGGCCAAAGGCGGACGGCGCGCGTGCGCCCACCGTCGCCGTCACGCGGGGCCGGGCGGGACGGTTCGCCGGCCACGACGCGGGCATGCGCACGATCACGCCGGCGGCCTCCAGGTCCGGCACGCTCTGCAGGAACTGCGCGGCGTCCTGGACCGCCCAGCGCAGGGGATGGAAGATCTCGCCCGCCTCCACCATGGGCCGCAGCCAGGCGCAGGCCTCCGCCGCCCGTTGGACGGGCATCAGCAGGGCCAGGAGCTTGGTCTTGTTCGCCGCCCCCGCGTCGTCGCGCAGCGCCTGGCCGAGCGGGACGTGCCGGGCCTTGGCCTGCGCTGAGAGCTGCGTCGTGTAGGTGGCCATGAAGGCGAACGGGAAGTCGGCGTCGCGGCGGTTCTCGGCGAGGTTGAA
>CAXTFY010000589.1:0-2517 GCA_964243265.1 uncultured Acetobacteraceae bacterium | reverse complement strand
GCTGAAGTAGAACATGCTGTCGTCGGTTGTTGCCGGAGGGGCCCGTGTGCCGGCCACTGTACCAGCCCCGGGGAAGATTTCCCGCCGGGTGTAGGAGAACTGCGCCCCAGCCTGCAGGGTGCCGAAGTTCCCCTTGAGGAACCGCCACCAGCCGCCGACCGTGCCTTGCGTGTAGCCCGATGTGTTGCCGACGCAGGCCGAAGCTGCGCTAAGTTCGATGTTGCAGCCGCCGTTTTGATAGAGCGGGTTGCCGTAGCCGTAAGGCTTGCCGCCCAAATTGAACGACGTGCGGGCGGCCTGCTCGGTTCCCACATAGGTATACAGATCGATCAGCGGTGTCGGATGGCCGACGAAGCCGCCAAGCAGGGTGTACTCGCCAATCGGCCTCGGCGAGCCGGTGGAGTCTACGATTGCATCTGGCAACTGGCCCGAACCATAGCTGCCGATGCCATACCCAGCCATGCCGCTGATCTGAAAGTCCAGCAGCTTGGGAACCAGCGGCAGGATCATTCCGCCGCCGACGCCACCGGCCACCGTGGTGTTGTTGCGGTTGTCGTTCGGAAGGTTGACGCGGTCATGCAGAAACTTGGCGAGGCCGAACGTTTCGTAATGGCCCCAGCCTGGGTCAAACGCGGCCTTGACGATCACGTCTGGCGCGATGTCATCCGAGTAGCTGTTTGTAGCGTTCAGCAAGGAACCGCCAGTGTTATTCACCAATGCCGACCCTGAAGCTGAAATGACTCCCTCTCCGTTCGGGCCGGTGGTGTAATAGTTCGACTGCGGCTCCTCAAGCGAGGCGCCTAGCCAGACACGGTGGTCAAAGAAGTCCTGGTCCACGCGAAGCTGCCACTGGCGCTTCCAGTTGAAGCCCGGGACATACTGCGCATCAATCGTGAGCGGGATGTTCTCCTGGCGCGGCGTGATCCCGATCCGGTTCAACGTCAGAAGGCTCCAGGCCTGACCGGCCAGGACGTGCGTGCCCCACGCGGTGTTGTCATAGGTCAAGTAGGCCTGTCGCAGCCGGGGAACGTAGCTGTTGCTCTCGGTGGAGTTGGACGTCGTGCCAACGCCGAGGAAGTCCGACTCGAAATAACCGGCGACTTGCTGGTCCTTTGTGACGTCTCCCTGGGCTAGCAGGGAGAGGCGGCTCTGGCGCGCGCTGCCCCGGAATTCGCCGGTGTGATAGTTCTCGTTGCTTGCTGTTGGGATGGCGCTATAGCTGGACCCGATGTCGGCTGTGATGTTGCGGCTGCGGTAAACACCTTCAGCCGCGATGAACCCTCCCAGCGTCACGGTCACGCCGCCAACACGGAAGGAGCCGCCCGGGCCGGTGGTCCCGGCGGCCTGCCCGGCGCCGGAGCTTGCCCGCTCTGGGCTGAGGGCGCCGCTCGGCAAAGACTGGTCCTGTACGGTTAGACTCCCTCCTGGGTGTCCCGGCTGGGGCGCCTCGCCACTCGGTTGCGGCCGGGGGGCTTGGAGGCGAGCACGGGCTGCGTCGCTTTGCGCTGCACGCAGCTCTCTGTCGCGCGTTGCCATTTCGCTGCGCATCCGTCGCAACTCTTGCTGAAGCTGCTGGATTTGCGACTCAATTGAATCGATCCGCTGTGCGTCTTGCGCCGATGCCGGCTGCACTGCAGCCATGCCAGCAAGAGTTGTTGCCACCAACAATTTGCCCCGCAGCGTTCTCATGACAACCTCATCCTGTTGCAGCCGCGTCCCATGCAGCCTGTCGGAAGCACCGCACAAATGGGCGATCCAGCGCATGAACCTTTAGTAGGGCACCGCCGTAGGGCATAGGCGTTTTCTAGACTACGGAAGAAAAAGGGTTCGGGCGTTGTAGAAAAATCACTATGTAACATTTAATTAATATATTCTTAAGCATATGCCCATTGACTGATGACCAAGTTTACCGGGCCGCTGCTTCCCCTTCAGTATGCCGAACGATCGCAGCCGAACCGTTTTTCCATCAGGGTGGCGCCAAGTCGGCTGCTGCGAGGTGTCGATGCATGCGTGATGATGAGGCGCCCCGAAGCTTCGGACGCTTGGGCGAGGGATGCGCTCATCCATATATCAGCATAGGCGCGATTGGACTAAGGACCCGCATAACCACAACAGGATCTGGTTTTCGTGTGGGATTCCTGTCTGTGCGTGTGTGACGTAGCCTGGCGGGATGATCGACGTTGACCTGGTCCGTTCGCGGTATGCCAGCGTGTTGCCGCACCTGGACGAGCGGGGCCGGCGTCTGTTCGCGGCCACCGAGGCTCGGGCGGCGGGATGTGGCGGCATCGTCGCGGTGTGGCGCGCGACGGGGATTGCACCCAGCACCATCGGACGCGGCCGGCGCGAGTTGGACGAGGCGGCGCTGCTGGTGCCGGGCTGGGTGTGCCGGGAAGGTGGCAGGCGCAAGGCCTTGGCGGCGTTCGATCCCGGCCTGCTGGGCGTGCTTTTGGCGCTGGTGCGCCCGACCGAGCGGGGCGACCCGATGTCGCCCTTGCGCTGGACCTGCCTGAGCCTGCG
>CAXTFY010000588.1:0-2517 GCA_964243265.1 uncultured Acetobacteraceae bacterium | reverse complement strand
TTAGAGCGGCCAGCGCGAGTTGGCGCCCTCGGCACGGGCGGCGACCAGCAGCTTGGCCATGACCTGGTTGGCGCCGTCCTGCGATGCCGTCCGCTCGATCTCCGCCCAGTCGAACCGCACGGTGTCGGTGGCCCGGTCCCACTGGGCGGCAGGCTTGGCTGCGTCAAGCTGGGCCGGGGTCGTGGCGTCTGGGCCGGGGGGTGGCGGCACGGCATCGCTGCCGGCACCGGCGCTGACGGGATAGGCCATCTCGGCGATCATCGCATCGTCCTCGGTCGCAGCCGCCTGGTCTGCGCCGGGCGCCTCGGGGTCTGCGCCGGGCTGCTGCTCCGTGGCGGCCTCGGTCAGCGAGGGCATGGCAGCCTCGCCCCGAGGCTTCCGGCCCCTCCGGCCCCGGGTGGGCGCGCTGTCCACCGTGGGAGATGCGGGACTGGGAGCTGCGGAATTGAGAGTTGCAGGACTGGAAATTGCAGGACTAGCCTCGGCCTCCGGGGCGGCGCTGTCCGGAGCCGCGATAGGCCCGGGTGCAACTGTCAGGTTCGGCTTGCGGCCGCGCGGCGCTGGAGTCGGGAGGGGAGCGGGCTTCGGCTTGCGTGCCATCGTGGACCTTTCAAGTTTGGGCCGCCAGTTGCGCCATCCTTGCCAGGATTTGCAACACCTGCTGCGGCCGGACGGGCGGTGCTTGCAGCCTTAATGTGCCGCGCCGCCGGGTTCTGGCAACGCCGGCTCCATCAAGGCCGGCTCCACCAGAAAGGTGTAGGTCGCGCGATAGGGCCTCCGCTCCTCGGCGCCCACGTGGGCCGCGTCGCAGCCGGCCGCCGGCGCCGTCCCGCCCTCGGTGTCGGTGCGCAGCACATAGCCGACACCGCTCATCATGCCGCTGCCGACGTGCCGGGACGCGCGGAGCACCAGCCAGGGGATCGCGCCGGGCTTTGGGGCCGGGACCGAGGTCAGCACGGCGCCGAACACCTGGCTGCCGTCCCAGGCCGTCCAGCTCGGACCGGCGCCATGCTGCCCGCGGGGGGTCCCGGTGTCGTCGATCAGCGTGGCGTCGGGCCGCTGCAGCGTCCAGGCGAACCGGTCCCCGTCGTGGATGCAGGCATAGACCTGCGACCCCTTGCCGATCCAATGCACGACGCCGTTCGCCGGTCCTGCCGCCCGTGCCCCGGTGGTGAGCAAGCCCGGCACGAGGGCCGTCGCGATGGCGCTGCATCCGGCGCCGGCCATCAGCGTCCATTTGCCCATGGTTCAGGTTCCCTTCAGCCTCTTTGGGTGTCCCATGCCGTCACTAGAGCATCTGTTCGGCTCAAGCGGGTTCGCTTGAGCCGAACAGATGCTCGCAAGAACCAGGCCTAGAGCATGGTTGGTGTCTCTACTTGCACCAAACGTGCTCTAGCCCGAGCCGCCACCCCCGATCGGGGGTGGCCCGGCAGCGGCGTTGCCGTTTCCACGGCACGGGTGGACGCCGGGCGAACCCGGCGCCGGCTGCGTCAGACCTTGACGGTGGAGGCCTGGTAGATCTGGCCGATGGACTTCGCCAGCGCCGCATCGAACTCCGCGTCGCTCATCGAGTGCTTGAGACCCTCGGTCAGCGCCCGCGAGAAGCTCGCGATCATGCCGTGGTTCTCGGCTAGGCGCCGGCAGGCGTCGTCCAGCGAGTAGCCGCCAGACAGCGCCACGACCCTGGCCACCCGGTCGTGCCGCATGAGCGGCGCGTAAAGGTCCGGCACGTCGGGGATCGTCAGCTTGAGCATCACCGTCTGGCCCGGCGGCAGGGCGTCGAGGCGCCGGGTCAGCTCGGCCAGCAGGATCGCCTCGGCGCCGGCCTTGTCGGGGCTTTTGATCGACACCTCCGGCTCGATGATCGGCAGCAGCCCGTGCCGGCTGATCTGCGCGGCGATGTCGAACTGCTGCGCCACCACGGCGGCGATGCCGTCCTGCGACGCCAGGTTGATGACGGAGCGCATCTTGGTGCCGAAGACGCCAAGCCCCACCGCGCGGTCCAGCAAGGCGTCCAGCCCCGGCATCGGCTTCATCAGGCTGACGCCGTTGCTCTCCGCCTCGAGGCCCTTGTCAACCTTCAGGAAGGGGACCACGCCGCGCTCCTGCCACAGGAAGTGCGGCACCGGCTTGTCCTCGGCCTGCCCGTCCATCGTGCGCTCGAACAGGATGGCGGCGAGCACCTCGGCTCCGGTGAAGGCGGGCGCGGTCATGATTCGCACGCGCATCTCGTGCACCAGATGGAACATCTCGGCCTCGCCGCTGTAGGCGGTGTCGGGGATGCCGTACAGGCGCAGGGCGCCGGGCGTCGAGCCGCCGCTCTGGTCAAGCGCTGCGATGAAGCCGTCCCCCCGGGTCATCCGGGCCAGCATCTTCTCGTCACCCATGATCGTCACCTCCACTTAGGATCGTCCCGCTGACGGAGCAGCCAAGGCGCGGACCCGGCCCGGCGCCGGTTGCGGGCACTGGCGGCGCATCATCGCCAGTTGGCGGCGAAGGGCAACCCGGGGTGTTCAC
>CAXTFY010000587.1:0-2521 GCA_964243265.1 uncultured Acetobacteraceae bacterium | reverse complement strand
GTGTTCAGCCGGGTGGGGCAGGATGAGCGCGAGGTGCTGGAGTATGTGCCGTCGAGCTTCAAGGTCATCCGGCATGTCCGGCCCAAGCTGAGCTGCCGGGCCTGCGAGACCATTGTGCAGCAGCCGATGCCGGCGCTGCCCATCGAGCGCGGCCGTCCGGGTCCTGGCCTGATCGCCCACACGGTGGTGGCGAAGTACTGCGACCACCTGCCACTGCACCGCCAGGCAGTGATCCATGGGCGCGAGGGGGTGGAGCTGGACCGCTCGACCCTGGCGGACTGGGTGGGATCGGCGGTGTTCCTGCTGACGCCCTTGGCCGAACTGATCGGCCGCCACGTCCGCGCTGGGGCCGTGCTGCACGCCGACGACACCGTGCTCCCGGTGCTGGCTCCGGGCCTGGGCGAGACCAAGACCGGGCCGCTCTGGGTGCTGGTGCGCGACGAACGCCTCTGGGGGTCGGCAGTGCCGCCGGCGGCGTTCTACCGCTACTCGCCGGACCGCTGCGGCATCCAGGCCGAGGCGCTGCTGGGTCCCTGCCTGGGGTTCCTGCACGCCGACGGCTATGCCGGGTTCGACAGGCTTTATGAGCCGAGGACGCCCACGGGCGACCCACCCCTGGCCGAGGTGGCCTGCTGGGCGCACGCGCGTCGGAAATTTATGACGTGCAGCACGCCACCGCCTCGTCCCTGGCGCTCGACGCCCTACAGCGGATCGCCGCCCTGTTCACCATTGAGGCCAGCATCTAGGGCCGCACGCCTGAGCGCCGGGCCGCAGCGCCCCAGGAGCACGCCCAGCCGCTGCTGGACCAGTTGCGCGCATTCCTTGATGCCTCGCTGTCGAGGATCAGCGGCAAGAGCACCCTGGCCCAAGCCATCCGCTACACCCTGACGCGATGGAAGGCGCTGACCCGCTACGTCGCCGACAGACGGCTGGAGATGTCCAACAACGCCGCTGAGCGCGCCATGAGATCCTTGGTCCTTGGACGCAAGAACTGGATGTTCGCCGGCTCAGATGCCAGCGGCCAGCGAGTCGCCTGCATCTACACCGTCATCGAAACCGCTAAGATGCACGGCCTCAACCCGCAGGCCTACCTGGCCGACATCCTCGGGCGCATCGCAGACCACCCCAGCCGGCAACTCGACGCCCTGCTGCCCTGGAACTGGACACCGTAGCCCCACTCAGGCCAGCGCCGATCCACCAATACCGCGGCCTACGTAGGACGCTTACCATGGCAGGCAGGCAGCTAGACCATGCGGATGATGACGGCATGGATAACTGCGCCGCCTCCAGGATGGAAGGTGTGCCTGAACTGGCTGGCAGCGATCCCTAAATCCTGGCAACCATATCGGACAAGGGAAGAATCCAGCCAATCCCAGCTTAGTCCATCTAATCATGGCCGTGTACAAAAACCCCATCAAACGTCCAAATTCGCCACCTTTAACGCGTTCCCCACGATGAAGTCCCGCCGCGGCTCCACCACGTCCCCCATCAGCGTCGAGAACACCTGCGCCGCGTCCTCCACATCCCCCACCCGCACCTGCAGCAGCGTGCGCGCCACCGGGTCCAGCGTCGTCTTCCACAACTGGTCCGGGTTCATCTCCCCCAACCCCTTGAACCGCTGGATCGCCAGCCCCTTGCGCCCCTGCCCCAGGATGCGGTCGAACGCCGTCGCCGGCCCGGCCACCGCCACATCCGCCCGGTCCAGCGCCAAGGTCGCCGGCTCGGCGAACCGCGCCGCCAGGGCCGTCGTCCGCTCCGCCAACCAGCGGGCCTCCGTGCTGCGGAGACTGCCGGCGTCCACGTCGTAGCGTTCAGCCACCCCGCGTACCGTGCGCGCCAGGTGCAGCCCGCGCTCGTCGGCCCAAACCTTCCAGGTCCGCTCCGTCGGCAGCGACACCGCGTTCAATCGCTGCACTAGTTCGCCGCTGACCGCCGTGGCCCGGCTCGCGTCCGACGTCAGCGCCCCCGCGATGGCTGCCTGCTCCAGCAACCAGGTCGGCACGGACGTGGACAGGCGGCGCAGGTTGCCCGCCGCATCTCGCAGCCAGGCCAGCTCCCCGGTCAACTCGTCCCCGGCATAGGCGTGGCCGTCGGCATAGGTCAGCCGCGCTTCCGCCACGGCCTTGCCCAGCAGGTAGTCCTCCAGGGCATCGTCATTCTTCAAGTAACGCTCGTCGTTGCCCCGCTTGGCCCGGTACAGCGGCGGCTGGGCGATGTATAGGTGCCCCCGCTCGATCAGCTCCGGCATCTGGCGGAAGAAGAACGTCAGCAGCAGCGTGCGGATATGGCTGCCGTCCACGTCCGCGTCGGTCATGATGTTGATCTTGTGGTAGCGAAGCTTGCGGACGTCGAACCCGCCCTGCTCCGGCTCCCCCCGGCCGATGCCGGTGCCCAGCGCGGTGATCAGCGTGCCGATCTCCGCACTGCCCAGCATGCGGTCGAACCGCGCCCGCTCCACGTTCAGGATCTTGCCCTTCAGCGGCAGGATCGCCTGGAACTTGCGGTCGCGGCCCTGCTTGGC
>CAXTFY010000586.1:0-2527 GCA_964243265.1 uncultured Acetobacteraceae bacterium | reverse complement strand
ACCAATTCAACCTGGGCCTCGATCCCGACACGGCGCGCAAGTACCACGACGAGACCCTGCCAAAGGACGCGCATAAGGTGGCGCACTTCTGCTCGATGTGCGGGCCAAAGTTCTGCTCGATGAAGATCAGCCAGGACATCCGCGCCGACGCCCAGCGGATGGAGGGCATGCAGGCCAAAAGCGCCGAGTTCAAGGAAGCGGGAGGCGCGCTTTACGTGAAGGCGGCCGAGGGGTAACCCTCCGGGCATGAGTGACCCGCGCGATGCCCTGGACGCGGTCGGCCAACTGCCGGACGTAGAGATCGACTTGGCCGGCGCCGCCCTGCAACTGGCGCGGATCGACGCGCCGGATGCCGATTGGCAGGCGGCCGGCGCCCACCTGTCCGAGTTGGCGCGCGACGCCGTGGCGCTGGCGCGGGAGTTGCCGAGCACGGACCTGTCGGCGCGGGCCGGGGCACTGGCCGGGCTGATCGTCGGGCGCAACCGCTATGCCGGGGACACCGAGACTTACGACGACCCGGCCAATGCCAACCTGATCCGTGTCATTGAACGGCGGCGCGGGTTGCCGGTGGCCCTGGGCATCTTGTGGCTGCACTGCACGCGCGCCGCCGGGTGGGCGGCGCACGGGCTGGACTTCCCCGGGCACTTCCTGATCGCCTTGCAGGGCGAGCGTCCCCGCGGCAAGAACCGCGGCAACGAGCCGCAGCAGATCGTGCTCGACGTGTTCGCCGGCGGCGTGCCGCTGACCGCCCGCGACCTGCGCGGGCTGCTCAAACGGATCGAGGGCGCGTCGGCCGAGCTGCGTCCCGGCGTGCTGCAGCCCATGCCGGCGCGCGGCGTGCTGCTGCGGCTGCAGAACAACATCCGGGGCCGCCGGCAGGACGCCGGGGATTTGCTGGGCGCCTTGGCCTGCATAGAGGACATGCTGCGCCTCGCGCCCGATACGGCGATGCTGTGGCGGGATGCCGCGGTGGTCAACCAGCGGCTGGAGCGCGTCGCCGCGGCGCTGCGCTGCTATGGGCGCTTCCTGGAGATCGTGCCGCAGGGCGACGCCGCGATGCGGACGCGGGCGGCGATGGAGGAGCTGCGGTCCCGGCTGCATTGACGGGGCGGTCTGCAGTGGGCGCCTCGGGCATGGTCCTTCGTCAGGTTGAACACGTCCGCGTTAGCCAGCACGGATCTTAAACAGCGGTTAAGCTTTGACGCGCTATTTGAGACACCCCCAACGCTCTCGCAGCTTCGCGGCAGCGGGCGGGGCAAACGGGCAAGGACTGTCCAATATGAAATTGCTCCCTTCACACCCGATAAGCACACGCCATGACCTTTCCGCCCTTCTGATGCCAGGCATGACCGATCCGGCACCCGGCCTGCATGCCTGCGAAGTGGACGGCATCGCGGACTGGCTGGCCGGACAAGGTCAGCCGGGCCTTTGGTGCGCGCTGCCGCATGTGGACCCGGAGGGCCAAACCTCCGTCATGATCATGGCGCCGGACGACAACCCGGCCGTCCCCACGTTCGTCGTCCACCGCGAGGACGTGCTGCTGCGGCTGGACGTGGTGCATGCCGACACCTACACCCGGCTCGGCGCCTATGGCGCGCTGACGCCGCTGCTGGACGCATTGGCGGCGGCGATGCGGACCCTGCCGCCAGGATAAAGCCCGGCCCACCCCGCCGGGGCAGGAGGCTCGATGGCCAACGACCCCGCCTCCGCCGCCAAGTCCCTCGGCGCCAAGCCCAGCATCCACCGCACCGCCTCCGTCCGCGACAGCACGTTCGGCATCTGGTGCGAGGTCGGGGCGCGGACCAAGATCGCCGAGAGCAGCTTCGGCGACTACTCCTACGTCGTAAACGACAGCGACATCATCTATGCGACGGTCGGCAAGTTCTGCTCCATTGCCGCGCACACCCGGCTGAACCCGGGCAACCATCCGCTGGATCGGGTGATGCTCAGCCATGTCGGTTATCGCAGCAGTGCCTATGGGCTGGGGCCGGACGACCCCGGGTTCTTCGACTGGCGGCGGAACAGCCGGGTGACGCTGGGGCATGACGTCTGGATCGGCCATGGCGCGGTCGTGCTGCCCGGGCGCAGCATCGGCGCCGGGGCGGCCATCGGCGCCGGGACCGTGGTGACAAAGGACGTGCCGCCGTTCGCGGTCATGGTCGGCAATCCCGGCCGGGTGCTGCGGTTCCGGTTCCCGCCCGAGATCGTCGCCGCGCTGCACCGGATCGCCTGGTGGGACTGGCCGCACGCGCGGCTGGGCACCGCCATGCACGACTTCCGGCACCTGGGTGCGGCGGAGTTCTGCGCGCGTTATGATCCCGGGTTCGGCTGACCCGGCGGCGGTGACAAACCGATCGCACTGGCCTGCCTGCCCCCTCTCCCTCCGGGAGAGGGCCGGGGTGAGGGAAGCCGCAAGCGCCAATCTGGCCGAGTAGAAGCGGCTTCTGTTCTTGGCTCATCTGCATCCTCGGTGCAGCCTGTGGCGGCCCGTCGCAGTCGCGGGTGCGCGTGGGCACATATCCTGAAC
>CAXTFY010000585.1:0-2532 GCA_964243265.1 uncultured Acetobacteraceae bacterium | reverse complement strand
GAAGGACGTGCTGCGGACGGTGCCGACCTTCATGCCGCACAAATCTGCCGGCGCCCTGGCGGTGCTGCCCTCCAGCGTGAAGAATTGCGGCCCGGTGGCCAGGTGATCCACGGAGTCCATCGTGTCCCGCCGGGAAGCACGGTCCGAGAAACCGTTGATGATGAAGTCGCTGCGCCCGGTGGCAAGCCCAGGGATCAACGCCTCGAACGGCACGTCGGTCCAGGTGATCCCAACCCCGAGCTTCTTGACGATCGCCTCGGCCAAATCGATGTCCAGGCCTTTCAGCTCGTTGGTGGCCGGGTCGTGGTATTTCATCGGCGCGTCCTTTCGCTGCAAGGTTCTGGCGGGTTCGACCACCTCGGCGCGCCCGGTGATGCCGGCGTATTGCGCGGATTGGTGGTGGGGGGCGAAGGGGAACATCCCGTCTTTGCCTTCGCAACGAACCCCAGGCAGCCCGCAGCCTACTCGGCATCCCGCGGCGCGTCCCGGCCCCGGATCAGGTCCGCGCCACGTTCGGCGATCATCAGCGTCGTGGCATAGGTGTTGGCGGACGGCATGCTGGGCATGACCGAGGCGTCCACCACGCGCAGCCCGCCCATCCCGTGCACCCGCAAGGCGTCGTCCACCACCGCGCTGGGATCGCTGGCCGGCCCCATGCGGGCGGTGCCGATCAGGTGGTAGCAGGTGGTGCCGTTGGCGCGGGCATAGTCCAGCAGCTCGTCGTCCCGCTGCACGTCCGGCCCGGGCAGGGTCTCCCGGTCCACGAACGGCGCCAGCTCCGGCGTCGCCAGCAGGCGGCGGACCAGGCGTATGCCGCCCAGCGTCACCCGGCGGTCCCCGGCGTCGGACAGGTAGTTCGGCTGGATCAGCGGATCCACGAACGGGTCGATGCTGCGGGCACGCACCCAGCCGGTGCTCTCCGGGCGGTGCGGCCAGGCGCCGGCGGTCATGCCGGGGTAGCCGTCCAGGATGTAGGTCCGGCCCTGCTGGTAGCTGCCGGGGGCGAACACGCATTGCAGGTCGGGGGCGTCCAGGCCGTCCCAGGATTTCCAGAACACGTGCACCTGCGATGGCGAGGTGGCGAGGATGCTCGGCCGGCCACTTGCCCAGCGCAGCACCTGGCCCGCCAGGCGCGGCCCGCGCGACAGCTCGTTCAGCGTGACCGTGCCGGGCCGCGCCCGCGCGACGCAGCGCACGGCGTAGTGGTCCCTGAAGTTCTCGCCCACGCCGGGCAGCGCGTGCACGACGGGGACGCCCAGGTCCCCCAGCAGCCCCGCCGGTCCCACGCCGGAGATTTGCAGCAGCCGCGCGGTGTTCACCGTGCCCGCGCACAGCACGACCTCCCGCCGCGCCCGCACGGTGGTGGCGGGGCCGCCGGGCTGGCGCAGGATGCTGACGCCGACCGCACGCTTGCCCTCGAACAGCACGGCGCGGGCGCGGACGTTGGTCCGCACCTCGAGGTTGGGCCGCCCGCGTGCCGGGTGCAGGTAGCCGCGCGCCGCGCTGACCCGGCGACCGCGCTCGATCACCCGCTGGAAGTAGCCCACGCCGGCCTGGTCGCCGCTGTTGTAGTCGGGATTGCGCGGAATGCCGGCGGCGACGGCGCCGGCGATGAAGGCCTCGTTGACCGGGTGCAGCCAGTCCATGTCGGTGACGGGGATGGCGCCGTCGCGCCCGCGCTTGGCCGGGTCGCCGTAGCCGACGCGGCGTTCCGAGCGACGGTAGTACGGCAGCATGTCGGCGTAGCCCCAGCCGCGGTTGCCGCGCTGCGCCCAGGTGTCGAGGTCGGCGGGCTGACCGCGGTTGTACACCAGGCCGTTGATGCTGCTGGACCCGCCCAGGGTGCGCCCCTGCGTGGTGGCGATGGCGCGGCCGGCGGTGTTGGGCGTGGGCTCCGTCTTGAACTGCCAGGTGCAGGACGGGTCGAACAGCACCTTGGTGAAGCCGGCCGGGATGTGCAGCCAGGGATTGCGGTCCGGCGGCCCGGCCTCCAGCACGCAGACGGTGACGGCCGGGTCCTCGGTCAGCCGGTGGGCCAGCACCGACCCGGCCGCGCCGGCGCCGACGATCACGTAGTCGAAGGCGTCGCCGCTCATGCTGGCCCCGCTCGATTTGACCCCGCTCATCGTGGCAACGCCGCGAGCACCGCGTCCGTGACGGCGCTGGTCCCGGCGTCGCCGCCCAAGTCCCGCGTGCGTGGCCCGGTCGCCAGCACGGCGCCGACCGCGGCCTCGATGGACCCGGCGGCGGCGCGGCAGCCCTCGTCGCCGTGTCGGTCGGCCAGCCAGTCCAGTAGCAGCGCCGCGGACAGCATGGCGGCGACCGGGTTGGCCAGGCCGCGTCCGGCGATGTCGGGCGCGGTGCCGTGGCTGGGCTGGAACATGCCCACCTCCTCACCCAGGTCGGCGGACGGCGCCAAGCCAAGCCCGCCGCCCACGCCGGCGGCGATCTCGGAGGTGATGTCGCCGAACTGGTTCTCGCTCACCACCACGTCGAACCGGCCGGGGTCAGTCACCAGCAGCATGCAGCCGG
>CAXTFY010000584.1:0-2550 GCA_964243265.1 uncultured Acetobacteraceae bacterium | reverse complement strand
GCGGCCGAGACGGCCTGGGCCGCGCATGGGGCGACCGACGTGCAGAACCTGATCACCGTTGATTGAGAGCAGGGGACTAGCAGCGGGGGACCGGCAGCGGGCGATTGAGGACGGGCGCCTGCACGGGGCGCAGCGGCTTCGGTGACGGTTGGCGCTGTTGAGATAAGGCGGCGTTGCCCGCGACCTCGACAGGACAGCGGCCGATGGCGGCCGTGCAGACGCACCGGCATCATGCCGGGTTTGTCCCGCCTTGTTCTAGAGGCGCTGATCTTGCCCGGAACCGGCGTCAGCGCGCGTGCTGAGATCGGCGGATTTATTGGCAAGGAGGGGCCGTGCCTGGGCCGGGCCGACCTGGTATAGGCCGACAACGCCGCGCGCCGCCTGCTGCGGTCGCGCCCGGCGGCGGTCGGCGCGTCCGCGACCTTGACCGAACCATCGTCGGGCGTATCGCAGAACATCCCAGCCGGCAACTCGACGCATTGCTGGCCTGGAGGTGGACACCGTAGCCCCGCTTAGGCCGGCGCCGAACAGTCGATGCCGCAGCCTATGGCTGACGCTTACGCTCATACCGACGGCCCTTTGCGATGACCGTTCTGTCCCTGCCTCCGCCAGTCATTGCCCCGTTTGTCATTGCCCCGTCTGTCATTGCGAGGAGCGCTTGCGATGCGGCAATCCAGGGACCGCCAAACTGGAGCGCAGTTCACGCCTCCCCCTATGCCGCGCCGAAGCCGGCTCGCAATGACGGTGCTGGGACGGCGGCTGATCCGATGCAGCGTCGTAAGGGCCGGAGCGAGGGGCCGTTGGCATCGTCCCGGTCGCAAAGTTCTCTGAAGGGACGGGACCGCCTCAGCCGAGCCGGGTCACAGGCGCGGCGGCTAGCGGTCCCCAGGGTGGGACGAGAACCGCCTGACCGAACGGGACAGCAGCAGCGCGGCCACGCTCAGCAGCAGGGCGGCGGCACCGATCCCTAGCACGCGGTCCGGTCCAACCAAGTTGGCAGCGGGACCGCAGAGGGCGAAACCGATGGGGCCTAGGCCCATCACCGCCAGGCTGACGATGGAGCTGACCCGGGACAGGAAGCGGTGGGGTACGCTCTCCTGCAGCGACGTCTGGACCAGGACGTTCACGAAGACCAGCGCGGCGCCGAACGTGCCGCTGCCCAGGACCAGCAGCGGCACGGATGCATGCAGCGCGAGCATGACGAGCGGGGTCGCGAGCAAGGCGATCGCGGCCTGGACGCCCAGCAGCGGCCGGCGGAGGCGGACGCGGCGGACGAGCAAGCCGCCGGCAATGCCGCCCACGCCGGTTGCCGCGGCGATCAGGCCCCAGGTCCGGGCGCCATCGGGCACGGCGGCAAACAGCGACGGTCCCAGCACGAAGAAGGGCGCGAAGGCCAGCAGGTTCAGCACGCCCTGCTGCAGGGTCACGAGCTGCAGCCAGCGGTGGCGGTTGAACTCGCCCCAGCCGAGCCGCAGGTCCGTCACCGGGGAGGCCCGGGGCGGGATGGCCTGCGGCCTGATCGGCATCCGCGCCAGGCACGCGGCGCTGACGGCGTAGGACGCCGCATCCAGGCCGATCGCGACCGAGGCGCCGCCGAGGCCGACGAGCATGCCGCCGAGCGCCGGGCCAATCACTGCCGCCAGCGAGCCGGACAAGCTGCAGAGGCTGTTGGCGTCCTTGATGCGCTCGGCGCCGGCGATCTGCGGGATCAAGCCGCTTTCGGCCGGTCCGTAGAACGCGGTGCCGATGCCGCAGCACGCGGCGAGGGCCATCAGGACGGGAAGGGTTGGATGCCCGAGCGCCAGCAGGCCCGCCAGGGTGGCCTGGCTGGCGCAGCGCAGCAGGTCGGCGGCGATCATCGAGCGGTGCCTTGGCCAGCGGTCGCCAACTACGCCGCCGGCCAGCATCAGCAGCACCATCGGCGCAGTTTGTGCGGCCAGCACGGTGCCGACGGTGGAGGTGGAATAGCCGGAGCCGAGCAACGCGAACGTCAGCGCCACCGGTACGGTGGCGGTGCCCAGGGTCGAGATGCTGTACGCCGTGAAGAACAGGGCGAAGGTCTGGTTGCGCAGCAGTGCAGGGTAGCTTGGGCCAGGTGATGCCGTAGGTAGGGACGGAGCTGCGGCCGTGCCTGCAGCAGTGTCGGAACAGCCGGGCATCTAGGCTCCTGTGGTCGTTAGGCCGTGCAGCGCCGTCTAGGACTGGTCGCCGCCTTATTCTTGTCAGCAGCACCTCCTTACTCCGCAGCCGTCGAAGCGTTCCCAGGCGTTGCCAAAAAGCGATCGGGCAGCGGTTGCTGCGGAGGTTCGGCATAAGCTGCCGCGCTGGCGGCCGCTGGATTGCCGCGCCGAAGCCGGCTCGCAACGACGCGGCCCAAGCACCGTGCGTTTGGGCTGAGCTGGTGCCTGTGACGCCAGCCCTCTCCCGGAGGACGCCGGCAGCGTTGTTCGCTGCAGGCGAGCATGGCCTGCCGGCTGCACTGGGCGGGGCGGCGGTTAGAGCGGCCAGCGCGAGTTGGCGCCCTCGGCACGGGCGGCGACCAGCAGCTTG
>CAXTFY010000583.1:0-2552 GCA_964243265.1 uncultured Acetobacteraceae bacterium | reverse complement strand
TCACGGCGTAGTCGCCGGTGCCGAACAGCTTCTGCCGCACGGCGTTGTAGTAGGCAGTCTCGTCATACAGCGGCACCTTGAGGGACAGGTCGCGGGCCGTCAGCCGGCCGATCGCGGCGGCCACGGCGTAGGATGCGTTGATGTAGGACGCCAGGTTCTGCACCAGCGTGACGCGGGAGTTCAGCAGCGCCTGCTCGGCGTTGAGCACGTCCAGCGTGGTGCGGCTGCCGACGATGGCCTCGCGCTGCACGCCCTCCAGCGCGATCTGGTTGGCACGGATGGCGGAGCGGTCGCTGTCGATGGTGGCGCGCGACGATACCAGGGTCTCCCACGCTTGCGCCGCTTGCTCCACCGCCTGGGTGCGTATGTCATCCAAGGTCTTGTGGGTCTGCTGCTGCTGCTGGCGGGCCTGGCGGACGCGGGAGTACTCGGCGCCGCCCTGGTACAACGGCACCGACGCGCTCAGGACGACCTGCCCGGCGACGGTTCTCTCCCCGGCGATGATGGTGTTTTCCGTCCGGGAGCCTTGCGCCTGGATGCTGAGCTGCGGCATCAGCGCGGAGAACTGCACGTCGATGTTGTCGCGGGCGGCGGCGTCGTCGAACAGGGCGGCGACGACGTTCGGGTTGTTCTGCGCGGCGAGCTGGACCGCCTCCGCCTGGTTCTTCACCGGCAGCCGCAGCGGCTGCGGCTCGACCAGTTGGTCCGGTAGCTCGCCGACATATTGCCGGTACTGGGACCGGGCGATCTGCAGGTTGCCCTCGCTGGTCTGGCGGGTGGCGCGGGCGCCGGCCAGGGCGGCCTCGGCCTGGGCCACGTCGGTGCGGGTGATCTCGCCGACGCGGAAGCGGTCGTTGGTGGCCTGCAACTGCCGGGTCAGCACTTGCTCGTTGTTGATGTTGAGCTGCAGGGTCTGCTGCGACTGGATGACGTTGACGTAGGAGTTGACGACGTTGGTGAACACCGTCTGCTCGCTGGCCAGCAGGCGGCCACGCTGGCCGAACACCTGGTTGTCCGCCCGGTTGGTGTTGGCCCGGGTGGCGCCGCCACTGTAGACCGGTTGGGTCAGGGTCAGCTGCTGGGTGTTGATCGGCGTGTTGTCGCGCCCGTTGACGAGCCGGGACCCGTCGGGCGGCATCGTGGTGATCTGGCCGACCGTGCCGCCGACGGTGCCGGCGAATATGACCGTCGGGCGCCACCCGGACAGCGCCTGGGGCACGCCTTCATCGGTGGCGCGCAACTGGGCGCGGGCGGTCTGCAGCGTGGGGTTGGTGGAGTAGGCCTGCGCCAGCGCATCCTGAATGGTCCGGGGCTGCGCCGCAGCGAGGCCGGTGTCCGCCAGCAGCACAGCGACGCATGTTGCGAGGAAACGCATTGGATCTTGCCTCCGTCCTTGCTGGGCCAACGCCAAACTGGGCCAACGCCAAGCGACACCCCAGATTCCGCCAGTCTGCCAGATACAGTCTGCCACACGCAGCGTGGCGGCTCCAACCACACTATCACGCGCTTGGGAGGCCTGAACATGACGGGATGGGCGAGGGGTCAGAACTGGAACGGCGACCTGTCCTGGAACGCCGGCAGCAGCGGGGTGGCGCAGTCGAACATCGGCTGGGCCCGGACGTCACCGGGGCGGCTCGGCTCGGCCAGCACGCCGTGGCCGAAGCCGGGCTTGAACGCCAGCACCGTCACCAGGCGGCCGCCGTCGGTGCGGAGCTGCGCGGCGATGCCGGAGGGGATGGCGCGTATGGCGCCCTCGATCATGATGGCGTCCCAGGGTGCTCCGCCGGGCTGCCCAGCCGGCAGCGGCCCGGCGACGATGGTGACGCCCGGCGCCAGCGCGGGCAGCACCTGGCGGGCTGTGGCGAGCAGCGCCTCGTCGTCCTCCAGCGCCGTGACCTGGCCGCCGCAGGCCGCCATCAGCGCCGCGCCGTAGCCGCCGCCGGCGCCGATGACCAGCACGCGGTCACCCTCACGCACACGGGCCAGCTGCACCAGGCGGGCGATGATCATCGGCTCCATCAGGGCGCGGCCGCGGCCGAGCGGCACGTGGTCATCGATGTAGGCGAGGCTGGCGAGATGCAGGGGGACGAAGCGCTCGCGCGGCAGGGTCCGCATGGCGCGGATGATGCGGGGGTCGATGACCTTGTTGGGGCGGACCTGGCCATCGACCATGTGGTCGCGTGCGGAGGCATAGTCCAAGCCGGGGTGGTCCATGAAGGTCCTGTGCTGCGGTGTCGGTGCCTTATAGGTGCGGGGCGGAGCCGTGCAAAGCTGGCCGGTAGGGGGCGGCTGATGGGCGCGCCCAAGGTCGGGAGCGCGGAGCCGCTGCCGGCTCGGTTGCCCTTTGGGCAAAGGGGTCTTTCGGAGGAAGGGAGAAGCCTCCTGCCATACATGATTGCCCCCGGAGGCGTGCGTATGGCGCTTGACCGGGCCAGGTGTGTGGACGATACACCGCGAGCCGCTGCCTGCTGCGTTGCCTAGGGTCCGGTGGCAGAGTGGTGATGCAGAGGACTGCAAATCCTCGAATGCCGGTTCGATTCCGGCCCGGACCT
>CAXTFY010000582.1:0-2561 GCA_964243265.1 uncultured Acetobacteraceae bacterium | reverse complement strand
CCTTGCTTGCCATCCATCCAATATGGGATCAGCAGCTAAGAGCTAACAGGGCCTAACACAGCTGGGTCATCTCGGGAAGCGGGCACAACTGGTTGGTTCCTCGGAATCGTTGTACTAGTCGGTGCGCGCGGGTCGGCTTACCTGTTCCGGTAGCATGCGCTATGGTGCGTTTGCGTTTTGGGAAGAGACTTGAACTTCGCCTTTCTGTATTGTAGTTTGTCTTTTTGAGAGACTCACGTGCCAAACGGTCCTGACTTTCCTGTTTTCAGCGATTCGGAATTGCTCCTCGAAATGCAGGCTTCAACTCCCGTGCTGCCTGTTGCTGACAATGCAAGCAGGGTCCGGCTTGCGGTGATGGTGCTGGGCATGCATCGGAGCGGGACCTCCGCATTGACCCATGCCTTGTCGTTGGGCGGCCTCACGGCACCGCGGCGAATGCTGGAACCCAACGGGGACAATCCGGAGGGATTTTGGGAACCGGAGGCGGTTGTGGCGCTCAACGACCGGCTGCTGGCCGAGTTCGGGCAGGACTGGATGAGCTACGGATCGATCCCGCTCGAGGCGCTGCAATCCGAGGACCTGGCCCCCTTGCGGCAAACCGGGCGCGAAATCCTGTCAGAGGAGTTCGGGGATGCCGAGAGGTTCGTGATCAAGGACCCGCGGATATCTCGGCTGATGCCGTTTTGGCGACTGGTGCTCGAGGATATGGGGGTCGAGGCCCGGTACGTCTGCTGCATCCGGCATCCGATGGAGGTTGCGCGCTCGCTGGCCCGGCGGGACGGGCTCGATGTGCTGCACTGCCTCCGTCTATGGACGGATCATGTCGTGGCTGCGGACCTCTGCAGCGCCGGTTCGCGGCGCAGCATGGTGCATTTCGATGCCTTCGTGGATGACCCGGCGGGAACCGTCGAGCGTGTGTTCGAGGCGCTGGCGCTGGGGCCTGTGACGCTGACGGGGGAGGTGCGGGCGGCAATCGCAAAGGTGGTGCGGCCGGAGCTACGGCATCACCTCTTGCCAGGCGCGGCGATGGAAATCGCCAAGCGTACGGTTGAGCTGACATCCGCGGTGTATGCCTCCCTGTCTCGGCGAGACGAGGCAGTAGGGCCGGAGGTGAAGGCGGAGTGGCTGGCCCTGTGCGCGTTGGACGCGCCGGAGCTGGCGCCCCCCGCGGTGATGGCGCCGGCAACGGTGCAGAAGCTGGGCCCGCCGACTCCGGGGGAGCCACCGGATGGCGTTTCCGGCGTGGACCTGCCCCGGCTGCTGACCATGCTGGCGAGCACGCAGGACATAGTGCACCGGTTGCTGGAGAAGGAGGCCGCCCGCAGCACCCCCGAGTATAACGGCCATGTAGACCGGGTCAGCGGCGGTCTGCTGATGGGTTGGTGTTGCAGCTCGTCCTCGAGCGAGCGGGTCCGGCTGCGGGTGCGGATCGGGGATCGCAGCTACGGCCCGCAGCTTGCGGCCCTGCATCGCAGGGACCTGCCGGGGGATGGATACTATGCATTCTGCATCGACCTGCGCGACTTGCTGGGCAGCGGGAGTTCCGTCGTCAGCGTGAGCACGTGGGATGGCCGGTTCACGTTGAACGGCAGCGGGCGTACCATCGACGAGCTTATCCGAGGATAGCAACCTTGTTACATGGACCAGCTTGGTGCAGGGATCAGGGGTGCGGGCGCACTAACCCCGGCTCGGTTCGGGGTCAGGCGACGCGGACGTAGTTCGGGCGGGCGTGGTTCAAAACCGGGTCACACGCGAAGCCGGGTTGGCGCTGCCGGGATGGGTGATGGCACCCTCGGGCTTTCATCGGTGGTGCGAGCATGGATCGAGGCGTTGGGGCGGCGGCGAGGCTGCCCGAGGGTGACCGCAAGGAGCTAGCCATTCAGGCGCTGGCGCGGCGTTGATGGGGTGGACGCCCCCGGACGGCATCTACGTGCCAAGGTGGAGGTGTTGACCGACCACCAGAGGAGGCGTCCGTGGGACAGGCTAGCACGATCGGATTGGACATCGCGAAGCGGGTTTTCCAGGCACATGGGGCGGATGCGTCCGGCCATGTGGTGTTCCGCAAACGGCTGGTGCGGGCGAAGCTGCTCGAGTTCTTTGCCGCCCAGCCGCCGTGCACGGTGGCGATGGAGGCCTGCGCCGGGGCGCATCACTGGGCGCGCGAGCTTGGCAAGCTGGGCCACACCGTGCGGTTGATCCCGCCGGCCTACGTCAAGCCGTATGTGAAGCGGCAGAAGAACGACACAGTGTCAGGCGACAGGGTAAACTGGTCCTTCCGCATTTTCGGTGCAGCCCGGCTGCGCCAGCTGGCGGCGATCCTCACATGATAGGAACACTATCCCGCTCGGAGGATTGCCCGTTCCTTGTTCAAGTCGCTTTTGTCCTTGCTTCCGGTCGGCCTCGTCGTCGATCGAGTTGTTGTTGATCCTGATCGCGTCCTCGTTGCCGTCCGTGCCCGCGGCGTGGCTGGCTCCTGTCCCCTTTGCCGGCGCTCGTCGCGCCGCGTCCACAGCCGATACGCCCGCCGCCTCGGCGACCTGCCGTGGCAGGGCCGTGTCGGC
>CAXTFY010000581.1:0-2564 GCA_964243265.1 uncultured Acetobacteraceae bacterium | reverse complement strand
GCGGCCTTGAGTACTTCAGCCGCACCGCCGATGCCGTGCTGGGCCTGGACCCGGAGGGCGGCGGTCAGGAAGGCCGCGCGTGGGGGCTGATGGTGGCGCGGCTGGGCAGCGCCGCCAACCGGCGGGCGTTCTTCGGCAAGTTCTGGTTCGACGAGGACTGGGGGCTGCGGCGGTGACTCGACATCGCGGCGTTTCCCGATTGGCAGCGGGAGCCGCCCAGCAAACTCGCCGAGCGCGATTCGCCGCCACGGTGGCCAGAGGCGATGGCGGGCTGGCAGGCGGCGCGCGACGCCTTCCGGCAGGCCCTGGCCCGCTGCGCCGATCTGCGGCGCGTGTTGGAGGCGCTCGACGATGCGGGGTCCCGGCTGCGCGACATCGAGGCCGCGATGCCCGAGGCGCAGTGCCGGCTGGATATTGCGGTGCGGGACCTAGCCTCCGCCGTCCGGGCTGCCGCGGTGGCGCGGGCGGCGGCAGTGGCAGAGGCGGGGCAGGAGGCGGTAGAGGGCGGCAAGCTGGCGGCGCTGGCCTCGGTCGCGCCGTCCTGGCTGGCGAAGCTGTTCCGCACCCGGGCCTGGACGGCGCACGCCGCCGGGGTTCGCGCCCAGGTCGCCCGGCTGGGGTCGGCACAGGATGCGAGGCGCGCCGCCGGGGCACAGGGGGTGGCAGCGGCGGCCGAGGAGGCGCGGCTGGCCGCCCGGCACGCGGCGGCGCTGCAGGCGCGGGATGGGCTGGCGCACGAGGCCGTGCGGCTGGCGCCACTGCTGGGCCAGGCGGATGCCGGCGGCAGCCTGCCCGGGCCGGATTTCTGGTCGCAGCCGGATGATGTCCTGCTGCGGGAGGCGCCTTGGAACGGCGGGGCGTTCCGGGCGACGCGGGACGAGGTGTTCGCGGCCGCGGTGCGCCTGCACCGGGCGTTCATCGTGGCGGCGGCGCGCACCCTGAAGGGTTCGCTGAACGCTGTTGCGGGGGGTGGCGGCCGGGCGGCGACCGCGGCGGACTGGGGGGCGTTCTTCCTGGTGGTGCCGGTGGCGTCCACGACGTTCGCCTCGATGGGGCGGATGTTCCCGCGGTTCGGCGCCGGGGAGATCGGCTGGCTGCTGATCGACGAGGCCGGGCAGGCGACGCCGCAGGCTGCGCTGGGAGCGATCTGGCGGGCGCGGCGGGCGGTGGTGATCGGCGACCCGCTGCAGATCGAGCCGGTGGCCACCACGCCGCAGCGGACGACCCGGCTGATCTTCGAAGCCAACGGCGCCGATCCCGCAGGCTGGGCCGCGCCGGGGCAGTCCGCCCAGACCCTGGCGGACCGGTCCAGCGTGATCCAGGGGCGGTTCCCGATCCAGGGGAGCGTGGGGCAAGGGGAGCGGGTGACCGGCATTCCGCTGCTGGTGCACCGGCGCTGCGAGGAGCCGATGTTCGGCATCGCCAATGCCATCGCCTATGCCGGGCGGATGGTGGCGGCGACGCAGGCCGGGCCGTCGCCGATCCGGGACGTGCTGGGGGCGTCGGCGTGGATTGACGTGGATGCGCCGTCGCTCGACAAGTGGGTGGGGGCGGAGGGCGCCCTGATCGCCGCGGCCATCGCCAGGCTGGCCGCCGTGGGGGGCGCCCCGGCGGCGCTGCCGGACCTTTACGTCATCTGCCCGTTCAAGCTGCCATCGCTGCGGCTGCGGGCGCTGCTGGAGCGGACGCCGGCGGTGCTGGCCGGGCATAGGGCCGTGGTACGGCGGGAGTGGATCAAGGCGCGGGTGGGCACGGTGCACACCTTCCAGGGTGAAGAGGCGGAGGCGGTGATCCTGATGCTGGGGGCCGGGCGCGGGGCCAGGGCGGGGTCGCGGGCGTGGGCAGGGGGGACGCCCAACCTGCTGAACGTTGCGGCGACGCGTGCCCGGCGGGCGCTGTATGTGATTGGCAACCGGGGGGAGTGGCAGGCGGCGGGGGTATTCGCGCACGCCGCGCGGATGCTGCCGGTGCGGTCCGGGCGGGAGTGGCTGGGTTGGGGAACGGGCGGCGGCGGAGTAGGAGAATTTCCCCCGGCCTGGACGGCGCAGGTGAGCGTCACGATCAACAGTTCAGCAAAGCAGCGCGGAAACTGTAAGGTTTGGCTGGTGCGAGGGCTTGGGAGAGGACGTGACCATGGGCGGACTTCCTGCGTTGCAGCATAGCGCCGCCTACGCCGCGACCTCCGCCCGCACGTCCTTGATGTCGCGGAAGTGCAGGCCGGGGTGCAGTTCCTGGGTGCGGCGCATCATGAAGGCGCTGCTGGCCAGGAACACCGGGTCGCCGTCCACGTCATCGGCCATGCTGGTGCGCTGCTCGGCCACGAAGCGGTCCAGCAGGGCGCGCTCGCCAGTCACCCAGCGGGCCAGGGCGTAGGGCACCGGCTCGAAGCCGATGGCGACGCCGTATTCGCCGGCCAGGCGCGCGATCAGCACGTCGAGCTGCAAGGTGCCGACCACGCCGACGATGGGCTGGCTGCCGTCCTGCGGGCGGAATAGCTGCACCACGCCCTCCTCGGCCAGCTCCTGCAGGGCGGTGCGCAGCTTCTTCGCCTTCATCGCGTCGTC
>CAXTFY010000580.1:0-2570 GCA_964243265.1 uncultured Acetobacteraceae bacterium | reverse complement strand
CGATGATGGTGTGGCTGCCGCGCAGGCCCTTGATGATCTCCGCCGTGCGCCGGGTCTCGGCGGCGGTCATGCCGGCGGTCGGCTCGTCGAGCAGCAGCACCTTGGGATTCTGCACCACCAGCAGGCCCAGTTCCAGCCACTGCGTCTCGCCATGGCTGAGGAAGCCGGCGATGCGGTCCGCCTGGTCGGCCAGCCCGGTCATCTCCAGCACCTCGTCCATCCGCGCCCGGGCGGCGCGGCGCAGGCCGAAGCCGAGGTTCGCGAACACGCCGGGGTTGTGGTAGCTCGCCACCTCCAGGTTGCAGCGCACCGTCAGCTCGCGGAACACGCTGGGGATCTGGAACTTCCGCCCCAGCCCGGCGCGGGCGATGCGCGGCTCCTGCCAGTTGGTGATGTCGGTGTTGTATAGGTGGACGGTACCCTCGGTGCTGCGGGTCTTGCCCGAGATCAAGTCCATCAGCGTGGTCTTGCCGGCCCCGTTGGCGCCGAGCAGCACCCGCAGCTCGCCCTCCTCGATCATCAGCGACACGCCGTTGACCGCCTTGAAGCCGGCGAAGCTGACGCCCAGCCCGTCGAGGGTCAGCGCGGCGATCATGCCGACTTGCGCGTAACGGAGACAGGGACAGCACCGGCCCGCGGCGGCCGGGGCGAGCGGCCCAGCCGGGCCAGGGCGCGGTCGGTGCAGTCGCTGGCGAACCCGGCGAGGCCACGCGGCAGGAACAGCACCGCCAGCACGAATACGAGGCCGATCACCGCGCGCCAGGCCTGCACCAGCCCCTCGGTCTCGCTGACCTTGGCCTCGATGACGTTGATCAGGATCGCGCCGATGCACGCGCCCAGCAGCGAGGCCCGGCCGCCGACCGCCGCCCACACCACCATGGTGATGGAGAACGACAGGTCCATGAACGTCGGGGAGGCGAACTGCGCCACCACCACGTAAAGCATACCCGCCAGCCCGGAGATGGCCGCCGATACTGCGAAGAAGAATACCTGGTAGGCCGGCACGTCGAAGCCCAGGTAGCGCACCCGGTTCTGGTCGTCGCGGATCGCCTGCAGGATCAGCCCGGCCCGCGTCGCCACCAGCAGCCGCGCCAGCACCAGCACCGCCGCCAGCGCCCCGGCCACCGTGTAGTAGGTGCCGACGCTGTACGGGTCGAATTCGATGCCGGCGAGCAGCAGGTTGCCCAGGTCGGTCAGCCCGTTGAAACCGTTGGTCACCGGCTGCGCGTCCACCACAACCAGGCGCACCAGCAGCATCAGGGCGAGCATGATGATCGAGACGAACACGCCGGACACGCGCTTTCGGAACATCACCCAGCCGATGCCCACCGCGACCAGCGCCGGCACGACCAGCGACATGGCGGCGCCGAACCACTGGTCCTGGAACGGCAGCCACAGGAACGAGACGCGGTTGATGCAGCAGAGGTCGGTCGGCGCACCGGGCTCGGCGTTCCACAGCATGAAGTCCGGCACCGGCGTGCCCGATCCCTGCTGCAGGCTGGTCGGCGCCGCCAGCTTCAGCGACATCGCCGTCATGTAGCCGCCGAGGCCAAAGAACAGCCCCTGGCCCAGGTTCAGGATGCCGGCGTAGCCCCAACTCAGCGACACCGCGACGCCGAGCATGCCGAATACCAGGAACTTCGAGATGCGGTTCAGCCAGAACTCGTCCAGCGCCATGGGGGCGGCCATGATCAGCAGGATGAACGCGGCATAGGCCAGCAGGTCGATCCGCGCCCTCACGCCCGGCGGCCCTTCATGGTGAACAGGCCCTGCGGCCGGGCGATCAGCACCAGGATGACGAAGCCGAACACCACCGCCCGCGCCAGCACGTCGTTGGTGATGTAGGCCGTGACCCCGTTGATCTGCCCCAGCAGCGTCGCCGACAGCATCGAGCCGAACAGGCTGCCCACGCCGCCCACCACCACAACCAGGAAGCCATCCACCACCATCGGCGTCCCCATGTCGGGGAACACCGTCTTGAACCCCGACATCATCACCCCGGCGACCCCCGCCAGCCCCGACCCATAGGCGAACGTCAGCGCGTTCACCCGTTGCGTGTCGATGCCGCAGGCCGCCGCCATGGCCGGGTTGCGCATGATGGCACGCACCTGGATGCCGGCGCTGGTGCGGTACATCAGCAGCCAGGTAACCAGGGACAGCACCACCGTGACGCCGATGATGAACAGCCTGTAGGCGTTGATGTCAGCCCCAAACACCGGCACCGCGCCCGTCAGCCACCCTGGCACGGTCACGTTCTGCAGCCCCGGCCCCAGCCCGGCGATGTGCACGCCGAAGAACGACAGCCCGAACTCCAGCCGCACCGCCTGCTGGATCAGGATGGCGACGCCCCAGGTGGCCAGCAGCGTGTCCAGCAGCCGCCCGTACAGCCGCTGCACTACCACCCGCTCGATGGCATAGCCCACCAGCGCCGTCACCACGAACGCAATCGGGATGGCGGCCAGGATGTTCAGGTGCAGATACAGCCCGGTGAAAACCGTCGCATAGGCGCCGAGCATGACCATCTCGCCATGCGCCATGTTGATGACGCCCATCGCGCCATAGGTGATCGC
>CAXTFY010000579.1:0-2585 GCA_964243265.1 uncultured Acetobacteraceae bacterium | reverse complement strand
CACGCGGCAGGCCCCACCAACAAAGGCCAGCCGCCCCACCGGCTGCGCATCCCAACCCAGAGGACCCAAGCCATGACCCCATTGGCCATCGTCACCGGCGCCTCCGCCGGCATCGGCTTCGAGTTGGCCCGCCAGTGCAGCCGGCACGGCCACGACCTGCTGATCGCCGCCGACGAGCCGGCGATCAACGACGCCGCCGCCACGCTCCGCAACGAGGGCGCCACCGTCGATGCCGTACAGGCCGACCTGTCGGGGCCGGAAGGCGTGGACAAGCTGGTTGCCGCCATCAAGGGCCGTCCTGTCGCGGCGTTGCTGGCCAATGCCGGCCGCGGCCTGGGGCACGGCTTCCTGGACCAGGATCCGGCGGCATGGCGCAAGGTGGTCGATACCAACATCACCGGCACCCTGTTGCTGATCCAACGCGTCGGTCAGGGGATGCGGACGGCCGGGCAGGGCCGCATCCTGATCACCGGCAGCATCGCGGGCTTCCTGCCGGGCACCTACCAGGCGGTTTACAACGGCAGCAAGGCGTTCCTGGACAGCTTCAGCTTCGCCTTGCGCCATGAGTTGAAGGACAGCGGCGTGACCGTGACCTGCCTGATGCCCGGCGCCACCGAGACCGAGTTCTTCGAACGGGCCGACATGATGGATACTAAGGTCGGCACGTCGAAGAAGGACGATCCCGCAATGGTCGCCGAGACTGGGTTCAAGGCAATGATGAACGGCGATGGCGATGTGGTAGCCGGCTGGCACAACAAGCTGCAGGCCGCCATCGCCCACATCGCCCCGGCCGACCTGCTGGCGGCGGCGCACCGCAAGATGGCAGAGCCAGGGTCGGCGTAGCCTGGCCGCACGACGATGCCTGATGCTGGACACCGCCACCCCGGAGCGTCCTCGTCAGGCAGACAGTGTGCGTAAGCAAGGCCCGGCGCGCTTCCGACCGTCGCGGTCCCGCCATCCCTCAACTGAGGCGACTATGGCGTGGCGACGTTCTCCCGCACGGTCCTATCTAGCCCCACCAGCATCGGCTATCCCAGCGTGATACAGCCTGTCTCCGTTCCAGCCTCAGCCTCGCCACCGGTGCCTGGCATCGGTTTTCTGGGCGGTGCGGCACA
Organism: uncultured Acetobacteraceae bacterium; assembly: GCA_964243265.1. GTDB lineage: Bacteria > Pseudomonadota > Alphaproteobacteria > Acetobacterales > Acetobacteraceae > DASWOJ01. Next base: position 1,470 of record CAXTFY010000579.1, on the reverse strand, counting down.
GACAACTCTGCCCATCCTCGGATGCAACAACCGGCGCCCCAGTCCCGGCGCGTAAAAGGACCAGACATGCCCTTCATCGAGGCCCGCGACGGCACCCCGCTGTTCTATAACGACTGGGGTGCCGGTCCGCCGGTGGTGCTGATCCACGGCTGGCCGCTGAACGGCGACATGTGGGAGTACCAGGCCCGCATCCTCGCCGGCAACGGCCTGCGCTGCGTCATCCCGGACCGTCGCGGCTTCGGCCGGTCGGGCCAGCCCTGGACCGGCTACGACTACGACACCCTGGCCGACGACGTTGACCTGTTGATGCAGCATCTCGACCTGCAGGGCGCCACGCTGGCCGGCTTCTCCATGGGCGGCGGCGAGGTCGCGCGCCTGCTGGCCCGGCACGGCGCCGGCCGTGTCGCCAAGGCCGTGCTGATCGCCGCCGTCACCCCATACCTGCTGAAAACCCCCGACAACCCCGGCGGCGTGGACCGGGGCGTGTTCGACGGCATGATAAGGGGCCTGGAAAAGGACCGGCCAAGCTTCCTGGCAACCTTCGGCAAGACGTTCTTCGGCGCCGGCCTGCTGAACTTCAGCGTGTCGAGCGAAATCCTGCAGTGGTCGCTGATGATGGCCCTGCAGGCGTCCCCCAAGGCGACGCTGGACTGCGTACGCGCCTTTTCGGAGACCGACTTCCGCCGCGACATGGCGGCTTTCACAATCCCAACCCTGGTCATCCACGGCGACGGCGATGCGACGGTGCCGATCGACGCCGCCGGCCGCGCCGCCGCCCGGCTGGTCCCCGGCGCGCACCTGCTGGAATACCCCGGCGCCCCGCACGGCCTGTTCTACACCGAGCGCGACCGGTTGAACGCCGACCTGCTGGCGTTCATCAAGGGCTGACATGCCTGCAGGCAGGACAGGGTATAAGCGTTTCGCTCCACCGGTCTTCGTTGCGGATTCGTTGTTGAATTGCACGCGGTTGTAAGTAACGACCCCGCCGGCGCGGGATCGGCGGCAGGAACAGTAAGCTTAGCCCACATACGGCGCGTCCTCCTTGGAGCAGTGACTGCCCTGGCCGCGGGAGCACCCTTCGTCCGGCAAGTGCTGGCGCAGAACCGGTCCGGCAGTTGCACCCCATCGGGTCCGCTAGGGATCGGCTGCGCTACCGCGCTCACCAGCCCGCAGGATGTGTTCGGCCGGCCCATCCCGGATGGCGCCCACATCGCTGCCAACCAAAGCATATTTGGCGCAAGTAGAGGCACCAAGCATGCTCTAAGCTTTATTTTTGTGAGCATCTGTTCGGCTCAAGCGAAGCCGCTTGATCCGAACATGCTTGAGGTGAACGCCGTGGGCGGCGTGCCGGGCCGTACGGTCGGGATCGTGCTGATGGACATCCACGCCGCCCCGCCCTGCGCCAGGGCGCCGTGCGTGACTTGGCGCGGCTGGACGGCAACCCGCTGTGCGGGATCATCGGCAGCGACG
>CAXTFY010000578.1:0-2603 GCA_964243265.1 uncultured Acetobacteraceae bacterium | reverse complement strand
AGGGTGCGGCGACGGCGGAGATCGCACGCAGCGTGCAGCAGACGGCGCGCTCGGCAAGCGACGTGACGGTCAACATCGGCGGCGTAAGCCAGACTGCGACGGAGACGGGCGCGGCGGCGGGCCAAGTGCTGAGCGCGGCGACGGACCTGTCGCGCCAGGCCCAGCGGCTGACGAGCGAGGTGGATAGCTTCATCGCCGCGGTCAGGGCGGCGTAGGAGCAGGCGTTTCTGGCCGGCGTCAGGTCCCGGCCGCCGGCCGCCACCGATGTCGCAGATGGAAACAGCGGCGCTCCAGGCGCGTTGCCATGCCGTGTGGGCGGACTGTCCCGGACCCCGCAAGGTAACAAGGCTTACGGCAGATGCCTGGCACCGACGCAGACGAGCCGACGCTGGACGACGCAGGAGGTGAGGTAGCCGGGAGCAACGTCATCGTGTTCCCTGGCCGCATCCGTCCCGTGGCGCACGCCTCGGCGCCAGGGGCGGAGGATGCGGCGGCACGGCTGGACCGGGCTCTTCTGGCCCTGGTCCAAGCCCTTGCCAGACAGCAGGAGACCGTCCGGGCCTGGCGCCAGGGCCTAGGGGATCTGGCGGGCAGCTTGGGTAGCCTAACCGACGGCCTGTGCGCCTTGGACGCCGAACTGCAGGCAGCGACGGCCAGACCGAAGACCGGCATGGATGAACAGCCTGGAAGCAGTCCAGGCGATGGACGATAAGCCGTCCCTGCTCAGACTGTAGAAAGGCATCTTGCGTGCAGGACCGCATCGACCTGCGTCCGCTCTTGGTTCATCGTGCTGCGGCGGAGGTGTTGCTGCTGGCGCGTGGCCAGTTGAACCAGGCGTTTCGCACGCATGGCCTGATGTCGCCGGACCGGCTGCGCGCGCAGGATCTGTCCCGCGTCGACGTGGCGGAGCTGGACGCCCCGGCCGCCCGCGGCATTGAGCACGCGAGGGCACGGTTCGGCGAGGCGTTTGACATCTGGGCTGAGGAGATGCCGCTGAAGCTGGCGCGTCCGGTGCTGGACATCTTGCGTCAAGCGCTTCAGGCGCAGAAGCAGCAGCATGGCGGCGCCAGCGAGGCAGGCACCGCCATGCTGAAAGCTTACGAGTTCCTGTCGAGCCGCCTGCCGCATGGCTGAGGCTGGTCGGGCGCCTGCCCGCCGCACGAAGCCGGTCGGCAGCAGCCCGGCCGGCTTTGGCCGTGCGGGTCAGGCCGCGGCGAGGTGCAGTTCTGATACCAGAGCCGGCGGGGGCAGGAGGCGGTGCACGGAGCTGGTCTGCGCCGCTGTGGACCGGGACTTGGTGATCCGCGTCGGCCCGGTGGTGACCTGCTGGTTCCTGAGGAACAAATCCATGTCCGCCGGGTCGGCCGAGGTGGATGCGTGCTCGACTGCACTGACCAGAGCCTCGAGTTCTGCAACCGCCCGGTGAGGGGCTGGGCTGTGTCTGGCGCCTGCTGGGCCAACGCTGCGCTGGATCTGACCCAAGCTGTCGTTGGCGATGTTGCGAATGCGCTCGCGTGACAGCATGAGCGTGTCCGACAGCCGGTCAAGCTTCCACTTACGGATCAGGAGGAACCGGGTGACCAAGATGAAGCGCTCCCGCGCAGGCAGGGCCATCAGCGCCTGGCAAACCGCGCTCCAGTGCTCCGTGGAAGCGAGCCGGTTCAGGATGCCATCCTCACCCTCGGCGCGCTCGTCTGGGGTGATGTCGCCCCGGGACGCGCCGCCGTCCCCAATAGGCTCGTCCAGCATCACGTCACCTGCGGCGTGGATCAATGCTTCCTTGATGTCCCGTTCACCGATCCCGAGGTAGGTTGCGATCCGGCCGACGTCGCTGCCGCCGAGCGGCAAGGTGATGTCGAGCTTCCTGATGGCTAGGGGAAGGTTGAACAACGCTTTGCGGACCTTCGGGTTCTTGGCCCGGACCACCATGCCGCGGTTCTCGATGACGCTGTTGGTCAGCATGATCCGCATCCACCACATGGCATATGTGGCCAATCGTGAGGAGCGTCGCAGCGCCGGGTCGGCATCAGGCTCGACATCGCATTCGGCATCCTGCTCGAACGCTTGCGCGCTTGCTGGAGCCGGCGCTGCCGGGCTGGCGCATGCGGGTTCGCTCGCCTGGGCCAGGCCGCTTGCATCGGACTTGTCGAAAGACCAGCGATTGATGGCGACGAGCAGGCCCTCGGTAGCGGTTTGCACAAGGTCGTTGATGTCGACCCCGGGGTTCTTGGCACTGCGGCCGGCGACACGGAAGATGATTGGCATGTGCGAGCGCACCAGTTCATCCATGGCCGCCTTGTCCTGGGTGGCGTGGTAGCGCGTCAGGAGTTCCCGCTCCCGGTCCGCACTGAGAATCTGCGCGGTGGATAGGGCCTGACGGAGCAGTGGCTGAACCGCGGGACGAGCTGATTGTCGCATCTGGATGCACCTAAGATTTTCGAAGGAGTTAGCTGGGCGTTCGAGCTTGGACGGCTATAATTGGGACTGAGCGGTGATCCTGCGTGACCGGAGCTCCTGCTGGGCGGGCTAAGCTCGCATTCCTGTGATACAACCATGCGTTGAAACAAGGGCGCCATGAACTGCCACCTGTTGTCAGCGTTTGT
>CAXTFY010000577.1:0-2603 GCA_964243265.1 uncultured Acetobacteraceae bacterium | reverse complement strand
CAGCCGCAGCCGCAGCGGCCGCACCAGAGATGGCCAAAGCCCAGCCGTAGCCACCAAAGCCCACCAACACTCCATCGGACCGGGTCAACTTCACCCCCGGCCCTCTCCCGGCGGGAGAGGGAGAAGGCAGCGTCTTCGCCGTAGGTGATCACATCCCCGTTGGCGGCCTTGGAGCGAGCGTTACGCCGCGTATCCAATGGCCCGGCAGGCCACCGTCAGCCAGTCCCGCACCGGTCCGTCCAGTGCCGGCCCGACCTCGCGCAGCACCCGGGCGTGATAGGCATCCAACCATTCGCATTCGGCTGGGCTGAGCATCACCGGGTCGATCAGGCGCTGGTCGAACGGCGCCAGGGTCAACGTCTCGAAGCAAAGGAACGGCTTGCAAGCCTCCGGCATCGCGGCAGGCCGGACCAGCAGCAAGTTCTCCAACCGGATACCGTAGGCGCCCGGCAGGTAGAAGCCAGGCTCGTCGGACAGGATCATCCCGGCGGACAGCGGCACCATCCGGCCAGCGCGCGACAGGCTGGCCGGGCCTTCATGCACCGACAAGTAGCTGCCGACGCCATGGCCGGTGCCGTGGTCGTAATCCAGCCCGGCCCGCCACAGCGGCACGCGCGCCAGGGCGTCCAGGTGCGGCCCGGAGACGCCGGCCGGGAACGTCGCCGTAGCCACCGCGATATGGCCTTGCAGGACACGGGTGAAGCGGTCCCGCAACTTCGCGGGCGGCGTGCCGGGGCCGGTCCAGACGGTGCGGGTCACGTCGGTCGTGCCGTCGGGGTACTGGCCGCCGCTGTCGATCAAGTAGGCTTCGTCAGGACGCAGCGGGCGGTCGCTCTCGGCGGTGACGCGATAGTGGATCACCGCGCCGTGCTCCCCAGCGCCGGAGATGGCCGGAAAGCTTTCCCCACGGAACCCCTCCACCTCCTGCCGGAACCGCAGCAGCCGGGCGGCGGCGCCGATCTCGGTCGTGTGCCCGGCGGCGCCGTCCAGCCAGTTCAGGAAACGGCAGACCGCCACGGCGTCCCTGGCGTGGGCGGCACGGGCGCCGGCCTGTTCCACTTCGTTCTTGCAGGCCTTGGGCAGCAGGCACGGGTCCGGCCCCTCCGTCACCACCGCGCCGGCCGCGCGCAGGGTCTGGCCAAACCAAACCGGTGAGCCAGCCGGGTCCACCCGCACCCGCCGCCCGGCCAGGGCCGCCAGGGCGTCCGGCAGGGCCTCGCGGTCCATCAGCGTCACGTCCGGACCCAGCCAGTCCCGCGCCGCCGCGTCCAGCTTGGCAGGGTCCATGAACAGCGCCGCCGTCCCGTCTGCGCGCAGCAGCACGAAGCCAAGGGCGAACGGCGTGTAGTCCACGTCGCCGCCGCGAATGTTCAGCAGCCAGGCCAGCGAGGCCGGGTCGGTGATGACGGCGGCGTCTTCCTGCTTGGCGCGCAGCGCCGCCGCGACCTCCGCCCGCTTGTCCGAGGCAGACCGCCCGGCCCACTGCAGCGGCTGCACCACGACGGGCGCGGCTGGCGCCGGCGGACGGTCCGGCCACGCGGCGTCGAGCGGGTTGCGCTCCACCGCCACCATCGTCAGCCCGGCGTCCTGGAAGCGGGCCAGCCCCTCTTGGCTGATCAGCCAAGGATCATAGCCGACCCGCCCGCCCGGCACCGCCGCAGCCAGCCACTCCGGCGGGGGCTGGTCGGTGATGTGGCACAACTCGAACAGCGCCGGGTCGCTCTGGGCGGCAAGCTGCAGGGTGTAGCGGCCATCGGTGAACACGGCGGCACGGTCCCGCAGCACGACAGCCTGGCCGGCACTGCCGGTGAAGCCGGTCAGCCAGGCCAGCCGCTCGGCGCTCGGCGGCACGTATTCGCCCAGGTGCTCGTCGGACCGTGGCACGATGAAGCCATCCAGGCCATCGCGGGCCAGGTTTTGCCGAATGGCGGCCAGCTTCGCCGAGGCGTGAACAAATGTTGGTTCCACGTTCACATTCTCTTCATAATCTGCATACCTCAACGACAAGCAATGCACTCAGCGCATGTCAGGCGGCTAGGCTTTGCGTGCTGCAGCGCAGCATAAGCGGCCTATATCTCATCAGTGCCATGGCAGAATGTTCCCTGCGCCGAGCATGGCGATGTGACTGAACTGTTTTGAGGACCTATTATGAACGCCCCGCTTGCCAAGGAGCAGATTGCGCTCCTGATGTCTGACAGCCTGACGTACCGCACCCCGGCCGTCGAGGGCACAGACGGCACCATCGCCAACCCCCGCCCGACGGGCTTGAGCCGCCTTGTTGCCTTTCTGCGCCACGCCGTTGCGGCCATCGTTGAGTTGCCGCGCCGCCGTGCGGTGATGGATGAGTTGGCATTGCTGACTGACCGCGAACTTGCCGACATCGGGCTGAACCGCGCCGAGTTGAACCGCGTGTTCGACCCGCGGTTCGCCCAGACCCGCGCGCGCGACTTCATGGGCCATGTCGCCTAACTGAACCCGGCACATACGCCCAACGCCGAACGCGGGGGAGGCTGCCTACCCCCTCTTCCTCCGGGAGAGGGAGCAGGCAACAGTCTCGCGGCATGCACAATCTTCCTGCCGGACTTTCGCATCACAAGCGTTGT
>CAXTFY010000576.1:0-2606 GCA_964243265.1 uncultured Acetobacteraceae bacterium | reverse complement strand
CTAGGTAGACGCCGGATGCATGAGATCGCTGCCCGAAATCGGGTGCTTCGTGCCGTCGCACTTTCCTAAGGCCGTTCGACGGCAGGCGGGGATGACGCTTGTCGTTCTGAGCGGCGCAAGCATGGTAGCGACCGCCATGCAGCGGGTGCGGCCTTGTTGCGGTGCTGATGACGGACAGGTAAGCAGGGACGATGGCCAGGGAGGGACCAGCCGGGCCAGCTACCCTGCCGGCAAGATGGCAGGAGTGTGTGGCTCGCATCCGTTCACGAAAACGCTTTTGACCTGGCATGCAGCCGGACGCGCCGTATCCCGTTCCCGTTAGGCTGACTGGCCTGAACGGTCTGGGATGGAAGTGGTGACCACAGTGGAAACGGTGAACAGGCGGACCGGCGGCAGGCGCCCGGACCAGGTCGGCGGCTTGATGAGCGCGGCCGGGCTGGGCAGCATGCCGGGCATCACCGGGTTGCCGATGACCGCGCGAAGCCGGCTCGGACGCCTGGCCAGCGCGCAGCGGCCAGGCTAACGCGGGTCGTTTGGGAATGCTGGACCTTGCAGGCCACGTCCCCGCGCTTCAGGCGGCGGCGGTTATCCTTGGCACCTTCGTGCTGGAGGACGCGGCGACGGTGCTGACTGGCGTTGCGGCGCGGGCTGGCACCATCAGCGTGCCGCTTGCCCTCAGCAGCCTGTATGCCGGCATCGTGCTGGGCGACCTCGGCCTGTATGGGCTTGGCCGGCTGTCCGCCCGTGTGGCATGGGCCCGGCGCTTCGTGCCCGATGCGGCGCGGCAACGGGGCGAGGCCTGGCTGCGCGGGCGCGTGTTCACCGTCGTGTTCGCCAGCCGCTTCGTCCCGGGCGCGCGGTTGCCGGCCTATACGGCCTGCGGGTTCCTGGGCGGCGACCTGCGGGCGTTCCTGGCCGCTGCCGTCGTCGCGACCTCCATCTGGACCAGCGCGCTGTTCGGGGTCTCGATGGTGGTCGGCGAGGTGCTGGCCCAACACCTGGGGACTTGGCGCTGGGTGGGTGCGGCCGGCTTTGCGATTGTCGTGGTCATGGCCGGCCGGATTGCCGGGCGTTGGCAGGAGGCGGGATCATGAGGGACGGGGCGTTGACGAGCGCTGTCGATGCCGCGCCGGCTCGGCGGTCCGACCCGGTGGTCAGCCACTTCGAGTTCTGGCCGGGATGGGCGTTCTACACGCCGATCGTCGTGCAGTGGGTCCTGCTCGGCCTGCGCTATGGCAACTTCAGCTTGCCGACTGGGGCCAATCCGAACATCGAGGTCGGCGGCCTCTGCGGCGAGTCGAAGTGCGGCATCCTGGACCAAATCCAGGGTCCGGCCCGCGCCTCCGTGGCGCCCTATGTCAAGCTGCGGCCGACGGGGCTGGCCGAGTGCGAGCAGCGCATGGCCGGGGCGGGCCTCGCCTACCCGATCGTCGCCAAGCCCGACATCGGCTGCAACGGCGCCGGCGTCCGGCTGATCCGGGACCGCCTGGCGCTGGGCCGCTACCTCGCCGAGTTCCCGCCAGGGGCTGATCTGGTGTTGCAGCACTACATTCCGTTCGAGGGCGAGGCCGGCCTGTTCTATATCCGCCACCCGCACGAGGCGCAGGGCCGCATCACCTCCGTGACGTTGAAGCAGGCGCCCGTGCTGGTCGGCGATGGCCACAGCACGTTGCGCAGCCTGATCCTGGCCGACGAGCGGGCGTCCGCCGCGCGGCACCAGTACCTGCCCCACCTGGCCGACCGGCTCGACCTGGTTCCCCTGGCTGGCGAGCGCGTGGAATTGGTGTTCGTCGGCAACCACTGCAAAGGCTCGATCTTCCACGACGGGCGTGACCAGGTGACAGCAGCCCTCACCGCGAAGGTCGAGGCGATCGCGCGTGCGATGCCGGAGTTCTACTTTGGGCGCCTCGACGTGCGGTTCCGGTCCGCCGCGGCGCTGCGGGAGGGCGATTTCATGGTCATCGAGGTCAATGGCGTCGGCTCCGAGGCGACCCACGTGTGGGACGCGCGGACCCGGCTGTTCCAGGCCTGGGCCGACCAGTTCCGCCATTACGGCGCGGCATTCGCCATCGGCCATGCCAACCGCGCCCGGGGCCTGCCGCCGAGCGGGCTGCGCGCGATGTGGCGCCAGTGGAGGCTGGAGCAGCGGCTGATGCGGTCGTATCCGCGGCATAGCTAGCGGTTGTGCCAGCGGCTGTTCGCCATGGCCGATTTGCCCGTGCTCTCGCCCGTTGTTGCCCTGCCTGTCATTGCCCTGCTTGTCATTGCCCCGTCTGTCACTGTTCCGTCTGCCATTGCGAGCAGCGCTTGCGATGCGGCAATCCAGAGGCTGCAAGACTGTAATCCCGGCCCTTGCACCCCTGGATTGCCGCGCCGAAGCCGGCTCGCAATGACGGCACGCCCTCATAGGCCAGGCTAAGGACGGTTGGCATCAGGACGCTGCGACGGGGAGGCTGTTGTCCACCTCGCCTGCAACCGTTGAAGCCGAGGCGTCACCAACTCCCGGCAGCGCCAACGAGGCCCAGCGTAGCGAGGGCCGTGCAAACCAAGGTGACCAGCAGCAGGTACCACCCGTGCAGCCGGTCCCCCAGGGGCAGCGCCGTCGC
>CAXTFY010000575.1:0-2630 GCA_964243265.1 uncultured Acetobacteraceae bacterium | reverse complement strand
CAGGCCTTGTGGCCCAAAGCGCAGGCGAGCCACGACTTGCCCACCCCAGTCGGCCACGCGACATACTGCCCAGGAACAGCCATTCGAAGTCCGCATCTGGTATGCGCACCATCCGCGTGTTGGGGAACAGGCTGTCGTCATACGAACGCTCCACCATGGTGGGGCCTTGTACTTCACAGTTGACCTGCCGGACGGCACACGCGGCCTTCTGCCTGCCTGGATGACAAAGGAGGCCTCAGCCAAGCTGCCGCTCGTTGAAATCCCGAGACTGTCGCTGTCCTCATTACGCGCGCTCCGGGCCTTGCTTGATGATCCCTCCGTATCCTCGGTCCCCTGCAACAGGGCGGAAGAGGATGGAATCGATGTCGAACAAACCGGCGCAACAGCAACCCGACCTGCTGCAGCGAGCGGCCATGCAGGCGGACCGTCAGAGAATGGCGCCGGAAGTCCGGGCGACGGTGGTTTGCCTGCTCAAGCAGCTCCTTCTGGAGTGCGTGGGCACACCGACGACGGCGAGGTCGGCCGATGAATAAGATCACCCCCGACCACCTGGCACGCACCGCCTACATTTACGTCAGGCAGTCGACCTCCGACCAACTTCTCAACAATCCGGAGAGCCGCCGTCGCCAGTATGGCCTGACGGCACGGGCCGAGGCTCTTGGGTGGCAGAACGTGGTCGTCGTTGACGAGGATCTCGGGCGATCAGGGGGCGGTGTTGCCCGTAAGGGATTTGAACGTCTCCTGCTCGCGGTTGGTGCTGGAAGTGCCGGAGCGGTGTTGTCCGTTGAAGCATCGCGTCTCGCCCGCAATGGCCGGGACTGGCACACGCTGTTGGATATTTGCGGGCTGGTGGGATGTTTGCTGATCGATGAGGATGGCGTGTACGATCTTCGGCTTGTCAATGACCGGCTTCTGCTGGGCATGAAGGGCACGTTCAGCGAATTGGAGCTTTCCATTCTGCGGCAGCGCTCCCAAGAAGCGCTGCTGCTGAAGGCTAGGCGCGGCGATCTTCATACCAGCGTCGCGGTCGGCTACGTCCGCTCGGCCAATGACCGGCTGGAGATGGACCCGGACCGCCGGGTTCGCGAGGCGCTCAGCCTGGTGTTCCGCAAGTTCGATGAGGTCGGCAGCGTCCGGCAGATTGCCTTGTGGCTGCGCGAGGAAGGCATTGAGATGCCGAGCATCGCCTACGGGGCGCAGGGCCGGACTGTCGAGTGGCACCTGCCGCGTTACAACTCGGTGCATCGGCTGCTGACCAACCCGATTTATGCGGGAGCCTATGCTTTCGGCCGCACGGCGTCGCAGGTTAGGATCGAAGCTGGACGGAAGGTGGTCAGGCAAGGCATCCGGCGCCAGCAAGACGAGTGGGGCGTGCTGATCCGCGACCACCATGCAGCCTACATCACGTGGGAGCGCTACGAGCACAATCAGCGCCTCATCGGTGACAATGCCAACATGAGGGGCGGCATGGTTCCTGGCTCAGTAAGAAACGGCGGTGGTGTGCTGGCCGGCCTGCTGCGCTGCGGGCATTGCGGGCGCAAGCTGAAGGTGCAGCATAATGGTTTGCGCGGTGTCGCACGCTATCTTTGCAACGACGCTTCGACCAATCATGCCGCCCGAACCAAGTGCATCTCGTTCGGCAACATGCGCATCGATGCCGCGGTCGCGACCGAGGCGCTGCGCGTCGTCTCGCCACTGGCGCTGGAAGCGGCGTTCGAGGCCGTGGCGGATCGCGAGCGGACCAGCACGGACCGCATCGGTCAGATCGAACTTGCCTTGGAACAGGCTCGCTATGAGGCCGCACGAGCCCACCGGCAATACAACGCCGTCGAGCCGGAGAACCGCATTGTGGTGGGCGAACTCGAACGCCGCTGGAACGAGCGGCTGTCCGAGGTGGCACGGCTCGAGGAGGTGATCCGGTCTGCGCGCGAGACGCTGCCCGCCACGGCGATCTCTGCAGCGGAGCGGGCCGAGTTGGCAGCCCTCGCCGACGATCTGCCGCGCGCGTGGAACCATCCCGCGGCGTCGTCGGAAACGCGCAAGCGGTTGTTGCGCGCTGTGATTGAAGAAATCGTCGTCAAAGTCGAGGCAGGCCATCTCCGGCTGAAGCTGCATTGGAAAGGGGGCGATCACACCTCACTCGAACTGCCGAAGAGCCGCCATGGCCAACATCGATGGAAGACAAGCACAGCAACCGAGCAGCTGATCCATGATCTTGCCCGTCTGCTGCCGGACGCCAGCATCGCCTCTGTCCTCAATCGGCTCAGCATGCGATCTGCCAAGGGTCACACCTGGACGCAGCTGCGCATCCGCAACTTTCGTGCCGAGCGCGGGATTGCGATCTACCGGGAGGGCGAGCGTGCCGACCGGGGCGAGTTGATCCTGCACGAAGCCGCGACCCACCTCGGGGTCAGCAAGATGACCGTGATCAGACTGATCAAGGACGGGGTGCTGGCTGCCAAGCAGGTGTGCGCTGGTGCGCCCTATGTCATCCGGCAGTTGGACCTGGATCGGCCGGAAGTCCGGCGCGCCGGACGGTGCAGTCGGGCAGTCTCACAAGATGCCCGACAAGAAAGCATGTGTTTACAATAGAGTGGAGAGATACTGCATTATGTCACCACCCCGGTCGG
>CAXTFY010000574.1:0-2631 GCA_964243265.1 uncultured Acetobacteraceae bacterium | reverse complement strand
TGCTGGACGGACGCTTCGGCCAGCAAGCAATCCAGCTCGCGGCGTAGCGCCCCAGCTTTTTGACACTCCCCCCACAAGTTGACAGCACCGGTACAAGCCCAATTCCGGCATCTATCGGACCTACGGAAACCGATGCTAGCATTCAGCTCTAAGATCAGGCGCAAGCCCCGAAAAGGAGTCGAGTAGATGACCGAACACGTGCACACCGCTCCTCCCAGCGACCCTGAGTTGCGCATCAAGGCGCTAGAGTCGTTGTTGATAGAGAAGAAGCTGGTCGACCCGGCCGCGATCGACGCGATCATCGAGACCTACGAAACCAAGATCGGCCCCCGCAACGGTGCTCGTGTCGTCGCCAAGGCCTGGGCCGATCCCGAGTACAAGGCCTGGCTGCTGACGGATGCGACGAAGGCAATCGCGGAACTTGGCTTCAGCGGCGCGCAGGGCGAAGACATGATGGTGGTCGAAAATACCGAGGAGGTGCACAACGTCGTCGTGTGCACTTTGTGCTCCTGCTATCCGTGGCCAACTCTCGGGCTGCCGCCGGTCTGGTACAAGGCGGCGCCGTACCGCGCCCGCGTCGTCAGCGACCCGCGCGGCGTACTGCTTGAGTTCGGCACCGTCATCTCCGACGACACGGAAGTCCGCGTCTGGGATAGCAATGCCGAATTGCGCTACCTCGTGCTGCCGCGCCGGCCGGAGGGCACGGAGGGTTGGAGCGAGGAACAACTGGCAGCGCTCGTCACGCGCGATGCCATGATCGGCACGGCGACCGTTCCCGCTCCCACCGCGGGAGCGCCGGCATGAACGGAGTGCATGATCTCGGCGGGATGCACGGTTTCGGCCCCATCAACCCGGAGCAGAACGAGCCGGTGTTCCACCATGACTGGGAACGCCGGGCGTTCGGCATGATGATGGCAACGTTCGGCGGCGGCCACTTCAACGTCGACCAGTTCCGCCATGGCATCGAACGGATGGGAGCGGTCGAATACCTCTCGAGCAGCTACTACGAGCACTGGCTGCACACGTTGGAGACATTGCTGCAGGAACACGGCGCGATCACCGGGGAGGAACTCGCGGCGAAATGGAAAGCCGTGTCCGGAGGAACCATCTGATGCCCGTCATCACCAAGGATCTGGTGCCAACCCTGGTCGGCACCGGCGGGTCAACACGCGTGGCCAAGCCCGTTGCGCCGCGTTTCCGCGCCGGGGACCGCGTGTTGGTGCTGACGCTGAACCCAGAACATCACACGCGCCTGCCCCGCTACGCGCGCGGCAAGCGTGGGACCATCGAGCGCGATCACGGGGTGTTCGTCTTTCCCGACACCGCCGCGCACCACCAGGGCGAGAAGCCGCAGCACGTCTACTCGGTCCGCTTCACAGCGCGGGAGTTGTGGGGGTCCTCCGCGCCTCAGCGTGACACGCTGCGGTTGGATCTTTGGGACGACTATTTGGATCCGGCACCCTGAGCGCGCCATCGGACCTGCGGCCGGAGCTGGCCGGCAAGGAGGTGACGTTCCACGAGCCATGGCAAGCTAGGGCGTTTGCGCTGGTAGTATCACTGCATCAGGAAGGGCATTTTGCTTGGGACGCCTGGGTGCGAACCCTTGCCGTGGAGATCGAAACTTCACCGCAACGGGCGGACGAGGACGCCGATCAAGCATACCATCGTCAGTTTCTGACGGCACTTGAGTCTATCGTAGCCGCGCGTGGCCTGATTGCGCCGGATATGATGGCTGGGCGGAAGAAAGCCTGGCGGCAGGCGTATGAAAACACGCCACACGGCCAGCCGATCGATCTAGCAGCCGCCGACATGCACAAGGACCACGATCATGATCACTATGAGGATGAGTTGATCGCACAGCGCGCTCCGGTCGCAGTGAGCCCAGCTCAGCCCCAGAGCGGTGTTGGTATGAACCGCACCGGGTTTGCCGGAGGCTCCAACTCCTGAGACCCCGTTTGCGAAGGTCGCTTGCGTCGGCGTGACGGTCTGACCCGGGGGCGTCCTGGTCGCGTTCCCAACGGTTTGGCTGTCGTGGAGCCTGCGATGTGGACGCCTGAGGATCGTGCGTTGGTTGGTGATTACGGGTCGGGCCAGAGGCTGACGGACGACCAATGGCGGCTGATGCAGCCTCTGATCCCGCCGGCCAAGCCCGGCGGTCGTCCGCGAACGACCGACATGCGGTGCCTGTTGGACAGCCTGTTCTACCTGCTGCGCACCGGCTGCCAGTGGCCGCACCTGCCGCCGCCGCCGGCGTTCCTGCCCTGGCCGACCGTGTATGGCTCCTTCCGTGCGTTCCTCAGTTCGGGCGTGTGGGAGAGCATGCGCCACCACCTTGTGGTCCTGCTGCGCGAGGGCGCAGGCCGGGAGCCCAGCCCCACGGCGGCCATTATCGACAGCCAAAGCGTGAAGACCACGGAAGCCGGTGGCCCGCGGGGCTGGGATGCGGCCAAGAAGGTCATGGGACGCAAGCGCCACGTCGCGGTGGACACGCAAGGGCTGCTGCTGGGCGTCGTCGTGCATGCCGCCTCGATCCAGGACGTGGACGGCGCGGGCGGCCTGCTAGGGCGCATCAAGCCGCTGCAGTGCTGGCTGCGCGCCGTGTTCGCCTATGGCGCCTACAACCGCGTGGCC
>CAXTFY010000573.1:0-2649 GCA_964243265.1 uncultured Acetobacteraceae bacterium | reverse complement strand
CGGTCGGCCAGGTCCAGCGCCTCGGCCAGCCGCTGCTCCACCAGCAGCACGGTGGTGCCCAGCGCGCGGATGCGCCCCACTGCGGCCAGGATGTCATCGACCAGCTTGGGGGCGATGCCCTGGCTCGGCTCGTCCAGCATCAGCAGGCGCGGCTGGGTCATCAGGGCGCGGCCGATGGCCAGCATCTGTTGCTCCCCGCCGGACAGGGTTTCCGCCCGCTGCGCCAGGCGCTCCCGCAGGCGGGGGAACAGGTCGAACACCAGGTCGAGCGGCTTGAAACGGTGCGGGTCGCCGCGCCGGGCATAGGCGCCGAGGCGCAGGTTGTCCTGCACCGACAGCCGCGGGAACAGTCGGCGGCCTTCCGGCACCAGGCCGACGCCGCGCCGGGTGATGAGGTGCGGGGCGACGCGGGCCAGGCTTTCCCCGTCGAAGCTGATGGCTCCCTCCGTCGCGACCTGCCCGGCGATAGCGCGCAGCAGGGTGCTTTTGCCCGCTCCGTTGGCACCGACGACGGCGACGATCTCTCCGGCCGCCACCTGCAGGGTGACGCCCTGCAATGCCTTCAGGCCGCGGTAGCTGGCGGACACGCCTTGCAGGCTAAGCAGCATAGCGGTCGCCTAGGTAGGCGCGGATCACGTCGGGGTGGCGCACGACCTCGGACGGCGAGCCCTGCATCAGCACGCGGCCTAGGTTCAGCACCACGGCGCGGTCCACCAGGGGGAGCAGGACTTCCATGACATGCTCGACCATCACGACCGTCACGCCGCGGTCCCGCACGGCGCGGATCAGCGCGACGCCGCCGGCGGCCTCGGTGGGGGTTAGGCCGGTCAGCATTTCGTCCAGCAGCAGTAGGCGCGGTTGGGTGGCCAGGGCGCGGGCGATCTCCAGGCGGCGCTTCTCCGGCGGGGTGAGCTGGTGCGCCGGGGCGTCGGCGCGGTGGTCGAGGCCGGCGAACGCCAGCACGTCTGCCGCCGCCCGCATCGCTGCGCGCGGGCTGCTGGTGCGGGCGAAGGCGCCGACCATGACGTTCTCCAGCACCGTCATGCTGTCGAAGCTGCGGACCACCTGGAACGTGCGGGCAATGCCGGCCCGCGCGCATGCCACTGGCCCGGCGCCGCTGACGCGCTGGCCCGCCAGGTCGATGGTGCCGCGGTCGGGCGTGACCTCGCCGGAGATCGAGTTGAACAGGCTGGTCTTGCCGGCGCCGTTGGGGCCGATGAGGCCGAGGATCTCGCCCTCGGCCACGTCGAAGCTGATGTCCACGTTGGCCGCGACGCCGCCGAAGGTCTTGGTGACGTTGCAAAGCTGAAGCAGGGTCATCCTGCTGCTCCCTCTCCCTCCGGGAGAGGGCCGGGGTGAGGGAAGCCACGCAGCGCCGCGCCGATGGTTTGGAGAACCCCGTCCAGGTTGCCCAAGACCCCGTCGTTGGTGAACCGCAGCACGCGCCAGCCCTGGGCGGTCAGCCAGTCGTCGCGCCTGGCATCCCGCGCTGGCCCGTCGCCGAGGGCATGGCTTTCACCGTCAACCTCGATGGCAAGCTTTGCGCCTACAGCCGCGTAGTCCAGGATATATGGCCCGCATGGATACTGCCTGCGGAACTTCGCGTCGCCGAGCGCCTGGTTGCGCAGGGCCGGCCACAGCTTCCGCTCCGCAGGCGTGGCGTTGCGGCGGAGTGCGCGGGCGTGCTTCGTCTCGGTTCGGTTCTTGCCGCTTCCCTCACCCCGGCCCTCTCCCGGAGGGAGAGGGAGCAGCAGCGGCGATAGCGGTTTGGCGCTGCGGCCTGGTTGTGGGTGCGTCGCCATCATGCGCCGCCCTTCACGCCGAATAGGCTGACCAGCCCCGCCGGCCGGGCCAGCGACACCGCGACGATCAGGCCGCCATAGATCATTAAATCCACCCCCTGGCCGCCGCCGCCCAAGTAGCTGCGGGACAGCTCGCTGACCGGGATCAGCACCGCCGCGCCGACGAACGGCCCCCACAGCGTCCCCACCCCGCCCAGCACCGCCGGCAGCGCAATCAGGATGCTCAGTTGCCCGGCCAGCACGCTGTCAGGGTCGATGTAGCCGACATACTGCGCGTAGATCGCCCCGCCCATCCCCGTCAGCCCGCCGCTGATTGCCGCCGCGGCCATCTTGGATGGGAACACCCGAACCGCCAGGGACCGCGCCGCTGTCACGTCGTCTCGCACCGCTCGCCAGGCGAAGCCCCACCGGCTGCCCTCGATGACATAGGCCGCCGCCCACGCCAGCGCCGCGAACGCCAGCGCCACGAAGTGGAACGGCAGCTTGCTGGTGCGGAACTGCAGGTCGATCAGGCTCTCGCCCTTGAACGGCACGTAGACGCCGGTCGCCGCCCCCACCCAGTCCCAGTTCAGGAACAGCAGGTAGCCGATCTCCCCCACCACGACGGTGGCGATGGCGTAGTAGTGCCCGCTCAGCCGAAAGCACGGCCAACCCACCAGCAGCGCACATGCCCCGGCGACGGCGCCGCCGGCAAACAGGCCGAGCGTCGGCGGCACGCCCAGGTTCACGAACAGCAGCGTCGAGACGTAGGCGCCGATGCCGAAGTACAGCGCGTGCCCCAGGCTGATCTGCCCGCAGTAGCCGCCCAGGATGTTCCAGGCCTGGCTCAGCCCGGCGAACAGGATGG
>CAXTFY010000572.1:0-2652 GCA_964243265.1 uncultured Acetobacteraceae bacterium | reverse complement strand
CACGGCGTCCAGTCGGCCGACCAGAAGCTGAGGTGCAGCGCGCCCGGGTCCTGCCAGGGCACGGGATGCCGGCCCAGGGTGGCGTAGCGGTCCTCCTGCACACCCCGCAGCATCTCGGTGGTGCCCCAGTGCTCCCACAACCAGCGCACGGCGTCGGGGTGGTCGGGGCCGAGCGGCAGCACCGCCTCCAGCACGGGCACGAGCCGATGCAGGTCGAAGGGGCAGGCCCGGCCCTGCCCGGCCCGGGCCAGCACGGCGCCGTGCCGCAGGGCGGCGGCCTCGCGCAGCTGTCCCGCCAAGGCTCGGGCACCAGCGGCGCTGAGCGTCCGGCGCCCGGGCGCCGGCGGCCAGAGCAGCAGGTGCAACATGTCCTCCCTGACCTGGTCGGGGTCGAGCGGCCACGGAACCTCGCCTGGCCCGGCGGCGGCGACCCGGAACGCCGCCACCTCCGCTGCGGCCCCGCTCACCACCAGCCGGTGGTGCAGCCAGTCGGGATGCGGCAGGCGAGGGATTGCTCCCGGTCCTCTTTCCTCGCCTGTCCTGGCCGGCAGGGGCACTGCCTGATCGGGGTCCCGGTCCAGGTGCGCGGCTGGCGCAGGCGGCGGGTGGTCGTGCCCTGCCACGCCGCCCCCTGCCGGCCCCTGCCCTGCTTGGCCAGCATCCACCATCGCACGGCTGGCGGCCTGCTCCCTCGTGAGCCAGCCCAGCAGCGTGTCGGCGGCGTCGCTCGCCTTCTGGGCCGGGGAGCGCGCCATCAGGTTGCCCTCGGCCGACCGCGGCCATGGCGGGCCGGGACGGCGTGCTGCCGCCAGATGCCGCGCAGGGCGGCGGCGGCGAGCCGGCCGTGCTCGACGTTGCCCCAGCGGTCCACCTTGCAGAACACCGGCCCGAAGCGGATGCCAGAGCTGCGGAGCCAAGCTTCGAGGGCACGGACGGGACAGGCCAGCACTGCCGCCGCCCGGCGCACGGCGACGGTGTGATGGGAGACGCTGTCGGGGAGGTCCCCATCGGCCAGGAGGGGCAAGATCAGCTCGACGCCGGCGTCGGTCAGGCGCACGCCGTCCCGGTCCAGATGGCGCAGCGTCTCGCGGTCCAGGCCGGCGGCGGCGAGCAGCAGCAGCGCGCGGTCACGCAGGCCGGCGAGATCGCCCGGGCAGCGGGCGGCCATGCGAGCAAGCTGGACCGGGCTGGCTGTTGCCACGCGGCGGGAGGGCGTCTTGGGGGTGGGTACCTCGTCCGTCCTGGCGCGGTGCACGTCGCGGGCGGCCTGCAGCACGGCCTGCACGCCCGGGTCGGCGCCAGGCACGGGGTGGCCGGCGCGGCGGTGCCGGTCGTTCAGTGCGGCGGCGTGCCGGGCCAGCGTGCCGGGAGCGAGGCGGCGGGCCAGCAGCACCAGGTAGGCCGCGGCAGTGTCGGGACTGGCCGGCAGCGGCGTCCGCTCCCAAGTGGCATACCACCTCTCGAAAGCCGCCCAGTCGCGGGCATAGAGGCGCCCGGTCTCCAGCGCCTGCGGCGCGGCGGCAGAAGGCGCGTGACCGCCCTGCCCCAACGTGCCACCCTCATCATCGGTCCAACCCGGTCCCTGCCCGGCCGCAGCTAACGTTCCGCCTGCAAGGGTCAATGGGCCTGGTGTCCCGTGGTGGCCGCCAGGTTCGCCATCACGCTGCTGGCTTGTCCTCTTCTCCCTAACGCGCTGTCTCATCAGGCCATTTTGCCCACCTCTACAATTAAGGCAAGCCGCTACTAACCGTGGTAAAGCCTGGTCGGCCCGGTTTCCGCCCGCGGCCTATTACGTCCGCTAATCGCGCTTTGCGGACGTAATGGCTTGCCCGGGTTGATCCCTCATGATAGACAAGCTGCCTGGTATATCTGGGAGTCGGCGCGATGCAGGTAGGGAAATGGGGCAACAGCTTGGCCGTGCGGCTGCCCGCCGCCGTAGTCGAGGCCCTGCAGCTCCGGGAAGGCGACGAGATCGAGATCGAGGTGGCCGGCCCGCGCACCTTCCGCGCGGGCCGCGACACCACCCGCGACGATGCCCTGGACGCCTTGCGCGCGCTCGGCTGGCGGCTGCCGCCAGGCTTCCGCTTCTCCCGCGACGAGGCGAACGAGCGCGACGGCACGTGAGCCCGCCCTTCTTCGACACCAACGTGCTGGTCTACGCCGCCCTGCAGCCGGACCCGCGCTCGGACGCGGCGCGCGCGCTGCTGCGCGGCGGCGGGGTGGTCAGCGTGCAGGTGCTGAACGAGTTCGCCAACGTCGCCCGGCGCAAGCTGCGCCGCACCTGGCCGGAGGTCCAGCAGGCCCTGGCCGCCGTCCGTGCGCTCTGCCCGGCGCCGCGGCCGATCACCGCGGCCACGCACGAGGCCGCGCTCGCCCTTGCGGAGCGCACGGGCTACGCGGTCTACGACGCCTTGATCCTGGCTTCGGCGCTTGAGGCAGGATGCGACACCGTCTGCTCTGAGGACATGCAGGACGGCCAGGTGATCGAGGGGCGACTGACGATCCGCAACCCGTTCCGGCAGGGAACATGACCTGGAACAGGCCATGGATCCCGCCCTGCCGGACGCGCCTCCCCTGCCCCGGCCCGCTTTGACAGACAGCCTCGTCCTGCACACCGACCTGCTGGGCGACCTGGTCGTGCCCGGCAGCGTC
>CAXTFY010000571.1:0-2656 GCA_964243265.1 uncultured Acetobacteraceae bacterium | reverse complement strand
ACGAGCAGCTGCGTGCGCGCGGGTTCAGTGGCGGCTACGACGCGGTGCGCCGCTACGCCCGTGCTCGGGAGCGCAAGCAGGGCAGCGTTTCGGGCGACGCCTACATCCCGCTGAGCTTCGCGCTGGGCGAGGCCTACCAGTTCGACTGGTCGCAGGAGACCGTGCAGATCGGCGGCACCGCGATGCTGGTGCACGTGGCGCAGGTCCGGCTGTGCCACAGCCGGATGCCGTTCGTGCGCGCCTATCCGCGCGAGATGCAGGAGATGGTGTTCGACGCGCATGACCGCGCGTTCGCCTTCTTCCACGGCACCTGTCAGCGCGGCATCTACGACAACATGCGCACCGCGGTGGACAGCGTGTTCGTCGGGCGCGAGCGGGTGTTCAACCGGCGCTTCCTGCAGATGTGCAGCCACTACCTGGTCGAGCCGACCGCCTGCACGCCGGCTGCGGGCTGGGAGAAAGGCCAGGTGGAGAACCAGGTCGGCACCCTGCGGGCACGGTTCTTCAAGCCGCAGCCGCGGTTCGGCTCGCTCGATGACCTGAATGGCTGGTTGGCGGACCGCTGCGTCGACTATGCCAAGAACCATGCTCACCCCGAGCGCCGCGACAAGACGGTGTGGGAAATGTTCGAGATCGAGCGCCCGGGCCTGGTGCCCTACGTCAAGCCGTTCGACGGTTTCCAGGCCCGCACCGTCGCCGTGTCCAAGACCTGCCTGGTGCAGTTCGACCGCAACAGATACTCGGTCATGGCCAGCGCTGTCGGACGCCCTGCGGAAGTGCGCGCCTACGCTGGTCGGATCGTGGTGCGCCAGGACGGGCGTGTCGTGGCCGAGCATGCACGCAGCTTCGGCCGCGATCAGACCGTCTACGATCCCTGGCACTACGTGCCCGTGCTGGTGCGCAAGCCAGGGGCGCTGCGCAACGGCGCGCCCTTCCGCGACTGGATCCTGCCTGGTGCGCTCGGACGCGTGCGTCAGAAACTCAGGGGCACGGCCGATGGCGACCGGCAGATGGTGCGCATCCTCTCGGCGGTCGCCAGCGACGGACTGAGCCTCGTCGAGACGGCCTGCGCCGAAGCGCTCGAGGATGGGCTGTTCAGCGGCGACGTGGTGCTCAGCATCCTCTCGCGCCATCGCCAGCCGCCCACTCCGGCGGCGATCCCCATCCCGGCCGCCCTGGTGCTGAAGCACGAGCCGGTCGCGGACTGTGCCCGCTACGACAGATTGAGGAAACACGACCATGGAACGCCATGAGATCCTGGGCATGCTCGACGAGCTGAAGCTTGCGGGCATCAAGTCGGCATTCGACGAGGTGATGAGGAACGGCCTCAAGCGCCAGCATGCGGTGCAGCAGATCGTGGGTGATCTGCTGGCAGCCGAGATCGCGGAGAAACAGGCCCGCTCCATCCGCTACCAGATCACCTCGGCCCGGTTGCCGCTGGCCAAGGAGATCACCGAGTTCGACTTCTCCGGCACGCCGATCAACGAGGGCCTGGTGCGCGACATGGCGGGCGGCGGGTTCCTCGACGACAAGCGCAACGCCGTGCTGGTCGGCGGCACCGGCACCGGCAAGACCCACCTTGCGGTCGCCATCGCGCGCAGCTGCATCCGCGCCGGGCGACGCGCCCGGTTTGCCACGGTGATCGACCTGGTGAACCGCCTGGAGGACGAGGCTCGCTCGGGCAAGGCAGGACGACTGGCAGAGCAGCTGATGCGGCTTGATCTGCTGGTCCTCGACGAACTGGGCTACCTGCCGTTTGCCCAGTCCGGTGGCCAGCTGCTGTTCCACCTGATCAGCCGCCTCTACGAGAACACCTCGATCGTCATCACCACCAACCTGAAGTTCTCCGAATGGCCGACGGTGTTCAGCGACGCCAAGATGACCACGGCCCTGCTCGATCGTCTCACACACCACTGCGACATCATCGAGACCGGCAATGACAGCTGGCGGATGAAGAACCGGAACTGATCGTCAGCCACGCCAGAGACCTCGAATCAGGGGGTCAACCTTGGGCGCCGATGGGGGTCAATATTGAACGCCGATTGACATACTGCGCTTTGTCTTTCCAGTCTGCCCTCGTGCGCAACCGCCTGCTGGCGTCCCTGCCCGCCGACACATTGGCGGCCCTGCTGCCCAAGCTGAGTCCTGTTATCCTCTCGTTGAGGCAGGTGATCTACGTTCCGAACAGGCCGCTCGAAGCCGTCTACTTCCTCGAGACCGGCATGATATCGCTGGTCAACGACTTGGAGGATGGCCTGCGGGCCGAGGTCGGCGTCATTGGTCGCGAGGGCCTGCTCGGGATGCCGTTGCTCGCGGGAGTCGACACCTTCTTTGTCGAGGCCCAGGTGCAGCTTCCAGGGACCGCACTGCGGATGACGGCCCGGGACTTCATCGACGAGGTGGAGACCAATGCTCCCTTGCGGCAACTCCTGCTGCGATACAACGAGGCCCTGCAGGCGCAGATCATGCAGACGGCGGCCTGCAACGCCAGTCACGACCTGGAGGAGCGCCTTGCGCGCTGGCTGCTCATCGCGCATGACCGCGCCGCAAGCGACGAGCTACAGCTCACCCAGGAGTTCGTCGCCACAATGCTGTGCGTGCATCGTCCCAGCGTCACTGTGACCGCGGGCATCCTCCAGCGCGCCGGGCTGATCCG
>CAXTFY010000570.1:0-2656 GCA_964243265.1 uncultured Acetobacteraceae bacterium | reverse complement strand
CGCTCGCTGACGCTCATGCCGGCGACGGGTTCGTCGAGCATCAGCAGCGCCGGGTCCTGGATCAGCAGCATGCCGATCTCCAGCCACTGCTTCTGCCCGTGGCTCAGCAGGCCCGCCAGACGGTCCAACTGGTCGTGCAGGAAGATGCTGCGCGCCACGTCCTCCACCCGGTCCGACACCTCGGAGTCCCGCCGGAACGCCAGCGCGCCCCACACCGTGCGCCCGCGCGGGAACGAGATTTCCAGGTTCTCGAACACCGTCAGGTCCTCATAAATAGACGGGGTCTGGAACTTGCGGCCTACCCCGGCGCGGACGATCTCATGCTCGCGCATCCGGGTCAGTTCCGCGCCCTCGAACTTGATCGACCCGGCGGTGGCCTTGGTACGGCCGCAAATCAGGTCCAGCACGGTTGTCTTGCCGGCGCCGTTGGGGCCGATGATGACGCGGATCTCGTTGCGGTCTAAGTAGAACGACAGGTCGTCCACCGCGCGGAACCCGTCGAACGACACCGCCAGCCCTTCGACCGCCAGCAGGTAGTTGGTGTCAGCGGCCATACCTGGCGCTCCTACTTCGCCGGGGTGGCGGGCAGCGCCGGGCCGGGCACGGGGACGCTGGCCGCCGGGCGCTGACGCAGCCAGGGCAGCAGGCGGTCCAGCACCGGGTCGAGGCTGCGCCGCCAGATTCCGGCCAGGCCATCGGGGAAGGCGACCACGACGACGATGAACAGGGACCCCAGGGCAAGCAGCCACAACTCGGGGAACCGCTCGGACAGTGCGGTGCGCGCCCAGTTGACCGCCAGCGCGCCATACACCGCGCCCAGCAGCGACGTGCGCCCGCCGACGGCGCAGTAAATCACCATCTCGATCGACGGCACGATGCCGACGAAGCTCGGCGACATGAAGCCAACCTGTAGGGTGAACATTGCGCCACCGACCCCCGCCAGGGCGGCGGCGAAGCAGAACACGAATATTTTGAAGTCGGCGACGCCGTAGCCGGAGAACCGCACCCGGTCCTCCTTGTCACGCATCGCCACCAGGATGCGGCCGAGCTTGCTGCGCCGCACGAAATGGGCCAGCAGCAGGCAGCCGATCAGCAGGGCCGCGTTGATGAAATACAGCACGTTGTGCGCCTGGTCCGTCCGGATGTCCCAGCCGTTCAGGGTCCGCAGGTCGGTGATCCCGTTGACGCCGCCGGTATAGCCCTGCTGGCCGATGATCAGGATGGTCAGGATCGCCGCGATGGCCTGGGTGATGATGGCGAAGTAGGTGCCGCCGACCCGGCGCTTGAACATCGCGAACCCGATCAGCAGCGCCAGCAGCACCGGCACCAGGATGACGGCGATCAGCGTCAGGGTGAGGCTGTGGAATGGCTGCCAGAATAGCGGCAGCTCGGTGATCTGGTTCCAGTCCATGAAGTCCGGGATGCCCGGCGTGGACTGGATTTTCGTGGCCTCGGGCGTGGATGCCTGCAGCTTCAGGTACATCGCCATGCAGTAGCCGCCGAGGCCGAAGAACACCCCTTGCCCCAGGCTGAGGATACCAGCGTCGCCCCAGCATAGCACCAGGCCGAGGGCCACGAAGCCGTAGGTGAGGTACTTGCCCACGAGGTTGAGGCGGAAGGGTTCCAGCACCATCGGCAGCACGACGAGGAGGACCGCCGCCAGCACCAGGATAAACAGGGTGTCCTTGCGGGTGAACGTCATGCGCTACCTCCGGACCTTTAGCACGAACAGCCCCTGCGGCCGCAGCATCAGGATGCCGACGACGGTCAGCAGCACGATCACCTGCGCCATGGACCCGCTGAGGAAGAACTCCAGCGTCGAGCGCGCCTGCGAGATGGTGAACGCCGACGCGATGGTCCCCACCAGGCTGCCGGCGCCGCCGAACACCACCACGAGGAACGAGTCGACGATGTAAAGCTGCCCGGCGGTCGGGCTGGTCGATCCGATCATGGTGAACGCGCTGCCGGCCACGCCCGCGATGCCGCAGCCGATGCCGAACGTCATGCAGTCCACCCGGGCGGTGTCGATGCCGACCGCGCCGGCCATGGCGCGGTTCTGCATCACTGCCCGCACCTGCTTGCCCCAGCCCATGCGGAAGATCAGCACGTACACCCCGGTGGCGATCAGCGTGGTCAGCACCATCACGATCAGGCCGTTGATGGGGATCTGGATGGTGTCGGTCACGTTGGCAGCACCCATCATCCAGTCCGGCTGATCGACGCCGACCTCGCGGGCGCCGAACACGGAGCGATAGACCTGCTGCAGGATTAGGCTGAGGCCCCAGGTCGCCAGCAGGGTGTCGAGCGGGCGGCGGTAGAGGTGGCGGATCAGCACCCACTCGACCGCCATGCCGAGCAGGCCCGTGACGCAGAACGCCAGCACGACGGCGACGAAGAAGTAGCCGCCGAACGCGCCGGGCAAGTAGAGCGTGAACAGGCGGGAGGTGAGGAAGGTGACGTAGGCGCCGAGGATCATGAACTCGCCGTGTGCCATGTTGATGACGCCCATCTGGCCGAAGATGATCGCCAGGCCGAGCGCCATCAGCACGAAGACGGAGAACAGGATCAGGCCCGCAAACCCCTGCATGGCCATGATCGAGCCGAGGTCGCCAAAGGAGTAGCCGAAGATCATGGCCTGCTCTCCAGTCCTGTTGCC
>CAXTFY010000569.1:0-2687 GCA_964243265.1 uncultured Acetobacteraceae bacterium | reverse complement strand
ATGCGGGCGCACTCGATATAAAGCGGGCGGGTGATGCGGGCGCTGATGGCGGCGTGCTCGGCGGAGTAGCGCAGCAGGTGGCCGACCTGCAGCACGACGCCGGCGGTGGCGGCGAGCGCGGCCAGCTCGTCGGCCTGGGCCAGGGTGGCGGCGATGGGCTTCTCGATCAGCACGTGGCGGCCGGCCTGCATGGCCTGCACGGCCAGCGCGTGGTGCGCGTCGGCGGGGGCGGCGATCACCAGGGCGTCGCAGGCGGCCAGCAGGTCCGGGAGCGGCAGGGCTGGCGCTCTGGCCTCGCGCCCCACGGTTTCAGCACACGCGGTGTCGGGGTCATACAGCCCGGCCAGCACCGCCCGGCGGCTCGCGGCGACCTTCAAGGCGTGGAAGCGCCCGAAGTGCCCAGCGCCTGCTATGCCGATCCGCAGCGGTCCCTTGCCCATCCGCCCCCTGTAGCGCGGGGGTGGCGGATGGCCAAGGCTTGCCACCCCCGGCCCGCATCCGGCATACCCCGGCATTCCACCAGCCAGGTCGTCCCGCCCCCTATGATGTACTTCAGCCGCCTCAAGATTGCGGTGATCCTCGGCATCTGCGTGCTGGGCGTGCTGCTGTGCCTGCCCAACGTGCTGCCTGCTCCGCCGGGCGGCTTCCCCTGGCGCCAGGTGCGGCTGGGGCTGGACTTGCGCGGCGGAAGCTATCTGCTGCTGGAAGTGGACATGGGCGCCATCGCCAAGGAGCGACTGGATAGCCTGGCCGACGGCGCCCGCTCTATCTTGCGCGGCAAGGTCGGTTTCCAGACTCCCACGGTGCAGGCGGCGCAGAACCGCGTCCTGGTCCGCATTCCCAACGCCGCCCAGCAAGACGACGCCGTGCGCCTGTTGCGCGAGGCCTCCACCACGACCGGCCCGGCCGAGTACGACGTTTCAACTGAGCCTGGCGCCGTCGTGATGTCGCTGTCCCCCGCCATGCTGGCCGACCGCGGCAAGGCGGCGATCCAGCAATCCATCGAGATCGTCCGCCGCCGCATCGACGAGACCGGCGTGCTCGACCCGCAGATCACCCGCCAGGGCGACAGCCGCATCGTCGTGCAACTGCCCGGCGTCGATGACCCCAACCGCATCAAGGAGCTGATCGGCCGTACCGCCCGCATGACCTTCCGTCTGTTGGACGAGAGCGCCAACCCCGCCAGTCCTACCCCTGGTGTCGATTTCCTGCCCATGGAAGGCCAGGCTGGGGTGAAGGAGCCGGTACGCCGCCGGGTCGAGGTGGACGGCGCCAACCTCACCGACGCGCGGCCGGGCCAGGACACGCAGAGCAACCGCTGGGTGGTCAACTTCACCTTTGACAGCACCGGCGCACGCAAGTTCGCCGACGTGACCAGCGCCAACGTCGGCAAGCGGTTTGCCATCGTGCTGGACGACCGCGTGATCAGCGCCCCGGTGATCCAGACGCCCATCATCGGCGGGCGCGGCCAGATCAGCGGCAACTTCACCGCCAGCAGCGCGCAGGACCTGTCGGTGCTGCTGCGCGCCGGCGCCCTGCCGGCGCCGCTGACCGTGATCGAGGAGCGCAGCGTCGGGCCGGAGCTGGGCGCGGACAGCATCCGGCGCGGGGCCATCGCGCTGGGGGTCGGGCTGCTGTTAGTGATGACCTACATGGCGGTGTTCTACGGGCTGTTCGGCTGGTTCGCCAATGCGGCGCTGCTGATCAACCTGGTGTTGCAGATCGCGGTGCTGTCGCTGCTGGAGGCGACGCTGACCTTGCCGGGCATGGCGGGGATCCTGCTGACGCTGGGGGTGGCGGTGGACGCCAACATCCTGATCAACGAGCGCGTGCGGGAGGAGGTGCGGGCCGGGCGCACGCCGCTGAATGCGCTGGAGGCCGGGTTCCGCCGGGCGTATGGCACGATCATCGACAGCAACGCGACGGCGTTTCTGGCGCACGTGATGCTGTTCGTGTTCGGGTCAGGGCCGGTGCGGGGGTTCGCCGTCACCATCACGGTCGGAATCGTGACGACGCTGTTCACGGCCACGGTGGTGGCGCGTATGTTCATGGTGCGGTGGTATGTCAGCACCCGCCCCTCGCTGCTGCCGGTGTAGGTCATGATCCTCAGTTCGCTGCTTCGCCCGCGGTTCCGGCTGGTCCGGGACGATACCAACATCCAGTTTATGCGGGGGCGCTACGCCGGGCTGGCAACCTCGGCGGTGCTGTCGCTGCTGTCCCTGGGGTTGTTCTTCTATCCCGGCCTGCGGCTGGGGATCGACTTCCGCGGCGGCGTGATCATGGAGGTGCGGACGCCGGGACCGGCCGACTTCAACAAGCTGCGGGCCGGGCTGACGGCGGCGGGCATCCCGCAGGCCGGGTTGCAGCGGTTCGGGACGGATGACGACGTGATGATCCGGCTGGACCCGGAGCGCGACCAGAACGCGACCGAGGCGGCGGTGTCCCGGGTGCGGCAGGCGTTGGAGCAGTCGCAGCCGGGGACGCAGATCCTCCGCACGGATGCGGTCGGCGCCTCGGTGTCGCAGGAGTTGTTCCAGAACGGGCTGCTGGCACTGGGGATCAGCCTGGGGATGATTCTGGTCTACATCTGGTTCCGTTTCGAGTGGCAGTTTGCCGTGGGGGCGGTGGTGACGCTGATCCTGGATGTCACGAAGGCCATCGGGTTCCTGGTGGCGACGCGGATCGAG
>CAXTFY010000568.1:0-2688 GCA_964243265.1 uncultured Acetobacteraceae bacterium | reverse complement strand
AGGCAGGGCGCCTTGGCGCTGGCGAACGCGAACTCCGCCGCCTCGGCCGCCCCGGCGCGGTGGCACAGGCCCACGACCTGCTCCCATGCCGGCGTCTGCGCCGGGTCGGGCACGGTGCGGCGGACGACCTCGACCAGCGAGTCGGTCGCAACATGCAGCGCCGCATGGGCGTCATCCAGGAACAGCCAGGCGACGGGGTTGCCGAAGTGGTCGGCGCCCCAGGTGATGCGGGACGCCGGCGGGTCGGCCAGCAGCCCGAATCGCAACACCCGCTGCCACGGCAGGCTGCGCGGGCGCAGATGAAGCTGGTGCCCGGCCAGTTCCACCCGGTCGGCATAGGCATAGGTGGTGCTGTGCTGGACGCGCAGTATCATGCTGGCCCGATCATGCGACCTCGAACCCCACCGCCTGCAAGGCAGGCAGCAGGGCAAAGAAACGCCGGGTCACGCCGTTCGACAGGCCGCCCGTCCGCGCGCCGATGGCAAGCAGCGAGGGCGACAGCGCGGCGGTGCGCGTCACCGGGTCGGCCGCATGCTGCACGTCATCCACCAGCCGCTCCGTCCGGTGCTGCAACGCCGCCGCCTGGGCAGCCAGCGAGCCGCAGCCGGCCTGGGTCAGCAACTGGGCCGCCTGGGCGAACTGGTAGGCCAGGGCGCGCGGGTTGTCCGGATCGGCCAGCACCAGGTCCAGCACCGGGGCAGGCTGCAGCGCGGACATATAGCGGTTGCGGTAGGTGATGGCGCTGTCGCACAGCTCCAGCAGCAGCCGCAGCGTACCGTCCATGCGCCCGGCCGGCTGCTGCAGCACGACGGCCAGCATCTGCGTGGTAAGGTACGCCCGCTCGATCCGCCGCCCCAGGTCCAGGAACAGCCAGCCGCCGCTGCGCACCATGCCCTCCGACGCGACGCCGGCCAGGGTGTTGGCCAGGCGCTGCAGACCGGTCATGGCGTGCATCAGGCCGTCCACTCCCGGCCCGGCATGGCGCAGGCGGATCGCGTCGTCCATGTCCTGCCGGGCAGCGCGCTGGGCGTGGGTGATGGCGGCATGGGTCTCCGGCGTCATGCGGTCGCGCAGCGCCTCGGTCAGCCCGGCGGCATAGCCCAGGACAGCCCCGGCCGCCCCCTCCGGCGCCAGCGCCAACTGCACGGCCTGCGGCAGCGGGCTGCCGTCCTCGTCATCGACCATGCCCGTCTCGGCCAGGCAGGCCAACAGGACGCCGGATTCTGCGACCTCCCGCGGCAGCGGTGCCCCCCGGGCCGAGCGCAGCAGCCCGGCGCGGCCCAGCCGGGCCTGCACGTCCAGCCGCTCGACGTAGCGGCCGAGCCAGAAGAAGTCGTCCGCCACCCGGCTGGGCAGGTCGCCGACGCTGCGGCGGATGGCGATGCGGGGCTGCCGCAACGGCTCCGGCCCGCGGATGTCGGCGCGCTCCTGGGTCATCACCCAGACGTCCTTGAATAGGGCGCCGGCGGGCAGCGCCTCGGTCACGTGCTCGCCGGGTTCCAGCACGCGGGCCAGGCCGCCCTGCATCATCTGCCAGCGGTGGCCGTCGTGCATCAGGAACAGCCGCAGCACCACCGGCCGGGGCGCCAGGCCCCCCGCGCCGTAGCAGGGCGCCACGGAGGGCACGACCTGCGTGCAGGCCGCGTAGTCCCAGGGCCGGGCGGCGATGGCCTCGCTCATCGCCTGGCGTTCCCCGGCGGACAGGCTGGCCAGCGGCACCGGCGGGCGGGCGGGGTCCAGGGCCGGGCGGATGCACCACCGCTGGAACGCCTGGCACACCATGTGCTGCGCCCCGTCGTCGCCGAGCCAGACAGTCGGCAGGGTGGCCAGGCGCAGCGCCTCGCCCAGCAGGCGGCGGCTGAGGCTAGGCAGGAAGGCCGCGAGCGCGGGCGCCTCGATCAGCGCAGCGCCGGGATGGTTCAGCACCTGCACGGCGCCGTTGCGGGCGGCGTCCAGCAGGCCGGTCACGCCGACGCCGGGAGCATGCAGCTCCAGGGGATCGATGGCGTCGCCGGGCAGGCGGCGCAGCAGGATGTCAACGGGCTGCAGGCCCAGCAGGGTCTTCAAGTGCAGCACGCCGGCCCGCACCGTCAGGTCGCGCGTCTCGACCAGGGCGCAGTTCAGGTCGCGGGACAGCGACAGGTGCTCGGTCCAGTGCGGGTCGGTGACGCCGGGGGTCAGCAGCGCGACGTAGGGCGTGCGGCCATCGCGGGGCGGGGCGGCCTGCAGCAGGGCGTCCTGCCAGGCCTCGAAGAACGGGCGCAACTGGCGGACCTGGGTGGTGCGGAACAGCTCCGGCAGCACGCGGGCCAGCAGGCGGCGGCTTTCGCGGGCGTAGCCGATGCCCAGCACCCCGCCGGTGCGGTCGGCCAGCACGCGCCATTGGCCATCGGGGCTGCGGATCAAGTCGGCGGCGTAGGCTTGCAGGAAACGCGCTTGCGGCATCGGCGTGCCGCGGCAGGCGCGCAGGAAGCCGGGGTTGGGGAACACCAGGGCGGGCGGCAGGGCGCCGTCGGCCAGCAGCGACTGCGGGCCATACAGGTCGGCCAGCACCGCTTCCAGCAGCCGGGCACGCTGGCAGAGGCCGTCCTCCAGGGCGGCGAACTCGCCCGGGGAGATCGGCAGCGGCACCGGGTCCAGCCGCCAGGACGGGGCGGCACCCTCCTCCTCGGCGGCGCGGTCCAGGCG
>CAXTFY010000567.1:0-2709 GCA_964243265.1 uncultured Acetobacteraceae bacterium | reverse complement strand
AGCCCGTCCGTCCAGAATCCATTTCCGTAGCAGTATCAAAAACGCGGGAGAGCCCTGTTTCGCCTGATTTCAATCAGGTTTGGGGTATTGCGTCTGCTCTCCAGGTCTATGCAACACGCTGTCGCTTGCCGCCGTCACACCGTGCGATGCGCCGCATCAGTCATCGCAGGCATAGGACAAGCTGTGGGCCAGCCAACAACCGACCTCGACGTTCAAGATCCGGCCGGCCCCGTCACGCTGGACGGCCAACGTCCAGTCGCCCGGCGGCGTGTGGTCCAGCGCACGCGGACAGGGCAATGCCCATAGGTCCGGCCCGATGGCGTCCAGCAACTCCATGCGCCCCTGCCCCAAGAAGCCCGAGAAGCCGCCATACAGCACGCCTCCGGCATCGGCCACGGTCAGCATCGCCCCCAGTTCCGCGCACCTGTAACGCCCGGCGATGTCGGCGGCCGGCGCGCCGATGCGCGGGTGCAGGCGGGACGTCTGGTTCTCCCCCGGGCGGTCCATCCATAGCCCGCCCTTGCCAAGCCGCAGCCGTGTGCCGCTGCCACCTGCAGTGCCGTCCGCCTGTAGGTCCAGCCGTTCCGCCGAATGGCCGTAGCGCAGCCGCACCTGCCCGTCCCCAGCCATGTCGATGCGCGCCGCAAGCCCGGTCTCCGGCTCGACGTAGGCGCCCAGCCAGTCCGGTGCGGGCGGCGCCGCGGCAGGGTGCGGCAGGTTCTCGCCCAGAGCAGCGGCCAGCAGGTCCAGCACGGCGGCATGGGCGTCGGACAGGTGGTTGAACAGGACCACGACCGAGATGCGCTCCCCCGGCAAGTACACCCGGTGGCTGCGCCAGCCGCGCAATGCGCCGCCATGGCCCGTCGCCGGGCGGCCCAGCCAGGGCCGCCGGCCCAGGCCGAAGCCGTACTCTGCAGGTGCGCCATCGGCGAAGGCGACCGGGACGGACATGCGGCAATACAGCCCGTCCGCATCGTCCCGCGTCGCGTCGATATGGCGTTCCCAGGCGATCATGTCGTCCAGGCTGGCGGCGATGCCGGCGTCACCGGTCCACAGCACCCGGTTTACGGCAGGCCGGAACCCGGCGGCCTGGGTGCCCTCGTAGCCTTCAGTCCCGTCCGCAAGGGCGCGGGTGTCGGCGGCCAGCATCGCGCTGCCCATGCCGGCCCGGTCGAAGATGCGGGTGCGGAGCAGCTCCGCGAAGCCCCGGCCAACGCGGTCCTGCACGATGTCGGACAGGATGCGGAAGTTCTGGTTGGCGTAGGAGTAGCGGGTGCCCGGCTGGAACTGCAGTGTTCGTGTGCCGGCAATCACCCGCTTGGCCTCCAGGTCGCCGAACGGCGCCTCGGCAGGCGACCCGTGCAGCATCGCCACCGCCCAGTAATCCCGCAGGCCCGATTGGTTGTGGCACAGGTGCATTGTGCCGGGGGCCGGCCCGTCCAGCACCGGCAGGTGGGCGCTCACGTCCCTGTCCAGCACCGCCGGGTCAGGGAAGGCGTCCAGCACCAGGGCGCAGGTGAACTGCTTGGTGATGGAGCAGATGCGGAACAGCGTTCCCGGCGTGAACGCGATGCGCCGCTCGGCATTGGCCCAGCCCCAGGCATGCCGGGCCAGCACCTCGCCTCCGCGCAGCACGGCGGCAGCGCCGCCCGGACCGGGATAGGCGTGCGGCAGGGCGGCCAGCGCGGCGTCGAGCCGGGCGGGGAGCGGGGAGGACATCATGGCCCGATGAGCTGCCCGCCATCGACGACGATGCTCTGCCCCGTCACCCAGCTTGCCGCCGGCGACGCCAGGAACAGCACGACGTTTGCGATCTCCTCCGGCCGGCCCATGCGGCCGAACGGGATTTGCGCCAGCGTGGCGTCATACAGCGCCGGGTCCTCGGTGCGCCGCCGCTCCCAGGTGCCGCCGGGAAACTCGACCGAGCCGGGAGCGACGCAGTTCACCCTGATGCCGCGGCGGGCCAGCATCTTGGCTTGGCTTGCGGTGTAGTGCATCACCGCCGCCTTCACTGCGCCATACGGGGCCGAGCGCGACGTAGCGCGCAGGGCCGAGATGGAGGCGATGTTGATGATGCTTGATCCCGTGCCGAGCAGTGGAATGGCGGCGTGACTGCCGCGCACGACCGCCATCACGTCCACCGCCAGGGACGCCGCCCACCCGGCCTCGTCATCCGTCTGGCCGAAGCCGGACGCGTTGTTCACCAGGACGTCCAGCCCACCCAGCGCCGCCGCAGCCATGGGCACGTAGCGCGCGATGGCGTCGGCGTCGGCCAGGTCGCAGGGGGCTGCGTGGGCCAGGGCACCCAAGGCCTCGATCTCGGCCCGCGCCGCCTCCAGCGGCCCGGCGCTGCGGGCGCAGATCGAGACCGCGGCGCCCGCGGCGGCGAAGCCCAGCGCAATCGAGCGCCCGATGCCGCGGCTGCCGCCCATGACGATGACGCGCTTGCCGGTGAAGTCCATAGGTCCGCCTCCTGGTAGGATGGGCCAGTGTCGGCGATCTCGGCCCGCTTGTCGCTGGGTGAGGTTGGAGGACGAGTTGAAACCTGGCCGGAACTCTCCACAAGTTTTGTAGAGCGAGCTAGCTTCATTGATGTATTTCCGTAGACGAAGGATTTCCAATCAGCGCCGATTAAAAACTCCGCTTTAAATGCCATCCTTCAATGCTTCCAACGAGTTCTAAGCTTGACTTTGGCCAATCCTGGGCTGG
>CAXTFY010000566.1:0-2714 GCA_964243265.1 uncultured Acetobacteraceae bacterium | reverse complement strand
GCGCACTCCAGCCGGGACGGGAAGCGCCAAGGCCGCATCGCTGCTTCCCCCTCCCCCGGAGCGAGAGGGCCGGGGTAAGGGAAGCGGCAGGCGTAAAAACTGCCGACGACAAGGCTGGCTGTGTGCTGTCCTAGTTGAAGTGCAGCCCTCTCGGCTTCCCTCACCCCGGCCCTCTCCCGGAGGGAGAGGGAGAAGGGTTGTGCTGCCGCTGCTGTGGTGCTGGGTTGCCGGAAGTTGCAGGAGATCCACCCCATGCTGACCCCCAGCGCCCACGGCGTTTACCCCATCGCCCCCACCCCGTTCCACCCTGACGGCCGCCTCGACCTCCACTCCATCGACCGCCTGGCCAGCTTCTACGCCGGCTGCGGCGTGCAGGGCGCGACCGTGCTGGGCATCATGGGCGAGGCGCCGAAACTGACCGCCGAGGAGGCGCTGGAGGTCGCCGGCCGCTTCATCCGCGGCATGCCGGCCGCGCAGGTGATCGTCGGCGTGTCCTCGCCGGGCTTCGCGGCCATGCGGGCGCTGGCGCGGTCCTGCATGGACATGGGCGCGGCCGGGGTGATGATCGCGCCGCCGCCGCACCTGCGCACAGACGAGGAGATCACCGCCTACTTCGCCGGCGCCGCGGAGGCCATCGGACCCGACGTGCCCTGGGTGCTGCAGGACTACCCGCTGACCCTGACTGTCGTGATGACCCCTGCCGTCATCCGCCGCATCGTGCAGGACAACCCCGGCTGCGTCATGCTCAAGCACGAGGACTGGCCGGGCCTGGAAAAGATCACCGCCCTGCGCGGCTTCCAAAAGGACGGCAGCCTGCGCCCGATCAGCATTCTGACCGGTAACGGCGGCCTGTTCCTCGACTTCGAGATGGAGCGGGGCGCGGATGGCGCGATGACCGGCTATGCCTTCCCCGAGCTGCTGCAGGACGTGGTGCGCCTGCAGGCGGCCGGGCAGCGCGATGCCGCGCACGACCTGTTCGACGCGCACCTGCCGCTGCTGCGCTATGAGCAGCAGGCGCGGATCGGCCTGGCGGTGCGCAAGTGGGTGCTGATGCGCCGCGGCCTGCTGGCCAGCGACGCGCAACGCAAGCCGGCACCGGGGCTGTCGGCGAAGGGCAAGGCGGAGGTGGACTACATGCTGGCCCGGCTGGCGCGCGTGGACTCGCGTGCGGCGATGGCCCTGCCGGAGGCCCGCGCGTCCTGAACACCCGGGCGTCACTAGGAACGGTCGGCAGGGGGAGGAGTCCGCGGCCACGGCTCGGTCCCGGCTGAGCTGAGCCGGTCTCCGGGGCTTACGGCTCGACACCGGGCGGCTCGGCCGGCGGAGCAAATTCCGGCCGTCCGGCGGCGTTTCAGCATGCGGCCAACCCTGTTGCCAGCGCATCGAACACCGCCCGGCACCGTGCGTTGGTCTTCAGGTCCTCATGCATGACGATCCAGAGGCCGAGGCTCAGGGTGAAGGCGTCCGCAAGGACGTGCACAAGGTCCGGATCACGCCGTGCCACCTGCACCTGGCAGACGCCGATCCCGAAACCGGCGCGAATGGCCGCAAGCTGCGCGAGGTCGCTGTCGGTGCGCAAAGCAAATGCCGGGCGGTCGAGTGCGGGAAAGCGAGCCACGATGGCGCGGATCGCCGGCGTGCCCTGGTCGAAGCCGATCAGGTCATGGTCCCTAAGTTCGTCCACCGACGCCGGAGTCCCGCGACGTTCGAGATAGCTGCGGTGGGCGTGCAGCCCGAGCATGACCGGCTGCAGGCGCCGGGCAATCAGGGCCTCCTGGGCCGGCTCGACCATGCGCACGGCAATGTCGGCCTCGCGCTGCAGCAGGTTGTCCACGGCGTTGGACAGGACGAGTTCAATGGCCAGGCCACCGTGGCGCCGGCGCAGGGCTGCCAGGATCGGCGGCAGGTGCTCGACGCCGACCACCTCGCTGGCGGTGACGCGAACGCTGCCGCGCACCTCGCCGGCGTGGCCGGTCGCGGCTCGCATCAGGGCTGCGGCGGTGGAGGCAAGCGTTTCGGCGTAGGGTTTTAGGTCCGATGCCGTCTCGGTCGGAACCAGGCCGCGTTGCGAGCGCAGGAATAGGTCTGCGCCGATTGCCCGCTCCAACGCATCGACATGGCGTGCGACCGTCGGCTGCGTCAGCCCGAGTCGGCGTGCCGCGCCCGACAGCGATCCCTCCTGGAGGACGGCCAGGAAGGTGCGGTGCAGGTTCCAGTCCGGCTCGGTGTTCATCGTTTCCCGTATAGCATCTCTACGGTCTTCCACAATTTCTCTATAGCTTGCTCTCCATCATGTTGCTCCACACGGAACCAACGGGTCCGGCAACCAGCGGGAGCATCTCGGCCATGAGTGGATCAACTGTCGTTCTAGGCTTCGGCGCGGTTGGGCGCGCAACGACTGAGGCGCTTCTGGCGCGTGGCGAGGCCGTATGCGTGGCGCAACGCAGCCGGCCGGCCGGCTTGCCGGCGCAGGCGGGCTACCGGTCCTGCGACGTGCTCGATGCCGATGCTGTTCGCCAGGCCATTGACGGGGCGGACAGGGTCGTTCTGGCCATCGGCTTCCCCTACTCTGGCCGCGTCTGGCGTGCGGCCTGGCCAAAGGCGATGACGAATGTCGTCGAGGCCTGCGCGGCGGTCGGCGCGCGCATGGTTTTTGTGGACGACCTCTACATGATGGGGCCGCAGCATGAGCCGCTGCGCGAGGACATGCCCCT
>CAXTFY010000565.1:0-2720 GCA_964243265.1 uncultured Acetobacteraceae bacterium | reverse complement strand
GGGAGAGGGAGCAGGAAGTGGCCTTGCCGCATAGAGTTGCCCGGCTAATCACCCCCGTGCACGGCTGACAGCATGTCGTGCAGGTTGAATGTCATGATGCCCAGCAGCGCCGCCAGGCCAAGGTAGAGCACGGCGTACTCGAACTTGGTCTGCCCAGGGATGCCGTAGTACGCCCGGTTCTCCGGCAGGGACGGGTCGTAGCGCCAGGCCGCCATCACATGCGGCGCGGCAACAACCGCGATCACAAACAGCATCGGGCTGGGCCGGTACAGCAAAAGCCCGATCATCAGCGGCACCCCAAGCAGCCAGATGCGCGGACCCAGCACCGCGGTGATCCGTCCGCCGTCCAGCGGCGAGATCGGCAGCAGGTTGAACAAGTTGAGGAAGAACCCCGAGTAGGCCACCGCCAACCCCAGGGTGCTGCCGGCCGACCGCGCCCAGAAATACACCGCAAACGTCGCCAGGGTGCCGATGAACGGGCCGCCATAGGCCACGTAGGCCTCGGTTTCCACATCCGGCGGCGCCTGCTTCATGGTGATGAAGGCGCCCATGAACGGGATGAACGCCGGGGCGCTGACCGGCAAGCCGCGGATCACGGCGGCGCCGACATGGCCCATCTCATGCGCGAACAGCAGCGCCACAAATCCGGCCGCAAACGCCCAGCCCCAGATCGACGCATACACCGCCAGCGACAGCACCATGCTGCCGGCGGTCAGCCCGATCTTGCTGAATTTCAGCCCGGCCAGCGCAAGGATCAGCAGCCTCATATCAGGCCCGCGGCGTGCGCCGGAACATCCTGCGGGCGGCGGCGCCCAGGCCCAGCACCGCGACCAGTCCGACCTTGGCGAACTTCGCCAGGAACAGCCCGGCCAGGGCAAGCAGCCCGATCTTCTTGGCTACCACCACGCCCAGCAACGCCGCCAGGCCGTACTCGGCGACATGGTCGGTCGAGGCGTTGAAATCCGTGTAACGCTTGCCGTCCAGGTAGTCCAAGCCAGCCAGCAACCCCGCCGACACCTGGCGGTCGGCGCCGATGCGGTCCGGGCTGGTCAGCAAGTTGACGCTGAAGTAGCCGTCCCGCCCCAGGGCACGAGTGTTAAAGTTGAGCGTGGCGTCGGCCTCGTCCTCGTCAGCGGTCTTGACGCGCAGGGACCAGGTCAGGCGGTGGGTTGCCGCGTCGTAGGCCGGCGGCTGCGTCCAGCCGAGCAGCTCCAGCTCCGGGAAGCCGCGCTGCACGCGTTCCTTGTTGCCCTCGGCGGCGGCCTCGCGCAGGCTGGCTAGGATCGCGTCCGGGTCGAGCTTCGCCGCCTCGTCGTCCTTCACGTAGCCATCATCGACCCAGTTGATGATCACCCACCACGGGGTGTCCTCCTGCGGCAGGGCGATCATGCCGACCAGGCTGTCGCCGGAACGGTTGCCGTAGGCGCTCAGCAAGCGGGATGCGGCGGCCTTGGGGATGAAGGCCACGCCGCCCGGCAGCGCCAGGCGGGCCTGGTCCAGCAGGGGGATGCTGGCCGGGCCGCGCGTCGCGCCTGTCATGGCCGCCTGCCACGCCGCGTCCTTTTCGGCCTGGCGCACTTCCGGGGAGATGGGGCCGGGCTGGTTCAGGCCCGGCGGCGAGGCGTCCGTCGATGCCTGGCCCTGCTCCTGCGCCTGCACTGGCGGGACGCAGCAGAGAAGGGCCGCCGCCAACAGGACCGGGCGCAGCCGCATTAGGGATGGGCGCTGCGCTTCGCCTCTTCCCATAGGGCGCGATAGTCGTAGGTTGGATAGAACTCCGTACGATAGCCGCCCCATGCCGTTCCCTCGATGATGCGGTTGACGTCGCGCAACCGGTCCGCGGGAACACGCAGGGTCACGACCTGGCCGATGCCCATCATAACATACCAGGACACGATCTCGACACCAGCGCCGGGGAACTTGTCATACCAGCCGGTCTGCCGCAGGTGCTCGTTGATCTCGTCCACCGTCTTGCTCTGGTCATGGCGGAGGAACACCGTCAGCAGAAAGGTGCCCGGCACGGCTGCTGCCCCCGCTGGCGCCGCTGCCGGAGCGGGGGGCGGCGCGGGTTGCGCCAGGCCCGGCGCGGCGTGCACCGCCGCCAGTGCCGTCAACAGCATCATGTATCGCATCCCACCCTCTCTCTCGGCCTTCTCAGCCAGCCTAGCCGCACCGGGGGAAAACCTGCTAGGAGCGCCGCGACATTAGGAGATCGCCCCGATGGCCGCCCCGAAAATGACCAGCATCGAGCTTGACCCGACCGAGGTGGCCCTGGTCATCGGCGAGGACCAAGGCGCCATGACCATCCGCGTCGTAGCCGCCACCGACGTGCCGGACGGCGCGACCGACGTTCCGGAGCCGCACGAGATCGCCATCGCCCTGGCGATGCGGCTGCTGAAGGACCCGGAGTTCCACGACTCCGTGCTCGACTGGTACGACGAGCAGGACGAGGAAGAAGAGGACGAGGACGAGATGCCGGAGGAGATTGGCGGGAAACCGAAGTCCTGATGCTGGCGCTGCGGCCCGGCTGCCACCGCAATCTGCCGGCTGAAAGCCTGTAAGAACGCTGCCTGCTCCCTCCCCCTCCGGAAGAGGGCCGGGGTGAGGGGGTTGTTCAGCGCAACCCGCCCCCATCCAGAGCCCTTGTTGTCCGGCGCTCGCGCACTCCGCTCCGCAGCCAAGGCCCCCTCACCCCGGCCCTCTCCCGGAGGGAGAGGGAG
>CAXTFY010000564.1:0-2730 GCA_964243265.1 uncultured Acetobacteraceae bacterium | reverse complement strand
CCGCCGCGCTGATACTCGCTGCGCACGGTATGGCCCGGCCCCTTCGGCGCGATCATGAACACATCGATGTCCGGTCGCGGGTCCAGCAGGTTGAAATGCACGTTCAGCCCGTGCGCAAACGCCAGCGCCGCGCCAGGCTTCATGTTGGGCGCGAGCTTCTCGCGATACAGGTCGCCCTGGCCCTCGTCAGGCGTCAGCACCATGACCACGTCGGCCCACTTGGCGCATTCGGCGGGGTCCATGACCTGCAGCCCGGCGTTCTCCGCCTTGGCAACGCCAGCGGACCCAGGGCGCAGCCCGACCGCCAGTTCGGTGCAGCCGCTGTCCTTCAGGTTAATGGCATGGGCATGGCCCTGGCTGCCGAAGCCGATGACGGCGACCCGCTTGCCCTTGATCAGGTTCACGTCGGCATCGCGGTCGTAATAGACGCGCATGGCTGTTTCTCTTTCGTTGTTTGGAATGGGTGGGGTTCTAGCGGGTGCGGGGCGGATGGCTAGGGCCTACGCCCCCGTCGCGGCTGCCGTCATTGCGAGCCGCGCTTGCGGCGCGGCAATCCAGGGGGGGCCGGTGCAGTCTGGACGGCTCCTGGAGTACCGCGTCGCTACGCTCCTCGCAATGACGCTCGGCACGGTGACCGCCACGCAACGGCGGCCGGTGTCGTTCAGAGCATCCGCGTCCCACGCGCCATGGCCGCCACGCCGGTGCGGGACACCTCGGCCAAGCCCATCGGCGCCATCAGCGCGATAAAGCTTTCCACCTTGTCGCTGGCCCCGGTCAGTTCGAATACGAAGCTGCCCACGGTGGCATCGATCACCCGGGCGCGGAACGCCTCGGCGATGCGCAGCGCCTCCGCCCGGTCGGCCCCGTCGCTGACCACCTTCACCAACGCCAGCTCGCGCGCCAGGTGCGGCCCCTCCCGCGTCAGGTCCGCCACGCGGTGCACGGGCACCAGGCGGTCGAGCTGCGCCTTGATCTGCTCGATCACCATGGGCGTACCGGACGTGACGATGTTGATCCGGCTGCGTGCGCCGCCGGCGTCCACCGGCGCAACGGTCAAGCTGTCGATGTTATAGCCGCGCCCGGCAAACAGCCCGATCACCCGCGCCAGCACGCCGGACTCGTTCTCAACCAGCACGCTGATCGTCGCCGACTGCTGCCCTGCTTCCAACATCCTGGCCCCAGGAACCGTTGTCACAACCGTGGTCATACCAGCATCATGCCTTCATTGGTGATGCTGGCGGTGCGCTCCTGATGGCCGGGGCCGAGGATCATCTCGTTGTGCGCGGCCCCGGACGGGATCATCGGGAAGCAGCTTTCCTTCTGCTCGACGCAGATGTCGGCGATCACCGGCCGGTCGCTGGCCAGCATCTCGCCGATCACCCGGTCCAGGTCATCGACCCCGGTCGCGCGCAGGCCGACGCCATGGAACGCCTCCGCCAGCTTCACGAAGTCCGGCAGCGACTCCGAATAGCTCTCGGAATACCGCCCACCATGCAGCAGCTCCTGCCACTGCCGCACCATGCCCATGTACTGGTTGTTCAGGATGAACACCTTCACCGGCAGCCGATACTGCGCCAGGGTCGCCATCTCCTGGATGTTCATCAGGATGCTGGCCTCCCCGGCAACGTCGATCACCAGCGCGTCGGGATGGGCGATCTGCGTCCCCATCGCGGCCGGCAAGCCATACCCCATGGTGCCCAGCCCCCCCGAGGTCATCCAGCGGTTCGGCTTGTCGAAGTGGAAGTACTGCGCGGCCCACATCTGGTGCTGGCCGACCTCGGTGCTGATGAAGGTGTCGCGCCCGGTCCCCCGCGTCATCTCATACAGCCGCTGGATGGCATATTGCGGCTTGATGATGCTGCCCGGCGCCATGTCCTGCTTGAAGCCCAGGCTGTCCACCGCGCGCCACCCGTCGATCTGCCGCCACCAGCCCGCCAGCGCCGCGCGGTCCTGCGTCTGCCCATCCGCATGCCAAGCCGCAAGCAGCGCCTCCAGGATACGCGCGGCATCGCCCACTACCGGCACATCGATGGCAACGTTTTTATTGATGTTGCTGGGGTCGATGTCGCAGTGGATCTTCTTGCTGCCCGGGCTGAACGCATTGAGCCGCCCCGTCACGCGGTCATCGAACCGCGCCCCGATGTTCAGCATCACGTCGCACCCATGCATGGCCAGGTTGGCCTCATAGGTCCCGTGCATCCCCAGCATCCCCAGGAACTGCGGGTCCGGGCTGGGATAGGCGCCCAGGCCCATCAGCGTGCTCGTGCAGGGCATCCCCGTCGCCCGCACGAAGGCGATCAGCGCCGCCGTCGCCGCATCCCCGGCATTGATGACGCCGCCGCCAGAGTAAACGACAGGACGCTTGGCCCCCTTCAGCAGCCGCACCGCCGCGGCGATCTGCCCCGGATCAGGTTCGGTGACCGGACGGTAGCTGCGATGCGGCTCCGTGCTGGCCGCCGCATACGGCGCCCGGGCGATCAGGATATCCTTCGGCAGGTCGATCAGCACCGGGCCCGGCCGCCCGCTGCGGGCGACGTAGAATGCCTCGTGCACCACCCGCGCCAGGTCCTCGCCGCGCTTCACCAGGTAGTTGTGCTTGGTGGCCGGCCGGGTGATCCCCGTGGTGTCGGCCTCCTGGAAGGCGTCGTTGCCGATCAGGTGGGTGGGCACCTGGCCCGTCAGGCACACGATGGGGATGCTGTCCATCAGCGCATCGACCAGCCCCGTCAC
>CAXTFY010000563.1:0-2735 GCA_964243265.1 uncultured Acetobacteraceae bacterium | reverse complement strand
GGCCACGCGTCGGATGCGGCCAGCGCACCAGCGCCTCGAAGCCGACGATCCCACCATGTTTGGCCCCACCCTGTTCGGCCCCACCCTGTTCGGCGCCGCGGCGTCCGGCGCTGCCGCCTTGGGCGTTGAACAGCGGCTGGTAGGCGACGTCCAGCCGCCCGTCGCGGATCGCCTCGCCCAGGTCGCGCTCCATCTCGCGCTGTTCCCGCGGTGCCGTTTCCATCTCCGGGGTGAAGAAGCAGAAGCTGCCGCGGCCGAGCGACTTGGCCTGGTACAGGGCCAGGTCGGCGCTGTGGATCAGCCCCTCCGGCCCGCTCTCCCCATCGCCCTGCAAGGCGATCCCGATGCTGGCGCCGATGTGGACCCGGCGGCCACCCAGGTCGTACGGCTCGGACAGGCAGGCGATCAGGCTGCGGGCCAGGTGCGCCGCCGATGACGGCTGCACGGCGTCGGCCTGCACGACGATGAACTCGTCGCCGCCGATGCGCGC
This sequence comes from uncultured Acetobacteraceae bacterium, assembly GCA_964243265.1. Taxonomy (GTDB): domain Bacteria; phylum Pseudomonadota; class Alphaproteobacteria; order Acetobacterales; family Acetobacteraceae; genus DASWOJ01. Next base: position 2,245 of record CAXTFY010000563.1, on the reverse strand, counting down.
CGTGTTGCCCAATCCGACCGTGCTGTCCCGCAGGCGCTGCGCAACCTGTTGCAGCAGCAGGTCGCCGGCGCCGTGGCCGTGGCTGTCGTTGACTTCCTTGAAACGGTCGAGGTCGATGAACAGCACTGCCAAGGGATGGCCGGGGCGCTCCGGCGCGGCCAGCGCCCGGGCCAGGCCGTCATGCAGCAGGGGCCGGTTCGCCAGGCCGGTCAGCGCGTCGTGGTGGGCCAGGAAGCGGACCTGCTCCTCGGCCGCCAGGCGCGCGCGGATGTCGCGCAGCGCCGTCACCCGGGCGGCGCCGCCGGCGTAGGAGATCGTCCGGGACCGCACCTCGACCGGCAAGCGGGTGCCGTCCCAGGTGGCGATGGTGGTCTCGCTGGCGTCGGGCCCCGCGGCCAGCATGGCGACGAAGTCCGCCACCCGCCGCCGCCGCACGTCCTCCAGCGGCAGCCCGGCCATGGCGCAGAACGCGGCGTTGGCGTCCAGTACGGCGCCGTCCCGGTGGATCAGCAGGCCCTCGAACGTGCTGTCGGACAGCTCGCGCATGCGGCCCAGGGTGCTGGTCAGCTCCGCCTCGTGCATGCCTTGCCGCCGGGCTTCGGCCTGGTGCAGCGCCTGGGTGCAGGCGATGCTGCTGGCGATGGCGGCCTGCATGGTCGCCAGGGCGCGCAGCAGGTGCGCCGTCTCGCTGCGGCCCTGCGCGGTGATGGCGTTGTCCAGCTTGCCGCCCGCGATGGCGCGGGCGATGCCGACGCCGCGCCGCAGCGACGGGATGATGGCGCGGTCGAGCATGATCCCGACGGCGGCGGTCAGGCCGAAGGCGCCGAGGATCACGCTCCAGAGCAGCGAGCGGGTGTCGGCGACGAAGGCCTCGGCGTTGTCCCGCGCTTCCAGCCCGTCCAGCCCGAAGCGGTACACCATCGCTGTCAGGTCGGCGTCGATCCCGGCCAGGTCGGCCGCGTCGCTGCTTGCCGTGGTCCCGGCGGCCCGGGCGCTGACGCCCTGCGCCAGGGTGCGCGCCTTGGGGGACACCGCCCGTTCGGCCGCTACGCCCAGGTTGTCCACCACGGCGTCCAGCAGCTTGCGTGCCGCTCCGTCCAGGGAGGCGCCCTGCGCGGCCTCGCGCAGGGCGACAAAGCGCAGGAAGTCGGTCTGTGCCCGCCCGGCGTAGCTGGTGCCGATATAGGCGTCATCGTAGATGCCGGTCGCCAACCTACCCAGCCTGGATTGCATCCCCGCCGCAACGCCGCCCACGCCCGCGGAGATCAGCGAGAACATGAGGCAAGCCAGGAGTATCTTGAGGCGTATTGGCATGTGGGGTGGGGGTCCCTGGACCGGCTACGTGACGCGCCGGGCGACGCGCCGGTCAATCAACCTGGATGGCCATGCGCATCCGTGGATGGATGCTGCACCGGATGGCGAAGCGGCCGGACTTGTCGAACACTGCCTCGATCACCTGGCCCGGCCGTTGCAGCCCCTGGTCGGCCGCGTTGTCGCTGGCGTCGATGATGCTGATGTTGTGGGTGACGTCGTCGCGGTTCAGGAAGCGTGCCTTGTCGCCGCGCTGCAGCCGGAGCGACGACAGGGTGAAGCGCTGGCCGACCTGGTCGATCTCGGTCTGCGCCGCGTAACCGGCCCCGGCGCCGGCCACCAGCAGCGCGGCGGCGGCCCATAGCAGGCGGCGGCGGGATGCCGGGCGCGCTAGAATCGGACGGCTCCCCAGATGCTGAGGTAAAGGGCGTTGCTGCCGGAGGCGCGGGCGGCTTCGCCGTCGAGCCGGGTGTACATCACATACTGCGCGGCCAGCCGGATGTTGAATGCGTTGAACGGGGAGTCCGGCTTGCCGAACGGCACGTAGGCGATCTCGGTGATCACGCCGGCGCTGTCGGGCCGGCCGGACGCCGTGCCCCAGTACTGCGCGTCCGGCGTCCCGCGGTTCTGGAAGTACTGGATCGTCGGCGTGACCGTCGCGGCCACGCTGTAGGAGGCGTCCACCCGGAACGTATCCAGCGCATCCGACCTCCTGGCGCCAACCAGCGCCTGGCTGGCGCGCAGCGAGGCCTGCTCGCGGATGTAGGTCAGGTGCGTCGAGAGGACGTCGCTCGTCACCCGCGCCAGGTCCTGCACCCACTGCCAGTTGGCGTCGAACCCGGCATCGGTGAGGGTGTCCGTCCGCCCGGCCGACTGATTGCCGCCGGGGTAAACCGAGCCGCGCAGGCCGAACGTGCCGGCCTGGACATAGTGC
>CAXTFY010000562.1:0-2749 GCA_964243265.1 uncultured Acetobacteraceae bacterium | reverse complement strand
CTCCCTCTCCCCCTTCGGGAGAGGGCCGGGGTGAGGGGGTCTTGCGGCGCAGTCCCCGGCGAGGGCAGCCTGCCACCTGGGGACGCAGGCAAGCGAGACCCCCTCACCCCAGCCCTCTTTCGGAGGGAGAGGGAGCAGCAGCGGCGAGTGCGGCCTGTCACGCCTCCGCCCTCCCGTCTGCGCTCAGCGCCGTATAGAACAGCCAGCTCACCAGCAGGATCACCAGGAAATAAATGATCGAGAACGCCGCCGCCGGCCCCACGTCGAACGACCCGACGGCCAGCTTGGTCAGGAACTGGCTCAGGAATGTCGTGGCATTGCCCGGCCCCCCGCCCGTCAGCACGAACGGCTCGGTATAGATGACGAAGCTGTCCATGAACCGCAGCAGCAGCGCAATCGTCAGCACCCCCCGCAGCTTCGGCAACTGCACATACCGGAACACCGCCCACGCGCTGGCCCCATCGATGGCCGCCGCCTGGTAGAACGCCTCCGGGATCGACCGCAGCCCGGCGTAGCACAGTAGCACCACCAGCGGCGTCCAATGCCAAACGTCCACCAGCAGCACCGTCGCCCAGGCATCCCTGGGGTTCAGCGCATAGTTATAGTCGATCCCCAACCGGTGGATCGCTAACCCCAGCAGCCCGATGTCGCCCCGGCAGAACACCTCCCAGATCGTGCCCACCACGTTCCAAGGAATCAGCAGCGGCAATCCTAGCAGCACCAGCGACGCCGAGGCCGCCGCCCCGCGCTTGGGCATGATCAGCGCCAGCGCCAGCCCGAGCGGAATCTCGATCAGCAGCACGCATCCGGAGAACACTACTTGCCGGATAAAGGCATCATGCAACTCGGCGCTGTGCAGTGTATCGCGGAACCATTCGTCCCCCACGAACACCCGGCGGTCCGGCCCCAGGATGTCCTGCACCGAGTAGTTCACCACCGTCATCAGCGGGATCACCGCGCTGAACGCCACGACGATCACCACTGGGATTACCAGCAGCCACGCACGCTGGTTCGTCGGCTTCATGATGCGGCCAGGCTGGGTGCGACCAGGCTGGGAGCAATCAGGCTGGGCGCCACCAGCCGGCCATCGGCATACAGCTTCACCCGCCCCGGCAGCAGCCACACCGTCAGGTCCGCATCCCTGGGAATGGCCACATCAGGCGCGGCCTTCACCACGAACCTCTCCCCGCCCAGCCGCCCGTTGATCACCTGATGGCTGCCGAGCGGCTCAACGCTCTCCACCGCAATATGGATTGGTGCCGCCCCGCCCGGGTCCGTCAGCGCCACGAACTCCGGCCGGATGCCGAACGTCAGGCTACCCGGCACCTGGCGCCCGCCCAGCCCCATCGGCACCCGCTGCCCGCCCACCACCGCCATCCCGGCGTCCAGCGCGCAGGGCAGCAGGTTCATGCCGGGGCTGCCGATGAAGTGGGCGACGAAGGTATGGCTCGGCTCCTCGAATAGCTCCTGCGGGCTGCCCTGCTGCAGCACCGCGCCCAGCTCCATCACCAGCACGTGGTCGGCGAAGGTCAGCGCCTCCGTCTGGTCGTGCGTGACGTAGATCAGCGTCACCTGCAGCTCGCGCTGGATACGCTTCAACTGCCGGCGGAGCTGCCACTTCAGCGCCGGGTCGATGACGGTCAGCGGCTCGTCGAACAGGATCGCCGCCACGTCCTCCCGCACCAGGCCACGGCCCATGGAGATGCGCTGCTTGGCGTCCGCCGTCAGCCCGACCGCGCGGCGGCCGAGGTCGGCCGTCAACTCCAGAATGCCAGCGATCTTCTCCACCCGCGGCGCGATCCGCCCCGCCGCCACGCCACGGTTGCGCAGCGGGAACGCCAGGTTATCGAACACCGTCATGGTGTCGTAGATCACCGGGAACTGGAACACCTGGGCGATGTTGCGCGCCCGCGGCGGCAGGTCCGTCACGTCCTTGTCGTCGAACAGCAGCCGCCCCTGCGACGGCGTCAGCAGCCCCGACAGGATGCTGAGCAGCGTCGTCTTGCCCGACCCCGACGGCCCCAGCAGCGCATACGCCCCACCATCCTCCCACGTCAGGTCCAGCGGCTGCAGCGCATAGTCCGACGCCCGCACCGGCTTGGTACGATAGCTGTGGGCGACGTCAAGCAGTCTGATGCGCGCCATGCCATGCCCTCTCGATGGGATGCTGCGCGAAGTCCGGCGCGGCAGCCAGCCGCCCGGCGGCGTCGAAGGCATACAGCCGCGCCGGGTCGAACCGGAACACCAGCGGCGTGCCCGGCGCCAGGTTGTGCACGCCCGTCATTTGCATGATCAGCGACAGCCCGCCCGCCGCCCCATGCAGCAGGGTTTCCGAACCGTTGATCTCCGCCAGTTCAAGCACCACCGGCACCTCCGCCGTCCCATGGTCCAGCGCGATATGCCCGGCATGCAACCCAAAGGTATAGCGCCCGGGAACCAGCGGCGCCGGAGCGGCCAGCAACGGACCATGGTCGATCTGCACCGTGTCCCCGCTGACGGTCCCCGGCATGAAGTTCATCGGCGGGTCGCTGATCAGCTCCGCCGCCTCCAGGCTGGCCGGGGCGCGGTAGACCTGCAGCGTCTCCCCGGCCTGCACCAGCCGCCCCTCCTTCAGGATGCACGTGCGCCCGCCCAGCAGCAGCGCCTCATGCGGGTCGGTCGTCGCATAGACGACGGTGCGGTCCCCGGCCTTGAACAGCGCCTTCATCTCGGCCCGCAGGTCCTCGCGCAGCTTGTAGTCCAGGTTCAC
>CAXTFY010000561.1:0-2759 GCA_964243265.1 uncultured Acetobacteraceae bacterium | reverse complement strand
ACAGGATGCGCTCGGCGCCGAACACCACCTCCATGTCGTCCAGGCGCTCGGCGAGGCGCAGCAGGAACTCGATGCTGCTGGAGAAGGTGATGGCCCGCAGCGCCGTGCAGCCCTCGAACAGTTCCTCCCAGCTTGCGGGTCCGTGAGACAGCAGCTCGGCGCGGAACACGGTCAGCGGGGCGCTGCTGGCCTGCGGGGCGGCGGCGAACAGGTCATCGGCCATGCTGGGGTCCTGCCTCGTCGTGTTCCCAGGGTGATCTTGGGATGATCCGGGGCAGCATGGCGCACCCCGCTCAGGCATGCCAGGCGTCGCAGTCCTCCGGCTTGCTGGCACCCACTGCCCTGCCCTAAGCCGATCACGCGCATAGGACTCGGCTGGAGGGCAGACAAACGATGAAGACGAGGAAGATCAGCCATCCCGGGACTGCTGCCCTGCCTTCCGGAGCCGCCAGCACGGATCGGTTGCGCGAGTGCGTCGCCGGGTTGTTGCGGGATGCCGCGGACTTCATCTCGCCTGCCAAGGTGGAGGAGACCGCGCGCAGTTGGCTGGCGCGGACGGAGCCTGGGATGGCTGCGTCCGACCGCGACATGCTCCGTGTCGCCGACGCCCTCGGCATGGCGACGGACCTCGCCCTGTTCACGCCGTCCGTCAGCGGCCAGACAGCATTCGACCGGCTGGCACGGCAGCGCCCCGGCATGGGCGGCGACGAGGCTGCGGCGCTCAAGGTGCTGCGCCAAGCGCAGTTCCGGCTGCTGCGGATCGAAGCGGACCTCGGCAACGCCAGCGCCGTTCGGCTCCGCGACCTGGCCTCTGGCGATGCGCTGCGGGTGCTGGACGACGACATCGGCCCCGGGCTGGCGGGCCTTGCGGTGGTGGGACGGCTCGCGCCCCTGGACGATGGCCGCCATGTGTTCGTCAGCGGCGTGACGCCGCTGGACGACGCCGGCCTTGCGGTTGCGACCGGCTTCGTCCGCCCCAACGGGCGCGGGCCGCTGCTGCAGCGCTGTGCTGAGGCAGTGTACCGTCATGTCGTGCGCCATGGCACGCTGGAGATACCGGGCCTGAACCGCCCGCCGGAAGGCTGGGACGGGGACGGGCCGGAGGAGGTCAGCGACTTGGACCAGGTCGCCCTGCGCTGGGCGGAGCCGGGCGCCAGACGCGATCCGGAGGACGTGCGGCTTGTCCGGACGCAATCCGACCTGGGCGCCGTGCTGGACATGCTCGCCTCGGTGGCCAACACGCGCCTGCACGGCGTCCACGCGCTGTCGGACGCCTATGCCGAGATCGTCCGGGTGCAGTTGGAGGCGCTGCACCGGCGGCACGCTGCCGGTTCGGGCACGCTCGGGCTGGACGGGGTGGCTGCCGCGATCGAGGCGGAGGTGGCCGGCGGCAGCCTTCCGCCCAGCGCGCGGGGCATCTTCGAGGAGGCGCGCGGCCGTCTTGGGGCCGCCTCCCCGGCATCGGGCAGCAGAGGTGCCGACCTGGACCGCCTGATCGGCCGTATCCAGGCGTTGCGGGCCAAGACGGTCGAGCAGGGCTGCACTGAGCAGGAGGCGCTCGCGGCCGCGGCGAAGGTGGCGGAGCTGCTGGACCGTTACGGCCTCAGCCTGAGCGAACTCGACCTGCAGCGCCAGGCCTGCGAGGGCGTGGCTGTCGAGACCGGGCGCAAGCGCGCCGGGCCTTTGGACGATTGCGTGCCCGCCATCGCCGGCTTCTTCGACTGCCGGGTCTGGGGCGAGAAGGCGGCTGGAGGCACGCTGCGCTACGTGTTCTTCGGCCTGCCTGCGGACGTCATGGCCGCACGCTTTCTGTACGACCTCGTCGAGCAGGCGTTCGAGACCGAGACGGCGCTGTTCCGGGCGGGAGCAACCTATGCCGCCACGCCGGCCGGCCTGCGCAGGACGGCGACGAACTCGTTCGGGATCGGGCTTGGCCGTGGCATCGCGGCAAAGCTGCAGACCCTGCGGCAGGCGCGCGAGGCGGCGCTGCGCGGCGCGTCTGGGCGCGACTTGGTGGTCGCCAAGGCGGGCGTTGTCGAGACGGAGCTGGAGAAGCTCGGCCTGCACCTGCGCGCCCGCAGCAGATCGGGCGGCCGGCGCGTGCTGCAGGACGTGTACGAGCAAGGGCGCGAGGCCGGGCTGGGCTTCGAATACACGCCCGGCATCGGCCACGAACGTTGATGGCAGGTGCCGCAGTGGTCGCCGCCGGGCGTGGCAAGGATCGCCAAGGCAACGTGCTATCGGCTGCAGCATGACCGAACCCACCCCGTCCATCCCCGACGTCCTCACGCCTGGCGAGCGGGACTACATACGAAGCGAGCTCGACATGTTCTTCTCGACGCTGCCGAGCGTTGCCGAGGGCTTCCACCTCAAGACATGGCGGGGCGGTCCGCAGGCGGGCCAGCCCAAGGTGCCGCAGGCTGCAGCAGGGCTGATTGGGCGGGGGCTGATGCGTCTTGACGCGACGACGCGGCAGCCGCGCCTGTTCTTCACCGACGCAGGGCTGGCCGCGTTGCGCGCCATGATGGCCGACAGGCGCATGGCCGACCCGGCGAAGTTCGCGCACGTCCGCCGGGAGCTCGGCATCGACCCAGCCGCGGACGGTGCCACGTAGCCGCCATACGGACATCCCAGGACGCTCGATCCTTCTCGCAGCAGGTTGGTTTTCACCGACCCGCCGATGCCGTATCAGGACCGTCCTGAAACCGAGGAACCACAGATGGCCCGCAAGCCGAAGGCCGCCAGCAGCAACGAGCCTG
>CAXTFY010000560.1:0-2759 GCA_964243265.1 uncultured Acetobacteraceae bacterium | reverse complement strand
CCGAAGTCTATGCCAGCAACGACGGAGAGGACAGGTTCGTGGACCGGTTCGTCGGGGCCTGGGTCAAGGTGATGGAAGCCGACCGCTTCGATCTTCACCGCTGAAGGGAGGTCGGGGGCCGTTTGCACGGTCCCCGACGGTTCCGTTAAGTCTCGCGGCGAGTCGTTGTGGTCGTCAGGGGCCGACCTGACTTCAATGCCAGTTCTTACGGCGGCGGCTAAGACGACGGTGCATCAAGTGCGGTTCGGAACGGGTCACCCGAGCCGCACATGGACACTGTCCAGGGTTCCAAGTATTTTTGCGGACACGCGTGTACAGCTATATCGCATGGACCTGCCCAATGGCGTCCCGGACTGGCGCGGCATAAGGCGGTCATCGCCTCTCTGATCCCTGGATACCCCCTTGCCGTACTAACTGAACCAGCACCGTCGAAACACATTCCCAAGCAGAAGCACAAGGCCATAGACTGGCCCGCATCTGATGCCATCCTGTGTCGGCACGGCAGCCTAACGGTCTAGTTCACGGACGAGCCTGTCCAAGAGCTGGACCGCAGGCAAACACCCTGAAAGAGGTGGGCCTTTAAGTAGCTCAAGCTGTTTCGAAGTCCTCCAAAACTCGAATGCCGATCCATGCACCGAGGTACATGCCGGATCACTGCCGCAGGTCGGCGGTCGAGGCCAACGTTCCGTCAATGAACATGCAATGCCAAAGCTCGAGTTGGTACAGGACCCAGAGCTTGCGTCCCAAATCGGCGCGGCCGGACATATGGTCGTCCACCAGCCGGCGCAGCGCGCGCTCCTGATACCAGCCTCGCGAAAGCGCAGCAGCCGAGAACAGCGTCGCATGCAAAGACGGCCCGAGCACAGGACCGCGGAACCAGGCGCTGACCGGGACCTTGAAGCCCCATTTCGGCCTTCGCACGATTTCGTGTGGCAGTTCGGCCGGGCCTTCCGCCACCAGCTTCAAGATCCGCTTGCCCTCCCGCCCGCACACCTTCATCGACTGCGGCAGCCGCCGTGCGGCAAACTCCACCAGGCGCCAGTCCAGGAACGGACACCGGAGTTCGAGCGAATGCGCCATCGTCATGCGGTCGCCGCGCAACAGCAGATTCGCGGGCAGCCACAGCCGCGTGTCGAGGTAGAGCGCCTCCTCAACCGGGGAAGGGAAGGCCGCGCCCGATGCCCGCCGCCCCGCCATCCAATGGTCGGCCGCTTGATGGACATGCGCTTCCGATTCCGCAAACAGGCCTGGCGCGAGCAACGCCTTGCGCTCGGCCGCGGTGAACGCGCCGAACCAGTGGGCATGCTGCTCCAGGCGGTCGGGCAGTGCGAACGCCTCCAGCGCGGTCTGCGCCCGGCGAAAGGCCGCCGGCAACGACCGGGCCGCCGTGGCCAGCAGCAGGCGCACTCCGGGGACAGCGAGCGCGGCGCGCGGCACCGGGTGGTTCGCCGCGGCCAGCCCGGCGTATTTGGGGTAGCCGGCAAACACCTCGTCGGCGCCTTCCCCGGACAGCACGACGGTGACCTTCTCCCGCGCCTTTTGCGCCAGCAAATAGATCGGCACGTCGCTCGGTTCGCTGATGGGCGTCTCGCGCGCCTGCAACGCCGCCGGAATGGCGCGGATCAGGTCATCGACACCGATCTTGAGCTCGTGGTGGTCGGTGCCCAGGTAGCGCGCCACCTGGGCCGCATAGCCGGCCTCGCTAAACCCGGTGTCGAACCCGACCGAGTAGGTCTTGACCGGCTCCGGATGCAGCTTCGCCATCAGCGCGACCACCAGCGACGAGTCAAGGCCGCCCGAGAGGAAAGCGCCGACCGGCACGTCGCTCTGCAGCCTGAGGCGGACCGCATCCTCCAGCAAGCGGTGCAACTCAGTGGTCGCCGTCGCATCGTCTGTGATCGTTCTGGCACAGTGGCCGGGTACGCCGGGCATGGCCTCTGGGAGCACGTCCTTCTGGGTCACGTGCGGCGCGAAGTCGTAGTCGTAATAGGGCCGTGGGCGAAGGTCGCCCAGTGCTGCCTGACCGTTCCCGACCTCGATTTCGGCGTAGTGGCCCGGCAGGAGCGGGGCGACGTCGGCCAGCAAGGTCTCATCGCCAGGCGAGAACCGGTAGCACAGGAATGCGCCGAGCCGGCGACGTTCGACCGCGGCAGGCCGGTTCAGCGTCGGCCAGGCGGCCCGCAGGGCGCGCACCTCGGAGGCGAAGGCAAGGCCCCGGCCGGCATCGCGGGTGATGAACAGCGGCTTCTTGCCGAAGCGGTCCCGCGCGAAGGTCAGCCGGACCGCCGCCGCATCCCACCAGGCGAACGCGAACATACCGTTGGCCGCCCGGCAGGCGGCAGCCACGCCCCAGGCGATGCAGGCCTGCAGCAACGTCTCGGTGTCGCCGCTTGAGCGCCAGCCCACCGCCGGCGCCTGCCCGTCGCGCTCAAGCCGTTGCCGCAGCTCGCCGTGGTTGTAGATTTCGCCGTTGAACACGAGGGCATGGCGGCCGCACGCACTCAGCATCGGCTGGTGCCCGCCCGGCGACAGGTCGAGGATCGCCAGGCGCCGAAAAGCGAGGCCGACAGGGCCGTCAACGTACACGCCGCTATCGTCCGGTCCGCGGTGGACCATCGCCGCCGACATGCGATCTAGGTCCACGCCGTCCGGGGTGGAGCCATCTAGCCGCAGGAGTCCGGCAATGCCGCACATGCGCTACCTCAACCGCTCGAGGGGTGTTCGGCCAACCGGCCCGGTCGGGCGCCGCCACCCGACCA
>CAXTFY010000559.1:0-2796 GCA_964243265.1 uncultured Acetobacteraceae bacterium | reverse complement strand
ACCGCCCGGTGGATGCGGTGCTGGGCGACGTGCTCGACGGCTTCGTGTCGGAGGCGGCGGCGCTGCAGCACTACGGCGTGGTCATGCGTGGCGACGAGGTGGATGCGGACGCCACCGCGGCCCGGCGCCGGGATCGTCCAACAGGTGGCGCCTTTCATCGGCGGGAGTACGTCGATGCCCTCGACTGACACCCACGGCTGCAGTCGCCGCGGCTGCATTCCGTGGCTGCATTCAATGAAGCAACCGCGTCATTGCAAGGCGCGCTTGCGGCGTGGCAATCCAGGGGCGGCCAGCGAGGTCCCTGCGGCTCTGGATTGCCGCGTCGCAAGCGCTCCTCGCAATGACGGCGGATCGGGCAGCGGGGCGTGAGCGGCAGCCTGATCGTCGCCGTGGACATCGGCGGCACCTTCACCGACATCACCGTGCAGGACGCCGCCACCGGCCGCGTGCTGCGGGCCAAGACGCCCTCCACGCCGCAGGACCCGTCCGAGGCGTTCCTGACCGGCGTCGGCCTGGCGCTGACGGCGGCGGGCGCCGGGCCGAGCGATGTGGGCCGGGTGCTGCACGGCACGACGGTCGCCACCAACCTGATCCTGGAAGGCAAGGGCGCTCCGGCCGCGCTGGTGACGACGGCCGGGTTCCGCCATGTGCTGGAGATCGGCCGGCAGGACATCCCGCGCGCCTCCAACCTGTATGCCTGGGTCAAGCCGCCCCGGCCCGTCGCCCCGCGCCATGTACTGGAAGTCACCGAGCGCATCGGCCCCGGCGGCACCATTCTGACACCGCTCGACGAGGCCACCGTCGCCGCCGCCGCCGACCGGCTGCGCGGCATGGGCGTGGCCGCAGTCGCAGTCTGCCTGCTGCACTCCTTCGCCCATCCCGCGCACGAACGGCGCGTAGCCGAGCTGCTGCGGGCCGCGCTGCCCGGCGTCGCGGTGACGGCCTCGGTGGACGTGCTGCCGGAGGTGCGCGAGTACGAACGCTCCCTGGCAACGGTGCTGAACGCCCGCGTGATGCCCGCCGTCGCGCACTACGTCGGCCGGCTGGAGGCACGCCTGCATTCGGCCGGCATCATGGCCCCGCTGCTGCTCATGCAGTCCAACGGCGGCGTGGCCGGCGCCGCCGCAGTGCGCCGTGCGCCACTGGTAACGGCCCTGTCCGGCCCGGCAGCCGGAGTGGTGGGCGCCCGCGGCGTAGGCGCGGCGGCCGGGTTCACCGACCTGATCACCGTCGATATCGGCGGCACCAGCGCCGACATCTGCCTGCTGCAGGCCGGCGAGGCGGCGCTGACCCAGCGTGGCCGCGTCGGCGTGTGGCCGCTGCCGCTGCCGATGGTGGACATGGTGACCATCGGCGCCGGCGGCGGCTCCATCGCGCGGGTCGAGGACGGGGCGCTGCTGGTCGGCCCCATCAGCGCCGGCAGCCGCCCGGGGCCGGCGTGCTACGGCGCCGGCGGCACGGCGGCGACCGTGACCGACGCCCATGTCGTGCTGGGGCACCTGCCCGGCGGCTTGCTCGGCGGGCGCATGGCATTGGACCCGGCGCTGGCCGCCGAGGCGGTCGAGCGGGTCGCCAAGCCACTCGGCCTGCCCCTGCTGGAGGCGGCGCGCGGCATCCTCGCCATCGCGGACAGCACGATGATCGGCGCAATCCGTGTGGTGTCGGTGGAGCGCGGGTACGACCCGCGGCGGTTCGCGCTGTTGGCGTTCGGCGGCGCCGGGCCGCTGCATGGCTGCGCCCTGGCGGCGATGCTGGGGGTGAACACGGTGCTGGTGCCGCCCGCGCCTGGGGTGCTGTGTGCGGACGGGCTGCTGGCGGCGAACCTGAAGGCGTCGTTCAGCCGCAGCGTGGCTGGAACGAATGCGGCGATGGACGATGCGTTTGCAGCGCTGGAAGCGGACGCCGGGGCCTGGCTGGCCAGCGAGGTCATCCTGCCCGCCGACCGCCGCACCGCCCGGGTGGCGCTGATGTGCTACGAGGGCCAGGGCGGCGAGTTGGCCGTACCCTGGGCGGGGGACGTGGCCGCCACCGAGGCCGCTTTCGCCGCCGCGCATAACCGGCTGTACGGTTTCCGGCTGGACGCGCCGGTCCGGCTGGTGACGGTCCGGGTCGAAGCGCGGGGCTTGCTGCCGCCCCCAGTCCGTCCGTTGCTGCCGCCGGGCGCAGGGGCCAGGGCGTGCGGGAAGGCCGAGGTGCATTGGGAGTCCAGCACCGCTCCAACGCCGGTATATGACCGCGCCGCGCTTGGGGCCGGGGATGGGTTCGACGGCCCCGCCATCGTGACGCAGCTCGACACCACGACGCTGATGCCGCCGGGCTGGTCGGCGCAGGCGTACCCGAGCGGGACGCTGGTGCTGCGGAATGCGATGTCGCTGAACCCCTAGCGCACAAGCCGAGAGAGCGCCGCTTCTCCCTCTCTCTCCGGGAGAGGGCCGAGGTGAGGGAAGCCGCAAGTGGCATTGTTGCCTGGATCAGCCGCTACCCTATCGCTCCGAGCATGCCTCCCAGTGTCCCAAGCCATGCCGCCCTGCCCTAGCACCTGCTCCACATCCGCACGATCCCGCTCAAGCCGGAGGTGAATGGCTGTGCCCACAGCCGGGACATCGGGGAGCATGAGGACGTATGGGCTGTCCAGGGAGGAGAAGCCGGGCGTCATGGCGCAACGGAACAGGCAACGCTGCTCCCAGCGTGGCCAACCCAGGGTTCCTGATGCTCCCCAACCCGCCTTATCGCGCGGCAATGAAGGGGAACGGCTTGATGCGGCCGGCTTCAAGCCCATCGCGGCGCCACCGGCAC
>CAXTFY010000558.1:0-2801 GCA_964243265.1 uncultured Acetobacteraceae bacterium | reverse complement strand
AGGAGCGCTGGAAGTAGGCTGGATTGCCGTCTGGGCTGCAGCCCGGAGTGCGGGCGTGTGCCGCTTCATCGCCTCAAGAACCGCGGCGGCGCAGTTCTCCAGGAAATGCCACCGGTCGGCGACATGGACGGCCTGAGACACGACCTGGTCGGGGGTGGGCACGACCCGATCGACCAGGAGGTCGCAGGCACAAGGGGCAGAAGGTACTTGGACACGGGACAGCATGGACTCCAAGGTGTTCAGGCTATGCGCCCTTGCGCACCCGCGACTGCGACGGCCTGCACCGAGGCTGCGGATGAGCCACTCTTCCAAGCTGATTGACAGCCGAGGCAAGGCTTCGAAACCTGCAATCCGGTCCGGCCGAAGGAGGTGTGCTGCATCATTGCCCCATACGCGGGGGTGGGCGGGGCGCCGCTCAATGATTGAGCGCGCGCATCCCCTCGGGTGCATAGCGTTCACCAATGGCCGCGCCCGCCGGGAGCGCCTGCTCGATCGCGGCAAGCTCCTCCTGGGTCAGGGCGACATCCACGGCTTGCACGTTCTCCTCGAGGTAGCGGACCTTCTTCGTGCCGGGGATCGGGATGATGTCATCGCCCTGCGCGAGCACCCAAGCCAAGGCCAACTGACCCGGCGTGCAGCCCTTTGCCGCCGCGATCGCGTCGATCTTGCCAACCAGGTCGAGGTTCACCGCAAATGCCGCCCCCTGAAAGCGCGGCGAGGTGCGCCGCCAATCATCCGGGTCCAGGTCGTCGAGCGACTTGATCCCTCCGGTCAGGAAGCCGCGGCCAAGCGGACTGTAGGGAACGAAGCCGATACCCAACTCGCGCAGCAGCGGCAGGATCTCGTCCTCGGGATCACGCGACCACAGCGAGTATTCGGTCTGCAATGCCGTGATCGGGTGCACGGCATGGGCCCGGCGGATTGTTGCCGGCGAGGCCTCCGACAGGCCGAGGTAGCGGACCTTGCCGGCCTGCACCAATCCCGCCATCGCGCCCACCGTGTCCTCGACCGGCGTGTTCGGATCGACCCGGTGCTGGTAATAGAGGTCGATCACGTCCACGCCGAGCCGCTTGAGGCTGGCGTCGCAGGCGCTGCGCACATAGTCCGGCTTGCCGCTGATGCCGGTCCGCTTGCCGTCGGGTCCCCAGGTGTTGGCGAACTTGGTCGCGATGAACACCCGGTCGCGCACGCCCTGCAACGCGCGCCCGACCAGTTCCTCGTTGGCGCCGTTGGCATACGCATCGGCGCTGTCGAACAACGTCACCCCGAGTTCGACGGCCCGGTGCAGCGTCCTGACGCTCTCATCGCCGTCCCGTCCGCCGTAGAATGCCGACATGCCCATGCAGCCCAGGCCGACAGCGGACAGCTCCGGGCCGTTGCGGCCCAACTTGCGTTGCTTCATAGGTTGGCTCCTGATGGCATAGGGGCGGGGCGCGCAGAAAGGCGCTAGCCCTCGGGAAAGTCGGCGCCGAGCGTCGTTGCTTCCCAGGCGTCGAAGTTCTCCCCCAGCGCCACGAGCTTCTTGCGGGCGATCTCAAGCGCCGGCTTGCCCAGCACGAGGTGCAGCGGCGGCTCATGGGATTGCACCGCGGCGATGATCGCCTCGGCGGCACGGACGGGATCGCCGGGCTGCTTGCCGCTGCGCGCCTCGGTCTGGGTCCGGCGGACGCCGGCCGTCGCGTCGTAGTCTGGCAGGCGCGTGGCGGATTGCTTGATGGACGGCCCCGCCCAGTTCGTGCGGAACGGGCCGGGCTCGACGATGACGACCTTGATGCCGAGCGGCGCCACCTCTTGCGCCAGCGACTCCGACAAGCCTTCGACGGCGTATTTGGTCGCGTGATAATACCCGGTCGCCGGGAAGCTCGCGATCCCGCCGATGGAGGAGATGTTGACGATGGTGCCGCTGTGGCGTGCCCGCATGCCGGGCAGAACGGCGTTCGTCATCGCCACCAGCCCGAAGAAGTTGGCCTCGAACATGGCCCTGACTTCGCGGTCCTCGCCTTCCTCGACGGCGGCCAGGTAGCCATAGCCGGCGTTGTTCACCAGCACGTCGATTTGGCCGAAGCGGTCCTGCGCCGCCTTGGCCGCCGCGGCGACCTCGGCCGCGTCGGTCACGTCGAGCTTGATGGCAATCGCCGTGTCCTCATGGCCCTGCACGATGTCGGCGACCTGCGCCGGGTTGCGCGCGGTGACGACGGCGCGCCAGCCGCGCTCCAGCACCAGGCGGGCCAACTCGCGCCCGAAGCCGGTGGAGCAGCCGGTGATGAACCAGACCGGCGAACTGGATTGGGACATGGGATCATCCTGATTGTTGATGCGCGCGAACCATCGGCGCGCGACGCCTGACCGGGGATGCCCGACGGAACTCCGTCGGGCATCCCCGATAAAAGCCCATAGCCTGGCGTGCGGTTCCCCGGCGGTCAGGCGGCGGCGTAGCCGATGACGGCCTTGGTCTCCAGGAACTCCTCCAGCCCGAAGTCGGCGTATTCGCGGCCGTTGCCGGACTGCTTGTAGCCGCCGAACGGCGCGGCCGCATCCCAGGCCGGGTAGTTGATGTGGACATTGCCCGCCCGCATCCGCGCCGCGACCCGGCGCGCATGGCCGAGGTCGCCGGATTGCACATACGCGGCCAGGCCATAGACCGTATCGTTGGCCATCGCGATCACCTCCTCCTCGTCCTGGTAGGTGAGGATGGACAGCACGGGTCCGAAGATCTCTTCCCGGGCGATGCGCATGTCCTGGGTCACGTCGGCAAACACGGTGGGCCGGATGTAGTAGCCGCGGTTGAGGTGCTCCGGCCG
>CAXTFY010000557.1:0-2802 GCA_964243265.1 uncultured Acetobacteraceae bacterium | reverse complement strand
ACGCTTACCGGCTGCTGGTGGTGGACGAGATCGGGTATCTGCCGATGGGGCGCGAGCAGGCCAACTTGTTCTTCCAAGTCGTGGCACATCGTTATTCATAAAGTGGGTTTCCTTTGCGGTCACAACGAGCCGACAGGGGGCTGCTTGTCTTGATCGACCGCGCGAACGTCTTTCAGGTGCCATTGCCAGGTCTGCCCATGTGGGACCCGGAATGCGAGGTAGCGCCCGTCCGCCACGAGCTGCCAAAGGTCCTGCCGAGACAACCCGTCCTGCTGCCTGACCGAGGCAAACGTCGGCAGCCCAGCGGCATCGGCGGCTGTGCCGGTCAGACGCGCGATATCATCCTCGTTCAGTCGGACCCAGACCTTGGATGCCGCCACACGCTGGTCATGCACGAGCACGCCGTGCTGGACCCACAGGTTGACGAGAGACGCAGACACCCCGAGCCGGTCCGCAGCCGTGCGGCTAGACACAAGGCCGTCGGTCCGCGCAGCCGCTCCATCTGGGTCCAGCGGGCAGCCGGTTGGGATGCCGTGCTGCTTGCGCATCGACTGCACCCGGGCATAGGTCCACTCCCTTCCAGTCCGGGTCCGTAGGCCCTCGGCATTGAGGCGGCAGGCAACCTCGTGGTCAGGGTGACGCCTGGCCAGGATGGCAAGCCGCTCGACCACGCCGGCTGCCGTCCGTTGATGCTGGCCTTGCGGCGGACAGTCCGCACTGTGGGTCGTGACGGCGCCGCCGCACCAGAGAACCTTGAAGTCTGCCCGGCGCTGCTCCGGGTGCGTGGTGAGCGTGACCTCGGTCACGACGAGGCGCAGCAGGCGCTTGCGGTCCACCATCGTAGTCGTCTCGGCGTGCCACAACGCCGGCAGGTCGGTAGCCAGGCGCCGGACGCTGTCCCGGTCGGCCTCGCCGAGAGGGAGCAAGTCGGTCCGCTGCAGGACGGCATACTCGCCCTTCAGGGCTTCGAGCGCTTCCAGGGCGGTGTTCCAGCGGGCCTCCAGGGACCGGGCCACGGAGCGGTTCTCCGGCTCGACGGCGTCGTATTGCCGCTGCGCACGCTCGGCCTCGTAGCGGGCACGCTCGATGCGCAGCTGCCAATGGCGGTCGACGTCGCGGCGCTCGCGTTCCATGGTGGCGAACGCCTCCAGCGCCGTCCCCAGCGCGGCTGGCTGCACCGCCTCAAGGAACACCGCCCCGACCGCCTCGTCGAGATGGCGCACCGGAAACGCCTGGCAGGGCGGGGCGGCATAATCCAGCTGGGCGCGCCGGCACTCGTAGCGGCGATACTCCCGGCCGTGGCTGACCGTCATGCGCCGCCCGCAGGTCCCGCACAGCATCAGGCCTTGCAGCAGGGCCGCGCCATCGCGGGGGGCGCCACGCCCTTTCTTGGCAAAGTTGTACATGTTGTCGCGCAGCTGCTGCCGGTTGCGGAGATACTGATCGTAGCTCAGGTAGGCCGGGTAGACGTCCGGCACAGTGATGTCCCACTCCTCCACCGGCCGTCGCCGCTCGACCATGGTGGGCGGATCGCCGGGCGTCATCTCCAGCTTGCGCCGGCCGTAGACGAACATGCCGGCATAGACCGGGCTCGTCAGCACCTGCTGGATCATCTGGTAGGTCGGCTTCACCCAGACGAGCTTGCCAAGGTCGGCGCCGGCCTGGATCAGGCGCGGCATCTGCAGCCGCTGCACGTTGAGTTCGCGCTGCACCGCGCGTGCGTTGCGCAGGACGCAGAAGCGCTCGAGGATGCGCGTGATCGTCTGGCGGACCTGCTCCTCGGGGTCGAGCACGACCGTGCCGTCGCCGAGCCGGCGATAGCCGACCGGCAGGCGCAGGGCGAGTTCGCCGCGGCGTGCCTTGTTCAGCAGGTTGCCGCGCATGCGGGCCCTCAGGATGTGCAGCTCCGCGGCGAACAGCGTCCCCTTGACCCCGAGCAGCAGGCGGTCGTTGGGGTCCTGGGGATCGTAGATGCCGTCCTCGTCCGCGATCAGGGTGCGGAACACGGCGCAGAGTTCGATCACCCGGTGCCAGTCGCTGTTGCGGCGCGACAGGCGCGACACCTCGGTGACCAGCACGATCCCGACCTCGCCCAGCCCGATCGCCGCAACCAGGCGCTGGAAGCCGGTGCGCTGATGGCTGCTCGCGCCCGACATCCCCAGATCGTCATCAACGACCTGCACCTGCGGCGAGGCCCACCCCATGTGCCTCGCCCGCTCGGCCAGCTGATACTGTCGGCGCGTGCTCTCCTGGTTCTCGAGCACCTGGCGCTGGGTCGACTGCCGGACATAGACCATTGCCTGCAGGCGCAGGTGGCGCGGTTCCAGCTTCGGGCTGGGCAGCAGGGCAGTGCTCATGACCGGTTCGTCCCCGGAGACCGGCCGCGCTGGCCGGACGCAGCTGGCGCTGCAACAGCTCGGTCCAAAGCGCCACGACCTGCTGGCAGGCATCCGGCGGAAGCGACGCCCACACCTGATGGCTGGTCAGGGGGTGCGGACGCATCGGCATCCCTGCGCTGCGCTCGCTCGCGGCAATCGCTGATCACGTTGACCAAAGCGCGCAGAGAGCCTGGCGTGAAGCGAAGATCAGGCGACGGTGACCGGCCATCCGCAAGCTCCGTATTCCGCACAGCGACCAGCTGACGCGACCCGTCCTTGACCTCGACGACCACGTAGGCCTCGCCGCGGTGCCGCTTGCGCCGCACGACCCGGACCACTTGTCCAGCCAGCGCATGATGCCCCGCTGTCACACGAACAGATTCGAGGACACCGGGATTCACCCTCTCCTTTTGTTGACCGGATG
>CAXTFY010000556.1:0-2809 GCA_964243265.1 uncultured Acetobacteraceae bacterium | reverse complement strand
CTGATCGTGAACTTCCCCAGCAACCCCACCGCCTACTGCGCCGACCTCGCCTTCTACCGCGAGGTCGTGGCGTTCTGCCGCAAGCACGACATCTACATCATGTCCGACCTCGCCTATGCCGAGATCTACTTCGGCGACACCCCGCCGCCCTCGCTGCTCCAGGTGCCCGGCGCCAAGGACATCGCCGTCGAGTTCACCAGCATGTCGAAGACCTACTCCATGCCGGGCTGGCGCATGGGCTTCGCCGCCGGCAACGCCCGCCTGATCGCAGCGCTCGCACGCATGAAAAGCTACCTCGACTACGGCGCCTTCACCCCCATCCAGGTCGCGGCGACCGCGGCGCTGACGGGTCCGCAGGACTGCGTGGCGGAGATGCGGGCGCTGTACCGGGATCGCCGGGACGTGGTGGTGCGCGGTCTGGCCGGCGCCGGCTGGGACGTGCCGAGCCCGGACGGCTCGATGTTCGCCTGGGCGCCGATCCCCGCCAAGTACGCCCACCTGGGCAGCGTCGAGTTCAGCAAGCTGCTCCTGGCCCGCGCCAAGGTGGCGGTCGCCCCAGGAATCGGCTTCGGCGAGCACGGCGACACCCACGTCCGCATCGCCTTCGTCGAGAACACCCAGCGCCTACGCCAAGCGGTGCGCAACATCCGCAGGTTCCTGCAGGAGGGCAGCAACCTGGCCGCGCCCGCCATCGCCGCCGCGGAATGACGCCAACCGCCATTCGCCCTGACCCCTGCGATGCAGCATCGCACCACCCGCCGTCATTGCGAGCCGGCTTTGGCGCAGCAATCGAGGGGTTTACGGGCCGCGTTCCACTCCGGCGGCCCTGGATTGCCGCGTCGCAAGCGCTCCTCGCAATGACGGGCGGGGAACGGGAAACTGGTCAGGGCAGAAAGCGGCTGCCATGACCAAGCCCCTTTCGGTCGGGATCGCCGGCCTCGGTACGGTCGGTGCCGGGGTGTTGCGCGTGCTGCGCGACAACGCCGCGCTGGTCAGCGCGCGGGCAGGGCGGCCAGTGGCGGTGGTGGCCGTCTCGGCCCGTGACCGCAAGCGCGACCGCGGCGTGCCGACCAGCGGGCTGCGCTGGTACGACGACCCGGTGGCTCTGGCGTCCGACCCGGCCGTGGATGTCGTCGTGGAACTGATCGGCGGCAGCGACGGCCCGGCCGCCGCCCTGGTCTCCGCGGCCCTCGCCGCCGGCAAGCCCGTCGTCACCGCCAACAAGGCCCTGCTCGCCGTACACGGCGCGGCCTTGGCAGCGCAGGCCGAGGCCGCCGGCGTCACCCTGGCCTTCGAGGCCGCAGTCGCCGGCGGCATCCCCGTCATCAAGGCCCTGCGCGAAGGCCTGGCCGCCAACAGCATCAGCCGCATCGCCGGCATCCTGAACGGCACCTGCAACTACATCCTGACCACCATGCGCGACCACGGCCGCGAGTTCGCCGACGTGCTGGCCGAGGCGCAGCGGCTGGGCTACGCCGAGACCGACCCCTCCTTCGACATCGACGGCATCGACGCCGCGCACAAGCTGGCCATCCTGGCGGCGCTGGCGTTCAACCGCCCCGTCGATTTCGCCTCGGTCCATATCGAGGGCATCCGCGCCGTCTCCGCCCTGGACATCCTGTTCGCCGGCGAACTCGGCTACCGCATCAAGCTGCTCGGCATCGCCCGCCGTACCGAGGCCGGTATCGAAAGCCGCGTCCACCCCTGCATGGTGCCGCAATCCGCCCCCATCGCCCGCGTGGACGGCGTGTACAACGCGGTCGTGGCCGAGGGCGATTTCGTCGGCCGCGTCATGCTCGAAGGCCGCGGCGCCGGGGCCGGCCCGACCGCAAGCGCCGTGGTGGCGGACCTGATCGACCTGGCCCGCGGCCGCATGGTGCCGGTGTGGGGCGCCGACGGCACGGCGTTGTCGCACCTGCCATCGGTGCCGATGTCGGCGCACGTCGGCGCCTACTACCTGCGTCTGATGGTGGTCGATCGCCCCGGCGTGATCGCCGACGTGACCGCCGCCCTGCGCGACGCCGGCGTCAGCCTGGAAAGCATGCTCCAGCGCGGCCGCGCCCCCGGCGAGACCGTGCCCGTCGTCCTGGTGACGCACGAGACCAACGAGGCTGCGATGCTCGGCGCGCTGGACGCCATCGCCGCCATGGACGCCGTGCTCGAACCTCCCGCCCTGATCCGCATCGAGCCAGCCTGACGGGGACGCCCCGGCGTACACCCCGCCCGCCGCCACCGCCATGCCGGCCTGGCGCCGCCGTCATTGCGAGGAGCGGAGCGACGTGGCAATCCAGGGCCACAAGCACAAACCCTGGCCCTAGCAGCCCCCTATGCCACGCCCAAGCCGGCTCGCAACAACGGCATCCCGGTTCCGGACAGGGCGACCCACCAGTCAAGGCCGTCACCAAGGAGCCCCGATGAACAAGCCCGAGATCAGCTACGACCGCAACCTGGCCCTGGACCTGGCCCGCGTGACCGAGGCGGCAGCCCTGGCGGCCTCCCGCTGGATGGGCCGCGGCAAGAAGAACGAAGCCGACGGCGCCGCCGTGGAGGCCATGCGCCGCGCCTTCGACAGCGTCGCCATCGACGGCACCGTGGTGATCGGCGAGGGCGAGATGGACGAGGCCCCCATGCTGTTCATCGGCGAGCGCGTCGGCGCCGGCGGCCCGGCCATGGACATCGCCGTCGATCCTCTGGAGGGCACCAACCTCACCGCCAAGGGCGGCCCCAACGCCCTGGCCGTGGTCGCCCTGGCCGAGCGCGGCAACTTCCTGCACGCCCCCGACATCTACATGGACAAGATCGCCGTCGG
>CAXTFY010000555.1:0-2810 GCA_964243265.1 uncultured Acetobacteraceae bacterium | reverse complement strand
GGAAGCCACGGTAAGAACAAGGGAAACGTCGTCATGTCAGCTGGGCCGCCGCGGGCCGACCGCGGCCGTGAACCTGATGGGGCTACGATGCGCCTCAGTCGCGTGCCGACAGCACGGGGGCCGGCGGTGTCGGGTCCGGCCTGTCCCCGCGCGACGCTTTGCGCGAGCTCATCACGCGCTGCAGCATCTGGTCTGCCCAGTGACCGACATGGTCCATTGCAAACCCGCCAGCGTCGGGGACGAGATCCTTCGCATCCTCGGTGCTGTCGGCGACAAAGCACAGCAGGCCGGCCACCTCCTCTAGCGACTGCGGCGGCAGTTGTGCGATCAGTGCAGCAACCGACAGCTCGAGCACAAGCATGCGGGCATCGGTAGAGGTGAAAGCCTGAGGCGCGCCCTGCCCAATCACGTCGACAACTTGTACGTCGCTCATCCTCAAGCCCCCCGCCTTCGAGACGCGCGGCCCCGTTCAGTGTCAAGCGACGCCCGCCCTGACCGGGTCCAGCCAAAACCCGGAGGCGTGATCCGGAAGCTGGCGGCCAGGATCCATTTCTGCAGCCGGACCGGCCGTGGCCGGGGCGCACTGCGCCGACTGACCCTCCATGCCAGGGATTTCAGCGGCTTTCACGCCATGGAGTGCGGCGATACGTCATGGAACGTCAGCGCGGTGGCAGTCTCCAGCGCGCGCAAGCTTTGCCATATCGAGCGTTGCTGCTTGGGTAATTTGCAAGATTAACAACGTTATAGACTACTACAGAAGCACGTATTGGGTCCGAAATGGCATAGATCATTTCGGATTTGGCGATGTTCCCGAGGCTTTGCGGGGTCGTATCAACTGTGCCGCGCCTACGCAAAAGATATGCTGCTGAGGTCGCTCAATAGCCTCTCCAAGCTCCACTGCTGATCCATGCAACGACGTGGCTGGGACGCCCGATCTCCGTCCGCATCGCCTGAACCATAGCCGGGTCTGGGGCAACTGCGCTCGCATCCCCGGTCTTTGGCAACACGGCTCCAAGGCGCCGGGCGTCTAGCCGCCGCTCTGATCAAGCGCGGCGATGCCGTCGTTCCTCCCAGTCATCCGGGCCAGCATCTTCTCGTCACCCATGATCGCCGCCCCAACCTAGGCTCACTACGCTTACAGAGCGGCCAGCGGGTGGACCTGACCCGCTCCACATCTTGGGATCGCCTGCGGGCACGTGCGGCGCATGATCGTCGTTGGCGGCGAAGGGCAACCCGCGGCCCCATGACACATCCGACCACCGCGCGCACGGGACCGAAAGCCGCCCTACCTGCGGCTCATACAGCCGGCTGCAGCCGTATCCTGTCCTGCAGGTGCCGGACATACCACCACGACAGCGCGACGGGCACGCCGATCAGCGAGGTCGCGATGAAGAACCATTCGAAGCCCATGCTCTCGATGACGAAGCCCGACACGCCCGCCAGCAGGCTTCCGGGCAGGGCGCAGAGCGATGTCAGGAGCGCATACTGGCTCGCCGCGTGCTCCGTCGCTGTCAGGGAGGACATGTAGGTGATGAGGACGATGGAGGCGAAGGCATAAGCGAAGCTGTCGATGCTGACAGCAACGGCGAACACCCAGAACTCGCCGCCGCCATGGTCGCCATGCACGGCGAGGTAGGCGAGGCTCAGGTGCGAGGCGGAGCCGAAGACGGTCCCAATAAGCAGGCTCGCCATCATGCCGATCCGCGGCACGACATAGCTTGCCAGGAACGTGCCGCCCAGCGCGACCCAGAAGCCGAACAGCTTGGTGACCGTGGCGATGTCCGTGTTGGAGTAGTGCAGGGCCTTGAAGAGCGGCACGGCCATCGCGCTCGACACATAGCCGGGCATGCGGAACCCGGCCACCATGACGAGGATCGGGACGGCCAGCGGACCCAGACGCGTGAGCAGGTCCCGTATGGGCGCCGCGATGGTTGCGACGAAGCCCAGCGGCTCAGGCTGTGCGGCCTTGTCGGATTGTGGCTCGGGCGCGAGAAGGGCCGCGGCCATGCCGGGCGTCATCAGCGCAGCCATGCAGAGGTAAGCGGCGCGCCAGCCGAACCTGTCCGCCAGGTATAGCGCGCCCGCGCCGGCGGCGAAGTTGCCCACGCGCCAGCCGATCTCCGCCCAGGACGACATCAGCGCCTGCCGCTCGGCTGGCACGGAGGTGATGCGCCAGCCGTCGATCACCACGTCCTGGGTTGCCCCGGCAAAGCCGAGCGCGAGGGAGAACACGACCGTCCAGGCGAGCCAATGCCCGGGGTCGCCGAACGCGACGCCCGCCAGGGTCAGCACCACCGCAAGCTGCGACACGATGATCCAGCCGCGCCGCCGCCCCAACAGGCGGCCGAACACGGGCGCGTCATACCGGTCGAGGAAGGGCGCCCACAGGAACTTGAACTTGTAGGCGAGCGTCAGCTCGCTCATCAGGCCGAGGATGCTGATGGGCACCTTGGCCTCCGACAGCCAGGCCGACTGCGTGACATAGACCAGCAGGAAGGGGATGCCCGAGCTGAAGCCCAGGCCCAGCATCGCCGCGACACGGCGGTCGGACAACAGTGGCTTCAGGAATGCTGGCTTGTGCGAGATGTCCTGCGTGGCGCGGGCTTGCATGCGGCATGGCCTCTCTTGAGTTCGCATGAGGGCCTTCATGTTGCCATTCGGCGTTCCTGACCAGGTTTGTGCAGGACTTTCTGCGGCGCCTGGGTCTGGCCATCCCTCAGCATCCAGCCTCGGACAGCCTGGCACGGCGTCCGATCTCGCAATGCTGCCCCTAGCGTTCGCTGCCGGGCTGCAGGTTTCGGAGCTGGTCG
>CAXTFY010000554.1:0-2848 GCA_964243265.1 uncultured Acetobacteraceae bacterium | reverse complement strand
ACCCCCGACACCCCACCCTGCGGGTCCCGATGCTTATGCCCATCGTAATGCTGCCGCAGCCGGTCCAGCGACCCCGAGCGGTCGAACACATCCCCATCCACGTGCAGGTCGCCCTTCACCGAGACCGTCCCATCGTTCAGCAGCCGCACCCAGCTCCCGCTCTTATGCGTCAGCCAAAGCTCCCCCGCCGGCGTATCCGGCGCAGGCACCTTGTCGCTCCAGGCCCGCCCGGCGATCACCCCATGCTCGGCGTCGCCCTCATGCGCCAGCACCATCACCTGGTCCCCCGGCGAAGGCGGGCACGACACCCCCCACCCCGCCCCTACCCAGGGACTGAGCAACGGCAGCCACCCCGTCAGCACACCCTCCGGCTGCAACTGCACCCGCGCCGTGCCCGCCCGGGCATCGACGTTCGTCACCACCCCGAACCGCGGCTGCCCGGCGGCGGCGTCCTGCGCCGCGGTATGGCCCTTGATCGCGTTAAGCAGCTTGTCCATCGGGAACCCCTTGCAGCACCAACCGCTGAACGAAGCCGCGCCGCGCATCCAGGTGCCGGCTGACTTCCGCCACCTGCAGCACCCGGTCCCAAGCCGCCCCCGCGCCCTGCAGCGCCACCTGGCTGCGCGCGGTGATCGCCAGCTCGCCGGGTACCGTCGCGTGCACCTGCCATTCATGCCGTTGCAGGTCGGCCCGGGTGCGGTCCGCCAGGCGCTGCGCCTGGTCCGCCGGCAGGTTCGGCCGCACCACCCCATGCCGGCGCGACCCGGCGCCCGAGGTCGCCGTCACCGCCACCCCCGCCCGCGTCCCCCAGCTCTGCACCTGCACCTGCGTGTCGCCCAGCGCCGGCCGGTGCTCGACCTCCAGGCTCACGCAATCCTGCACCCGCAGCACGAGGGGCGCGTTGGTGGCAGCAGGCCCGAAGTGCAGGCGCGGGCCGTCCATGAACAGGTCGAACCCCTCCTGCCCTGCCAGCGCCGCCAGCAGGTCCCACTCGGTCGCCGCGCGGGCGAACTGGCCCAAGGTCAGCCGGTCGTGCTCCGAACCGTAATAGCGCCCGACCGGGATCGAGGTCGCCGTCACGTCCGCCTGCAGGCCATGCCGCCCGGCAAAGGTGGTGGCGATCTCGCTGCTGGTCTGGTTGGCGAAGGTCTCGTTCACCCGCGCCTCCACCAGCGCCGCCGACAGGTCGCGTCCCTCCACATCCAGCGTGCCCCCGATCGGGTCCAGGCACAGGCTGTCGGCAGTGCCCAACAGCAGGCTGATCCAGCCGCCGTCCAGCCCGGCCTGCACATCCAGCCGTCCCCGCAGCAGCGCCGGGTCCAGCCCACCCGCCACCAGCCGCAGCCGAAAGCGGTCGGCGGCAAGATGGTTGTTGCTGCTCACCTCGGCCTGGATCGCGCCCGGCAGCGCCACGCCATCCGCCAGGACCTGCAGCCGCGGCTGGCGCGGGCTACCGGGCAATGCCGCCCCCTGCGCCCGGGTCCACATCCGGCAGTTGCAGCGTGATCAGCCCCGTCAGCACCGGGTCATCCAGCCCGTTCAGCGCGGCGATACGGTTCCACTGAGTGGCGTCGCCCAGCCGCTCCATGGCCAGGCGGAACAGGTCGCCGCCCACGACGGTGATGGTGGTCATGCCGCCCCCTATGCTCCAAGCACCCCGAGCGCCAGCGAGAACGCCCGCGCCGTCGCGAGCTGCGCCGTGCTGCCGGCCGCCGCCAGCACCCCGGCCAAGCCCGGCCCAGCCAGCCCAGCCCCCGCCACAGCCAGCCGGTCATCCAGCCCCGGCCCGGCGCCAAACGCCATAGCCTCGGCCGCAGTAGGGTCGAGCGGCAGCAGCTCCAGCGGCGCCAGGTCGCCCTCGGCCAGCACGCAGGACGAAATGCGGTATGGCAGCCAGCACGGGTTGGCGCTGTCGGCCTCGAAGCGCGAGATGATCACGGTATAGCGCCACCCATCCCACGCCAGCGGCCACGCCAGGCCGCCGCGGCGCAGGCTGTCCAGGATGCGCGCCCGTGCGCCGGCATCGGGGCCGGACAGGATGCCGGCCCACCCCAGCTCCGCATCGTCGGCCCCCATGGCATCCACCACGCGCACGCCGCCCGGCAACTGGTGCACCGCCAACCGCTGCCGCCCGCCAAGCGTGATGTGCTGCGGGACCTCAAAGTCCTGGAACAAGATCGGGCCAAGGATGAGCATGATCAAACACCTGCTCTCGTCTCCCTCTCCCTCCGGGAGAGGGCCGGGGTGAGGGAAGCGGCAAGCACGTCCGCCGCCGATAACAGAACGCTCATGCAGGCCAAGATCAGGCCTTACGGCGGCAAGGCGGGTGCGTGCGGCCTCCCTCACCCCAACCCTCTCCCGGAGGGAGAGGGAGAAGCAGCAAGTCCTACAGCGTGCCCGCCGGCGTCCAAGCCGGGGACTGCCGGGGATCGAACCCCGTGGTCCCCGCCGGCGGCCGGGCAGCATCGCGGCCCATGCGATCGGCCAGCCAGTGACCCACCAGCCGCCCATCCAACATCACGTCGCCGCCGCCGCGCTCCGCGTCGGCCTGCGGCGGCGGTGGAGCAGCCGGACGGGCAGCAAAAGGCGGTGCGCCAGACGGCGCCGGCGCATCCGGTGCAGGCGCCATCGGGGCGGCTGGCGGGCTGCGCGGCGGCTGGGCCGCGGGCGGGGCAGCCGGCGGGACCATCGGCAGAAGAATGGAAGGCATCGCCACCGGCGCCGCGACGCGCGGGCTTGGCCGCAGACGGTCCGGCGCCGCCATGGCAGGCAGCGGCGGCAGCAGCATCGCCAACTCGATCCGCGGCCCGTCCTGAACCGGTGGGGGCGTCGCCGCGGCAGGGGCCGG
>CAXTFY010000553.1:0-2854 GCA_964243265.1 uncultured Acetobacteraceae bacterium | reverse complement strand
GGGCCGGCCATCCCGCGCCTGCTGCGCGACCCGGCGCTGCTGGCCCGGCACCGCGCCATGCTGCCCCTGCCCCGCCCCCGCGGCCAAGGTCCCGTCGATCCGGTCCTGGCGGTCGGCATGGCCAAGCTGGCGGATGCCGACACGGTCGAAGACGCCATGGCGTCGCTGTCCCGGGCGGAGGCAGCGGCGGTGCTGGGCCATGCAGCAGGGCTTGACGGCCTGGCCAGGTTGGGCTGCCAACCCATGCCGTAGCGCCCCAGCCTGAAGTCGGGGTTGAGCGGATGATGGGGCGCCTGCGGCAGTGGCTCAGTTTCAATCGGCCGTCCAGCCAACCCTTCTCGCACGCCCGCGCCGTCCGCGGCGGCCGGGCGGCAAGGCTTGCAAAGCTGACGGTTAGTAGACGGTCCGCTTACCGATGACGGACGCGAAAAGCGGACACCGGCTCGGTCCTACCAACGGCCCTCCGCTCTGACCCTTACGATGCTGCATCGGATGAGCGGCCGTCATTGCGAGCCGGCTTCGGCGCGGCAATCCAGAGGGGCATGAACTGCGCTCCGGTCTGGCGACCCCTGGATTGCTGCGTCGCAAGCGCTCCTGGCAATGACGGACTGGGCAATGACAGATGGAGGCAGGGGCAGAACGGTCATCGAAGGGCCGCTGGTATCAGTCCGCGAAGCCCGGACGATAGCCAAGCAGTTCGGGCCGGTACTCGAAATGCATTGTGTCGAAGTGTGCCCAACGCCCCCCCCAAATGAAGCCGTGCCGCTCGAACACGGCGACGACCTCCGGCGGGATGCGGTTCCGATAAGGCACGGGATCGCCACCGGACTTGTCCCAGCGCCAGTAGTCCGCATAGGCCGTGTTCAGGTCGATCGCAGCACCCCAGGAGTGCATGCTCGTCTGCCCGGTCCCGGCTACCCAGCGGCAGTTGTATGTCCCCCCGATCGGGTAGAGGTATTTTTTGTCCTGCGCCGGCAGTTCGTCCAACTCGCGGGAGACGGCCTCCAGCGCACGGTCTAGGCCGTTCACCGGCGTGATTGGTACCGGATGACCCCAGCTCCGTGGCAGCCACACGATCCGCGTCAGACTGGGCGCAACCTGCCCGGCCCGGCAGTTGCCATACATCTTGTCAAAGAACGCCTCGTTGCGGATACGGCCGGGATCGCCCTGCGGCAGCAGCAGCGGGGCGCCGGCCGGATAACGAGCCGCGAGTTGATCGGCGATGGACGGGTGCCGAAGCACCTCATCCTCGCTCCGGCCCGGCTGCACCTGCCCGACCTGCATCCGCGTGCCGTCGCGCCAGATCAGGTCCGTGCCGTCGAAGCCGCTCAGCGCCTCCGGATACGCGCGCACCAGGTCATCCGGCGTGGCCGCGGAGCCGCTGTTGCTTGCAACAAGCACAAGGCCAACCAGCAGCAGCGCCGCCCGGCCGCTCACGCCGCCGCCGCCGCGATCAGGTCGCCGACGCGGCGGCGCAAGGCGGCGATGCCGGTCTCCCGGTGCCGGGTCGGATGCACGCGGTTGGTGAGCAGCGTCCAGGCAATCCCGCGCCGGAAATCGATCCACAGCCCAGTGCCCGTGAAGCCCGTGTGCCCGATCGTGTCGTCCGAACAGGCATCCCCGCCCGACCAGCCGTCGTGCCGCGCCTCCCACCCCAGCGTGCGCGTGGCGGAGTGCCGGGCACGCATGGCGGCGACCCCGGGCGCACGCCCGTCCAGCATCCTCTGCGCGGCATCGAGCACGCCGTCCACCGTGCCAAACAGCCCGGCATGTCCCGCCGCGCCCCCCAGCGCGAAGGCGTTCTCGTCATGCACTTCGCCGCGCAGCACCCGGCCGCGCCACATGCATCGTTCGGTGGCAGCAGCGCCCTCCGGGTCGGTGCGGAACGACAGGCCGGACCGCAGCGGCTGCTCGTGCAGGGGGTACCCTGTCAGCCGCTCGATGGCGATGCCGAGCAGGATGAAGTTGATGTCCGAGTACACCGGCGCGCCCACCCGCCACTCTCGTTGCAGCACGAAGGCGCGCAGCGTCGCTGGGTCCTGACCGTAGGTGTAGAGCGGCTCCACCGCCGGCAAGTGGGTCTGGTGGGCCAGGCACTGGCGGAACGTCAGCCGGCGCTCCGGTGCGGCAAGATCATATTGCCGCAGATCAGGGATTGCCGCAGTAAGAGTGTCATCCAGCCCGATCCGCCCCTGGGCGACCAAATAAAGGATGGCCGGCGTGGTGAACAGCACCTTGGTGAGGGACGCTAAGTCGAACCAGGTTTCGCGTCGTATCGGAATGATATGCGGCTCGGCCTGCGCGGAGCCGACCGCGCAAGCGGCACGGTCGCCGGCCCTGGTCGCCACGCCGAGGACCGCGCCGGGAATGGCGCCGCGGACCGCCTCGGCCACGGGATGGGCCGCCACGGCAAGAATGGCGGCAGCCATCGGCTCCCCGCTCAAGGCTGCGCGTGCCCCGTCGACGCAGGCCTTTTCGACCCTGGACACCTCATCGCTGCCGGCCTCCTTCGTTTCCGCCCAGTCCTATCAGCCGCGTTTCTCTGCGTCGATGCCGGGCGGGCATCGGACGGATGTTCGTTTGCAGTCTGGAAACCACAGATGGCAGGGTGTGGCATGATTGGAAGACGACTCGTCCTGTCGACGCTACCGGCCCTGCTCGCCGCTGCCGGGCCCGGACCGGACCGGGCCAACACCGCCTTCACCGCATTCCTGGCAGATGTACGCATGGAGGCGATTGGCGGCGGCATCGCCGAAACCACGGTGAAACATGCCTTCGCTGGGTTGCGACCAAACGCGCAGGTTCTTGAACTCGACAGCCACCCGGCCGAGACGACGCAGAGCTGGGAGCGTTA
>CAXTFY010000552.1:0-2870 GCA_964243265.1 uncultured Acetobacteraceae bacterium | reverse complement strand
GCGGCCTGACCGACGCGACGCTGGAGCGGTTCGGCCTCGGCTGGAGCGGCGATGGCCGGGGCGCGCTGGTGGCGGAGCTGGGCCGTGCCGGGATCGAGCCGGCCCGCCTGATCGAGGCCGGCCTGCTGCGCGCCGCCGAGGATGGCGCCCCGGCGCGCGAGCTGTATTGGGGCCGCGTCACCTTCCCGATCCGCGACCGCCGTGGCCGCCTGATCAGCTTCGGTGGGCGCACCCTGGGCGATGCGAAGCCCAAGTACATCAACGGCCCGGAAACGGCGCTGTTCTCCAAGAAGCGCAACCTGTACGCCCTGCACCTGGCCCGCGAAGGCATGCGCGGAACCAAGGACCCGGCCCCGGACCTGATCGTGGTCGAAGGCTACATGGACGTGATCGCCCTGCACCAGGCCGGGATCGAGACCGCCGTCGCCCCGCTCGGCACCGCGCTGACCGAGGAGCAGTTGGAGGAGCTGTGGCGCGTGTCGCCCAGCCCGCTGCTGTGCTTCGACGGCGACGACGCCGGGGCGCGGGCGGCGACGCGGGTGGCGGAACTCTGCCTGCCGCTGCTGACCCCGGGCCGCACCCTGCGCTTTGCCAGCCTACCCGGCGGCGAGGACCCCGACACCCTGGTCCGCAACAACGGCCGCGCCGCCTTCGACCAGGTTGCCGCCTCCGCCCGCCCCCTGGTGGACACCCTGTTCGCAACCCTGCGCCAGCAGTCCCCCGGCGATGGCCCGGAACAGCGGGCCGCCTTGCGCGCCCGGCTGGTGGCCGCCGCCCAAGCGATCCCCGACCGCGGCCTGCAAGGCGAATACCGTTCCGCCCTGCTCGACCGCTTCTACGAAAGCCGCAAGCGCCCCGGCGACCCCCGCACCGCCAAGCGCGGCAAAACCGCCCCACCCTTCACCCGCTCCCCCGCCGCCGGCATGGACCGCACGCAGTCCGAGCGGGCCCGCTGCCTGCTCGCCATCCTGATCCGCCACCCCGACCTGCTGCACGATACCGAGGAGGCGCTGATGGGCCTCTCCCTGCCGCCGGTCCTCGACCGTGTCCGCCATGCAATGCTGCACGCCATGGAGGACCACCAGCTTGATTCGGCGAAACTGCTTGCCCACCTGAACAGTTCGGACTTGGCAGAGGAAACCGAACTCATCCTGCGAACGTCATCGTTGCCCTTGCCCGAGTGCGCGCGGGCGGACGCAATGCCGGCGGAAGCTGAAGCTGGTTGGTGGCACGTCTTTGGCCTGCTCAACCGCGCGCACTTGGAGGAGGAGTGGCTGGCCGCCGGCCGAGCCTGCGCCAAGCAGATGGATGACGCCACCCAACGGCGCCTCATCGCCCTATCCACCGCCCGCGCCGCCCTCTTCACGATGGAAGACGCCGACGCGGAACCCTAATCGTTGAGCCGGGACGCCGGCCCAAGACATTTTGGAGTGCCCCCACTGATGGCGACCAAGCAAGCTGCGGCGACCGAAGCCGCCCCGGCCGACCAGGACAGCGACACCACCCTGCTGGACACCAGCGCCGTCGCCGTCAAGCGCCTGATCGCCAAGGGAAAGGAGCGTGGCTACATCACGTTCGACGAGCTGAACGCCGTCCTGCCCGCCGACCAGAACAGCTCCGAGCAGATCGAAGATGTGATGGCGATGCTCAGCGAGATGGGCATCCAGGTCGTCGAGAGCGAGGAGGGCGAGGAGGCCGAGCCTGCCGCCGCCAAGGCCGACAAGGCCGAGGGCGAGGACGAAAAGGACTCCGACGAGCCGCACGGCAACGTCGATGAGGCGAGCCTCGGCCGCACCGACGACCCGGTCCGCATGTACCTGCGCGAGATGGGCAGCGTCGAGCTCCTGTCGCGCGAGGGCGAGATCGCCATCGCCAAGCGCATCGAGGCCGGCCGCGACATGATGATCGGCGGCCTGTGCGAAAGCCCGCTGACCTTCCGCGCCATCATCACCTGGCATGAGAGCCTTAAGGCCGGGAAGATGCTGCTGCGCGACATCATCGACCTGGAAGCCACCCAGGGCGGCCCCAAGGAGGCCGCCGGGGAGCCAGCCGATGCGGTCGCAGAAACCTTCGAGGCCGCCGACGACCTGGACGGCGACGAGGAGGGCGAAGGCCCCGGCATGTCGCTCTCCGCCCTGGAGGAGAAGCTGAAGCCCGACGTGCTCGCTACCTTCGAGGAGATCGAGGGCCTGTACAAGAAGCTGCACAAGGTGCAGGCCAAGCGCCTGGAGCAGATCACCACCGGCGAGGAGATCAACCTCCGGTCCGAGCGCGGCTACGAGAAGCAGCGCGAGGAGGTCGTGGGCAAGGTCGAGCAAGTCCACCTGCACAACAACCGCATCGAGGAGCTGGTCGTCCAGCTCAAGCAGATCAGCCAGCGCCTGAACGGCCTGGAGGGCCAGCTACTGCGCATGGCCGAGTCCGCCAAGGTCGGACGCGACGAGTTCCTGCAACACTACCGCGGGCATGAGCTGGACCCGAACTGGATGGATCGGGTGTCCAACCTGCCCTCCAAGCACTGGAAGGCGTTCGCCGCCAAGCACGCGGACGGCGTGGCCGAGGTGCGCGGCAAGATCCACACCGTCGCCATGGAGGGCGGCCTGCCGATCAGCGAGTTCCGCCGGGTCTATGCCACCGTCAGCCGCGGCGAACGCGACAGCGCCCGCGCCAAGAAGGAGATGATCGAGGCGAACCTCCGCCTGGTGATCTCCATCGCCAAGAAGTACACCAACCGCGGCCTGCAATTCCTCGACCTGATCCAGGAGGGCAACATCGGCCTGATGAAGGCGGTCGACAAGTTCGAGTACCGGCGCGGCTACAAGTTCAGCACCTACGCAACCTGGTGGATACGCCAGGCCATCACCCGCAGC
>CAXTFY010000551.1:0-2873 GCA_964243265.1 uncultured Acetobacteraceae bacterium | reverse complement strand
GGCGCGAGCAGCTCGCCATCGACCGCATCGCCGCCGCCGAGAAGGCCGCCGTGACCGACGTGCGCCTGGCCGCCGCCGACATCGCCGCCCGCGCCGCCGAGCAGGTGATCCGTACCGGTCTATCGGCCGAGACGGACGCGCACCTGATCGACCGCGCCATCCAGGGCCTGCCCGCCGCGTTGCGCGCCGCATAACTGCTCCAATTCCCTCTCCCTCCGGGGGAGGGCCGGGGTGAGGGAAGCGGCAAGCGCCAAACCCCGCCGGATTGGGAGCGGGTTGCTTTCTTGCATCACCAGGCTCGGTTTCCCCCGGCTTCCCTCACCCTGCCCCCGCGACGAAAAAGACCAGGCAGGCAACAGCAGCCTCCCGCCGCCGCCGTTCCGCCTGGCGTCCGCCGGAGCCGGACAGGGCAGTCCCAGGGCCGCCCTTTCCATTTGCGAGGCGCCACGCCTCATGCCTATCGTTTTCCGTCATACGGCAGGGGACTTCATGCACAAACCTCGCATTGCACTGGCCGCCCTTCTCTCCGCCAACCTGCTGGCGATGGCTCTCCTGGCGACGCCGCTGCACGCCGCCACGTTCCGCTGGGCCAATGACGGCGATGCGAACAGCATGGACCCCTACGTCCGCAACGAGTCGTTCCTGCTCACCTTCACGCAGAACATCTACGACCCCCTGGTGCGGCGCGACCGCGACCTGAAGGTCGAGCCGGCGCTGGCCGAAAGCTGGGAGCAGCCCGACGCCACCACCTGGCGGTTCCACCTGCGCCACGGCGTCAAGTTCCAGGGCGGCGAACCCTTCACCGCCGACGACGTGCTGTTCAGCTACGGGCGGGTGATCGGCCCCAACAGCCAGCTCAACTCCATCATGGCCACCGTGCAGGAGGTGAGGAAGCTTGACGACTTCACCGTGGACTTCATCACCAAGGCCCCCGACCCGATCCTGGTGCAGAGCCTCACCACCTGGGCCATGATGTCCAAAGCCTGGTGCGAGGCGCACAACGCCGCCCAGCCTGCCAACCTCACCAACGTCAAGGAAGAGAACTTCGCCACCCGCAACGCCAACGGCACCGGCCCCTTCATCCTGGAGGTGCGGGAACCCGACCGGCGCACCACGCTGCGCAACAACCCGGCCTGGTGGGACAAGGCGCCCGGCAACGTCACCGACGTGCAGTTCAACGTCATCAGCAACGCCAGCACCCGCGTGGCGGCGCTGCTGTCGGGCGACGTGGACATGATCTACAGCGTCCCCCCGCAGGACATCGACCGGCTGCAGCATACCGAGGGCATCAAGGTGCTGATCAGCCCGGAGCTGCGCACGATCTTCCTGGGCTTCGACACCCTGCGCCCGGAGCTGCTGAAGTCCGACGTGAAGGGCCGGAACCCGTTCCAGGACGTGCGGGTGCGCCGGGCGTTCTACGAGGCCATCGACGTGAAGGCGATCCAATCGCGGGTGATGCGCGGGCAGTCGCGGCCGACCGGGCTGATGTATGGCCCAGGGATCAACGGCTTCACCGCGGCATCCGACACCCGCCTGCCATACGACCCCGAGGCGTCGAAGCATCTGCTGGCGGAGGCAGGCTACCCTCAAGGCTTCGGCGTGACGATGGACTGCCCGAACGACCGCTACGTGAACGACGAGGCGATCTGCCAAGCGGTGACGGCCATGCTGGCGCGGGTGGGGGTGAAGGTGACGCTAAACGCGCAGACCCGGCTGAAGTACTTCTCGGAGATCAGCAACCCCAACTACCACACCAGCTTCTACCTGCTGGGTTGGACGCCCAACACGTATGACGCGCACAACGCGTTCTTCAACCTGCTGGGCACCCGCAACGGCGTGCGCGGGGTGATCAACGACGGCGGCTGGTCCAATCCCGACTTCGACGCGCTGGTCGATAAGATCGCCGTCGAGACGGACAAGGACAAGCGCCAGGCAATGATCGAGCAGGCATCGGCAATGGTACGCGACCAAGTGCCGGCCATCCCCATCCACCAGCAGACGGTAGTCTGGGCGACCCGCGGCAACATCGAGCTGCAGCAGTTGGCAGACAACACCTTCCCGTTGCGCTTAGTCACAGTAAAGTAAACACCCACCGTACTGCCTTCTCCCTCTCCCTCCGGGCTCGGGCCGTAGAATGGACCAAGGCCGGGGTGAGGAAAGCCGCACGCACCGCGTTGACTTACGTGCGTGCGATGCGCCTGTTCACTATGAAGGCTGGTGCTTTCAGTCTCTCTCACCCCTGCCCTCTCCCTGCAGGAGAGGGAGAAGGCAATTCACCGGATCACGCCAAACGACGGGGCGCCAAGACCAGGGCAACTGCATTGGGCGCCCAGCGGACCCGGCGGCACCGCACACACATAAACCCCCGCCGAGCAGGTCGTCCCGGCATACTGCCCCTCCCGCGGCGGCGCATAGACCGTGCCGGTTCCCCCACCGAACGGCGCAATCGCCCCCGGCGCCACATAGCACCCACCAAGCGGCAACACCGCAAGAAGGCCCAGGCAGCGAACAAGCTTCAAAGCGGGCATGGCGGCCTCCAACATAACCGCCATGCCCAACGTTGCGCGGGCGGCTTAGTTCTTCGCCCGGTCCACCAGGCGGTTCTGCGCGATCCACGGCATCATCGCCCGCAGCCGCTCGCCGACGTGCTCGATGGGGTGCTCGCTCATCCGCCGCCGCGTGGCCTTGAAGCTGGCCTGGTTGGTGCGGTTCTCCAGCATCCAGTCGCGGGCAAATCGGCCGGATTGGATATCCTCCAGCACCCGCTTCATCTCCGCCTTGGTCTCGGCGGTGACGATGCGCGGCCCCGTGACATACTCGCCATACTCGGCGGTGTTGCTGATCGAGTAGTTCATGTTGGCGATGCCGCCCTC
>CAXTFY010000550.1:0-2878 GCA_964243265.1 uncultured Acetobacteraceae bacterium | reverse complement strand
CGTGCGGCAGCAGCAGGGTCAGGCCGCTCATGCGCAGCCACTTGGTCTCGCCGCTCGCCAGGAACTGGTCGATGATGACCTGGGCGCCATTGGCGAAGTCGCCGAACTGCGCCTCCCACAGCACCAGCACCTTCGGGTCGGCCAGGGTGTAGCCGTATTCGAAGCCCAGCACGCCCTGCTCGCTCAGCAGCGAGTTGTAGATTTCGATCCGCGCCTGGTCCGGCTGGATGTTGTTCAGCGGCACGTACTCGTTCTGGTTAGTCTGGTCCATCAGCACGGCGTGGCGCTGGCTGAAAGTGCCGCGCTGGCAGTCCTCGCCGGACAGGCGGACGCGGCTGCCCTCCAGCAGCAGGCCGCCGAAGCCCAGCGCCTCACCGGTTGACCAGTCGATGCCCTCGCCGCTCTCGAACATGGCGCGCTTGGCCTCAAGCTGCCGGGCGATCTTGGGGTTGAGGTCGAAGTTCGACGGCGGGGTGTAGAGCGCGCGGCCGACGAGCTGCAACTGCTCGGTGGTCAGCGCCGTCGCGTCCTCCTGCTGCTCGTCGGAGGCGGCGTCCTGCTGCAGCCCGGACCAATGGCCCTCCAGCCACTCCGCCTTGTTCGGGCGGTAGGCTTGGCCGGCCTTGTAGGCGTCCTCCAGGGTGGCGTTGTAGCCATCCCACATCGCCTTCGCGTCCTGCGCGGACACGCTGCCCTCGGCGGCCAGGCGCTCGGCATACAGGGTGCGCGTGGTCGGGCGGCCCTTGATGGCGCGGTACATGATCGGCTGCGTGAACGCCGGCTCGTCAGTCTCGTTGTGACCGTGGCGGCGGTAGCAGACGATGTCCAGCACGAAGTCGGTGGAGAACTGCAGACGGAACTCGGCGGCCAGACGGGCGCAGAAAATCACCGCCTCCGGCTCGTCGCCGTTCACGTGCAGGATCGGGCACTGCACGGACTTGGCGATGTCGGTGCAGTACAGCCCGGAATAGGCGTGCGCGGGGACCGTGGTGAAGCCGATCTGGTTGTTGACGATCAGGTGGATGGTCCCCCCAGTGCGGTAGCCGATCAACTGGCTCATCGCCAGCGTCTCATACACCAGCCCCTGCCCGGCGAACGCGGCATCGCCATGCATCAGGACGCCCATGACGCTGTGGCGGCCCTTGGTGTCGCCCGCCATGTCCTGCCGCGCGCGCACCTTGCCGACCACGACAGGATCGACTGCCTCCAGGTGCGACGGGTTGGGCTGCAGGCTGAGGTGGACCGGGTGCCCGGCCACCTCGATGTCGGTGCTAGTGCCCAGGTGGTACTTCACGTCCCCGGACCCCTGCACGTCG
Source organism: uncultured Acetobacteraceae bacterium (assembly GCA_964243265.1). Classification (GTDB taxonomy): domain Bacteria; phylum Pseudomonadota; class Alphaproteobacteria; order Acetobacterales; family Acetobacteraceae; genus DASWOJ01. The sequence goes on along the minus strand of CAXTFY010000550.1, from coordinate 1,562 downwards.
TCCGGCTTGAAGCTGTTGCCGCCGAACTCGCTGAAGATGGCCGGCAGCGGCTTCTTCACGATGTTGACCAGGGTGTTCAGCCGCCCACGATGCGGCATCCCGATGGCGACCTCGCTCACCCCGCCGCGGGCGCCGGTGTCGATGATGGCGTGCAGCGCGGGGATGGTGACCTCGCCGCCCTCCAAGCCGAAGCGTTTCGTCCCGACGAAGCGGCGTTGGCAGAATGCCTCGAAGCCCTCGGCCTCGGTCAATTGCTGCAGGATGGCGCGCTTGGCACCGGCATCGAAGCCGGTGACCCAGGGCGCACCCTCGATGCGCCGCTGTATCCAGGTCTTCTGCTCAGGGTCCTGGATGTGCATGAACTCGACCCCGATCGGGCCGCAGTAGCTGGCGCGCAGGATGGCCATGATCTCGCGCACCGTGGCGCTCTCACGCCCCAGCACGTTGTCGATAAAGATCGAGCGGTCCATGTCGCCGGGGCCGAAGCCGTAGGTGGCCGGGTCAAGCTCCGGATGCACCCGGGGCACCTGCAGGCCCAGCGGGTCCAGCTTGGCCTCCAGGTGGCCACGCACGCGGTAGGCGCGGATCAGCATCAGGGCGCGCAGGCTGTCGAGCGCCGCAGCCCGCACCTGGTCCGGCGTTGCGCCCGGGGCGGCGGCAGGGGCCGGCTTCTCACCCTTGGCTGCAGGCTTCGCCGCCGGCTCCGGGTCAGCGACGCTGTAGGAGTGCGGCGCCCAGGATGCGCCGCTGGCGTCCTGCAGAACCCCCCGTGCTTCGTCGTCCATGGCGGCGAACAGCTCGGCGAAGCTGGAATCGACCGAGCCAGGATTTGCCGCCCACCGGGCATACTGGTCAGCGATGAACGCCGCGTTGGCGCCGTTGAACGCGGAGGCGAGCAGGTCTACGCCGGGCATGTCTTGTTCCTTGGGACGTCTAAGGCCGCGCGGTTCTACGCCCGGCGTTCCCTAAGTGGGCACGATTCTTGTTAAGAAGCGTACCCAGCAGCGATGCCAGGCACGCATAAATGCATCAGCCGACATGCATCAGCCGACTAGCTTGCGGCTCGCGTCGATCAGTTCCTGCACGGAGGCGCAGCTCTTGTCGAACGCCGCCTTCTCCGCGGGGTCGAGCTGCACTTCGATCACCCGCTCCACGCCGCCGGCGCCGATCACCACGGGGACGCCGACATACAGGCCGTTCACGCCATACTGGCCCGTGAGGTGGGCGGCGGCGGGCAGCACGCGCTTCTTGTCGCGCAGGTAGCTTTCGGCCATGGCGATGGCACTGGCCGCAGGGGCGTAGAAGGCGCTGCCCCGCTCCAGCAGCTTGACGATCTCGCCGCCGCCGTTGGCGGTGCGGGCGCAGATGGCGTCCACCTTGTCCTGCGTGGTCCAGCCCATCTTGACCAGGTCCGGCACCGGGATGCCGGCGACAGTGCTGTAGCGGACCAGGGGGACCATGGTGTCGCCGTGGCCGCCCAGCACGAAGGCCGTCACGTCCTCGACCGACACGTTGAACTCGTGCGCCAGGAACAGGCGGAAGCGGCTGCTGTCGAGCACGCC
>CAXTFY010000549.1:0-2902 GCA_964243265.1 uncultured Acetobacteraceae bacterium | reverse complement strand
GACACGGTGCTGGACCGCATCCTGCCGCACCCTGGTTCAGCGTGCGGGGTCCTGACCGTCAGCATCGGGGTTGCGACGCTGACCCCGTCGCATGACGAGATGCCTGCGGCCCTGGTTGGCAAGGCAAGCACGGCGCTGGCCGAGGCGGGGCGGCTAGGGTCCAACCGCATCGAGGCAGATGCGGCGGTGGTGGCCGCAGCCGCGGCTGGATGGTATGACGGCCCTGGCCAGACAGGCGGGACGATCGACGGCTAATCCTGCGTGGCGTCGGCTTGCCGGGTGAATTAAGGCCGCACGAACTTGCGCCATCCAATCCTATCAGGTTGACGTATGGTGTCGCGAGCGGCGCCAATCTCGGTCTGTAGTCCATGACTGGATGACTTTGGGACGGCGTCCCGTATTTGTGTCTGGTTCTTCAATCAGCTGTGGCGGTCTCGGCGGTGCTGGCAGTCCACCCGCAGATGGATACGGCGTCCGCCTCGGTCCCACCAGCGAGTACAATCGGCAACTTCATTAAGAATGGCAATTCCTAACCTGCACGAAGTCAACCAGCAGTTCTCTTCCATGTGCATTCTAGTAGATGGTCTCTGGATGCGGTGACGCACATGACTGCTATCAGGAGCGGCGCGATCTTGGGATTTGTTGAGCTCGGCATTGATACCAACCCGGTCGTGGATGCGCGCAGTATCGTAGGCGACCTCGGCCCCTTGCTGGGGCGCGCCAGGCTCGTGCAAAGCGCCGCCTACGCCGCAGGGTGCCCCGCGGCGGTGTTCTACACCATGTCAGAGCCGGGGTTCGCGGTCGCTGAGAGCTTTGGTGCACAGGCTTGCTTGTCGCCAATGGCTGAGCAGTGGCTGACCGCAGCCGTGATGCGCGTTCCGTCCAGCGGCGTTCTCATTATCGAGGATGCCGACCAGCTTCCCGACCCAGCCGTGGCCGGCTTGGTGCTGGACGCCGCAATGCCGGTGCAATTTGTTGCCGTCGTCCAGGTGTGCGGATTGGATGGTGCACCCTGCGGTATCCTGATCGTGGCCGATCACATGCGTCACGCTGGGCTGAGCCCGGCGCAGACCTACGTCCTGAGCACGCACGGCATGCAGTTGGGTGCATGGTTGGCGTCGCAGGACCGTTGTGGCGTGAGGCTGGATGCAACGCAGGAGCAGCGCCGCACGGAACGCCTCCGGCTGCTGGAGTCCGTGGTGGTGCACGCCAATGATGCCGTGCTGATCACGGAGGCTGAGCCCATTGATCTGCCGGGACCGCGCATCGTCTACTGCAACGCCGCTTTCACCAAAACGACTGGCTACACGGAAGCCGAGATGCTGGGCCGGACACCTCGCGTCCTGCAGTCGCCCAAGGTGGACCGCGTAGCGCTGGACCGGCTGCGCCGCTCACTTGAGCGCTGGGAGCCGGTCGAGGTCGAGCTGCTGAACGTGCATAAGGATGGGACGGAGTTCTGGGTGGAACTCAGCATCGTGCCCGTGGCCGACGAGACCGGGTGGTTCACGCACTGGGTGTCCGTCCAGCGCGACGTCAGCCACCGCAAGCAGGCCGAGGAGACTGCCACCCGAGCCCGCATCGCCGAGGTGGAGAACCGGGCGCTGGAGGCGGAGATCGCCGAACGCAAGCGGACCGAGGAACGGCTGCTGCATGCTGCTTTCCATGACGACCTGACCCGGCTGCGCAACCGCGCCTACCTCATGGAGCGGCTTGCAGTGATCTTGGGGCAGGCGGACTGGAACGAGGCGTCGCAGCAGAGTGACCGCCCGGCAAGGCCCTGTGCTGTACTGTTCCTCGACCTCGACCGCTTCAAGCTGGTCAACGACAGCCTGGGGCATAGGACCGGCGACCTGCTGCTCATGGAGGTGGCTCGGCGTCTTCAGGCGTGCCTTCGTCCGCAGGATACCCTGGCGCGGGTCGGCGGAGACGAGTTCGCCGTGCTGGTCGAAGGCACGAACGAGCTCATCGCTGCGGTGATGACCGCCGAGCGCATCCTCGAAGCGCTGGGCCGGCCGTTCAAGCTTGGCCAGCACGAGTTGTTCTCCTTGTGCAGCGTCGGCATTGCACAGGCGAGCGAACATCACACGAAGCCCGAGGAGCTGCTGCGCGACGCGGACATCGCGATGTACAACGCTAAAAAGCGCGCCAGCGGCGGCTATGCGATCTTCAACGAGGCCATGCATGCCGGCGCCACGGAGGCGCTGGCGTTGCAAACCGACTTGCGGCACGCCGTCGCCCGGAACGAGTTCTGCCTCCACTACCAGCCGATCTACGACCCGTCCACGCTGCGCCTGAGCGGGTTTGAGGCCCTGGTGCGCTGGCAGCATCCGCAACGCGGCCTTGTGGCTCCTGGGCAGTTCATAGCGATCGCCGAGGAGATCGGGGTCATACGCGACATCGACCGCTGGGTGCTGCGGGAAGCCTGTAGACAGATGCGGGACTGGCAGCGCCGGTATCCGGGACTGGATGCGAAGATGAGCGTCAACGTCTCGGGCGACGAGCTGCGCGACCGGATGTTCATACCCGAGCTGCGCGCTGTCCTGCGGGCCAACGACCTGAATCCGCGGCGGCTGCAGCTTGAGATCACTGAGAGCGTGTTCCTGCACCAGCCGGACCTCATCGGCCGGGTGCTGAAGCTCATCCGCGCCATGGGCGTGCGCATCGCCATCGACGACTTCGGCACGGGATACTCGTCGCTCGGCTACCTCGACCGCTACGAGATCGACACCATCAAGATTGACCAGTCGTTCGTCGCCCGCATGCTGGAGCGGGGCAGGGCCATGCCGATCGTGGATGCCATCGTGCGCCTGGGCTCCACGCTCAACCTCGACATCGTCGCCGAGGGCGTGGAGACGGAGGAGCAGCTGCGCATGCTGCGCTCCATGTGCTGCGGCCAGGTGCA
>CAXTFY010000548.1:0-2905 GCA_964243265.1 uncultured Acetobacteraceae bacterium | reverse complement strand
GGAGATGTGCCTGAACGGCCGCTTCACCTTCGTCCTGCACCGGCAGTCCGGCGGCGCCCTGCGCTATCCCCGCGCCGAGACGCCCACGCACTTTATCAGCATGGGCATGCACGAGGACATGGACCAGGCGATGAAGACCGCGCTGCGCGAGATGATCACCTTCATCTGCAGCCGCACCAACCTGTCGCGGGAGCAGGCCTATGCCTTTTGCTCCCTGGCGGTGGACTTCCGGGTGACGCAGAGCGTGAACGGGGAGAAGGGCGTGCACGGGATGCTGCGGCGGGGGGTGCTGTTCTAGGGACGGCCTTCGCAACCCATGATACGCGGACCGGTTTCGGCTCAGGGCGCAAGGAAGTTCGAGCACGACCCTGGCCAAATGGCGTTTATGGCCGTCTGGATGCTGAACCGCTACGACGCGCTGTCCCGCAGCCCGCGGGAGGCGGCCATCACCTGGCACCTTTTCCAAGCACTGCATTTTCGCTGCACCGCCGGCGCCTGGCGCTGCCGCGGATACGTATATACGGCCTGTGGCGCGAGCTTCTGGCCGGCGCCCTGCCACTGTAAAGCATCCAGCGCCAAGCACAGGGACCATGCACCATGGAGCTGATAGACCTCAGCCGCGAGATCTTCCACCGCACCCAGGTGCATCCGTCGCACCCGCCGGTGGTGGTCGCCACCTGGTACGACCACGACGAGAAGAAGCGCGCCGGCAGCACCGAGTTCTCGTCCAAGGCGCTGTCGATCAGCTTCAGCGACCATGCCGGCACCCACGTCGATGCGCCCGTCCACTTCGACGCCCGGCCCGGCGCCCTCTCAATCGACCAGATGCCGCTGGAACGCTTCTACACCTCCGCGATCTGCCTCGACCTGTCGCACGCGCCGCTGCGCCACGCCGTGACGGTGCCGGAGATGCAGGCCGCCCTGGCCGCGTCCGGCCAGGACATCCAGCCCGGCGACACGGTGCTGCTGCACATGGCCACCAACGAGCGGCTGCTGGGCACGCCGGGCTACCTGCACGACTTCCCGGGCCTGGCGGTCGAGAGCGTGCACTGGCTGGCCGACCACGGCATCGGCATGTTCGGCGTCGAGGCGGTCAGCCCGGCCCCGGAGGGCGAGCCGAACTTCCAGGCGCACCTGGCCTGCGCCGAGCGCGGCATCACCCACATCGAGTGCCTGGCCAACCTGGACCGACTGGTTGGCCGTGGGCGTTTCCGCTTCATCGGCTTTCCGCTGCGCATACGCGGCGGCACTGCCAGCCCGATCCGCGCCGTGGCACTGATGGGGTAGTGGATGCCTTGGCGGCTACCCCGGCAGACGCTGCGCCAGGGGCGGCGGGTCCACGGCGAGGGCTGCCTCGGCAAGGCTGTTGTCCACGGCGGCCTCGAACGGCGTGCCGGGGCTCACGAGGCCAATGCCGCCATGTCGATTAGGCCATCGTCGTCAATGGCTCCCATCATCCCTTTAAGCCTTGTCGTTCCGGCTGGCCCGCCCATTGCGAAACGTGCCAGGGGATCACCAGCCGTTCCGCCAGCTCAACCACTTGAAACAGCCCGGTGCCCAGCCCGGACGAGCCGCCGGGGAACTCGCCGACAATGGTGCCGACCAGCGCAAAGCTGACCGCAACCTTCATGCAAGCAAACAGCGCCGGCAAGGCACCGGGCAGCCAGATCAGCACCACCTCCCGCATCCAGCCCGCCCGGCCAACGCGCGGCAGCGCCAGCACGTCCGGATCAACGGTCCGCAGCCCCAGCACCGTATCCACCACGATGGAGAACAGCGCCAGCAGCACCGCAACGGCGATCTTGGGCGCGATGCCCAGGCTCATCCAGATCACGAACAATGGCGCCGGTGCGACCTTCGGCAGGCTGTTGAGCACTACCGGCATAGTCCAGATCACCCGCTCCAGCACCCGGGAGCTGACGATGGCGATGGCCAGGCTGACCCCGAGCACGACGGCCAAGGCGAAGCCGGCCAGGGTGGACGCAGCCGCGGCGCCATGAACGGCGCCGACAGCAGCGGGCGCGCTGCCCCCACCGTCCGCGGCGCCAACCGGGACAAGCCGATGGCGGCCGCGGTGCCGAGCACAGTGGCAACCGCCGTCGTGGCCATCGCGACCAGCAGGCTGTTCCGCGGCGCCTCCAGCAGCTCGGATGACGCGAACAGCCGCACGTACCAGCGCAGCGACGGCCCAGCCATCGGCAGTACGGCCAAGTCCCGCGCGTTGAACGAGAACACGACGATGACTGCAAGCGGCAGCAGCAGGAAGCCGATCACCAGCCCGGTCCAGACCCGCAGCATCAAGCGCGGACCCGGCCCAGCCGCAAGGCAGCGGCGGCAACGGCGAGGATGCAGCCCATCAGCACCAGGGCCAGCGCGGCGCCGAACGGATATCGATACACCAGTCCGAACTATTCGGCGACGACGCTGCCGATCATGACCGCGTTCGGCCCGCCCAGCAGCTCCGGCATCACATAGGACCCTGCCGCCGGGATGGGGACGAACAGGCAGCCTGTGGCGACGCCAGGCCGGCTGAGCGGCAGGGTGACGGACCAGAAGCTGCGGGCCGGGCTGGCTCCCGCCGACGCGGCAATGCTTTCATCCCCGCGTGCCACCCCCTTCCGCCCGTCATTGCGGACCACCCTGGTGGCGTGGCAAGCCAGGAACGACCGGAGCGTTACGCGCTGTTCTTCAGTGCGGTATCGCTGCGCCGCGCAATGAGGCGGGCCGTTGGGCGGATGACTGCTGGCATGGCCCGCCAGCCTAACCTGCTGGAACACTGACCATGACGCACTCGCCCGAACCGCATCCCTGTCCTGCCCCAGCGTCCAGCGCCCGCGCAGCATGACCCAAGCCGCTCCCAGCATCCGGATCGGCATCGACATCGGCGGCACCTTCACCGACCTGC
>CAXTFY010000547.1:0-2905 GCA_964243265.1 uncultured Acetobacteraceae bacterium | reverse complement strand
CGACCTTGGACCTGATCGGCATGCCGCCCACCGCCGCGTTCCGGACGCCCGAAGGATACGCCGCGACCCTGCTGCATGAGTTGGGGCATTATGCCGCGGCTTGGATTATGCCGCATGGCTGCGGGCGACGGCTGGATTGCAGCCCGCAGCCATGCGGCAGGTCGGCATAATCAGAGCGCTTCGAGGAAGGCGAGCAGCTTGTCGTCCGGGCGGTAGCGGCCCGGGATGGTTTCGGGCGTGACCAGGCGCGCCAAGGCTTTCTCCTTCAGCCGAAGGTCGGCGTGGACGTAGATCTGCGTCGTTTCGACGGACTCGTGCCCCAGCCAAAGGGCGATCACGGTCTGGTCGACCCCGTTGTGGAGCAACTCCATTGCCGTGCTGTGCCGCAGGATGTGTGGACTGATGCGCTTGGTCCCGAGCGACAGACATGCGTCTGTTGCGGTGAGGACGTGACGGCGCACGAGGTGTTCGAGCGCGTCGCGGCTCAGCTTGCTGCCCCGCATGGTCGGGAACAGCGGCTGGTCGGCGCCCCCGCCCTGCTCCTTGGACCACACCTCCAGCAGCTTGGCCGTGTCGCGCCGCAGCGGCGTGCAGCGTTCCTTGCGGCCCTTGCCATCGCAGCGGACGTGCGCGCTGGTGCCGAGCACGACGTCCTTGCAGCGCAGGCCGGTCAGTTCGGAAGAGCGCAGCCCGGTTTGGAGTGCGAGCAGCAGGAGCGCGTGGTCGCGCCGGCCCACCCAGGTCGAGCGGTCGGGCGCGGCGAGCAACGCCGCCATCTCCGCGGTGTCGAGGAAGGTCACGGTCCGCTTGACGTGGCGCTTGCTGGGCATTGCCAGGATGCGCTGGCAGTGCAGCAGGTGCTCGGGCTCGCTCATGGCGACGTAGCGGAAGAACGACCGGATCGCCGCCAGTCGGGTGTTTCGGCTGCGCGCGCTGTTTCGTCGTGCCGTCTCCACGTGCAGCAGGAAGTCGGCGACCAGGTCGGCGTCGAGGTCCTCGATCCTGAACTTCGTTGGCTCCTTGCCCCTTTGCTCACTGGCAAAGCGCAGCAGCAGCCGGAAGGTGTCGCGGTAGCCCGCAACCGTGTTGGCGCTGGCCTGCATCTGGGTGCCGAGCCGGTCGGTGAAGAACCGCTGGAGCAGCCCTGGGAAGGTCGAAGCGGCGGCCATCAGCGCACCTCCCCCGCCGAGGCGGTCACCCGCCGGGCGGCCAGTTTCAGCAACTCGGGCACGGCCTCGATATACCAGTAGGTGTACTCGGGCTTAATGTGCCCGAGGTAGGTCATCAGCTTGTGCATCTCGACCGCCGCGTCCCGGCCCGTGCGATACCAGTTGACCATCGTGCGGGCGGCGAAGCTGTGGCGCAGGTCGTGGATGCGCGGTCCGCGGCCGTGCCGCCCGAAGCGCTGCGCGGAGCGCAGGCCGATGGTCTGGCAGACCAGGGCGAAGTTGTAGCGGGCGCTGCAATCGCCCACGCGGCCGCCCTGTCCGCCCACAAAGAAGGGCTGCGGTGTGGAGCCGAGCAGCCGGTTCCGTTCGGTGAGATAGGCCTGCAGGCGTTCCGTGACGCTGGGGTCCAGCGGTATGAGCCGGGCCTTGCCGAGCTTGCCGCACCGAACCGTGAGCACTCCAGCCTCGAAGTCGGCGTCGCTAATGTCGAGGGCCAGGGCCTCGTTGACGCGCAGGCCGGTCACGGCGATGAGGCCGAACAGCGTCGAGTAGGTCAGCCCGCGCAGGCCATAGGCCGAGGGGAGGGCTGCCGCGGTGGCGACGATGTTGGCGATCTCGTCCTCGCTGTAGATGTATGGCCGAGGGCGGCGGACTTGATGGGGGATCAAGCCCTGAGGTAGGGCCTCGTGCGCTGGGTCGAGGCCGTGCAGCCATTGGGCGAACAGCCGCACGATGCCGAAGCGCGCCGCCCAGGTTTGGCGTCCTGCCCGTCCGTATGCCTGCTGCCAGCGCAGGAACAGGTCGGTGCTGACGTGCTCGGCTCCTTGGCTCTCGGCATACCCGACGAAGCGGCCCAGGATGCGTGCCGTGGTGCCAAGGTCGAACCCGAGGCTGCGCCGGACGGCAAGGTAGCGGTCAAGTTCGTGGCGGAGGCGGCTCATCGCACGCCTCCTGCAGCCGGCCAGGGCTGCGCGACCGAGCGGAGGCCGTCGATGTCGAGCTTGGCGTAGATCAGGGTGGAGGCGCGGGAGCGGTGACGCAGCATGTCACCCACCTCCGCCAACGACGCGCCCTGGCGCACAAGGTTGGTCGCCAGGCTGTGCCGCAGCACGTGGGAGCCCACATACCGGCAGGGTGGCGTTATGCCGGTACGATCGAACGCCGCTTTGAGGATCCTGTTGAGAACCTGACTGGCCTTGAACGCGCGATGGGGCGCCCGACCAGCCACGAACAGCGCGCGTGACGTCGAGGCGCGGTCCTGCCGTATGTAGTCCGCCAAGGCCTCGCCGACGTCGGGCGGGATCGGCACGCGGTCGTGGTTATTGCCCTTGCCGCGCACCATGAGTTCGCCGGCACGCCAATCGACGTCGTCGATCTGCATGGCGACGACCTCCGGCGCACGCAGGCCAAGCCGCGCGAGGAGCAGGACCATGGCGTAGTCGCGACGGGCGTATGGTCCCTCGGTGCGGACCGTCGCCAGCAGCGCCTCGACCTGCTCGGGCGCCAGGTGCCGCGGCAGGCGTGCGCTGTACCGCTGCGCCACGCGGGGCATGCACAGCGCCAGGTTGCTGGGCGTCAGGGCGCCTTTGAACAGGAACTGGAAGAAGTTGCGCAGGTGGGTCGGCGGCGTCTTGCTCCGATGCGGCACCTTGTGGCTGGTCGGCCGCTGCAGGAACGCGGCGATGTCTGCTGGCGTGATCGCGTTGAGCACCACCTCGGCCTGGCCGAAGCGGAAT
>CAXTFY010000546.1:0-2912 GCA_964243265.1 uncultured Acetobacteraceae bacterium | reverse complement strand
GGACGCTGGCATCCTTGGCCCAGCCCACGATCCGGCCCAGGGCCTCGCACGCCTTCTCGTGATGCCCGTTCCAGAGCAAATGCCGCAGTCGTTCCACGTCAATCTGGGCTTGCGGGCAAGCCGATCTCGACCTCGCGGCCGAGGGCACCGTCAACCAGCTGGTGAGTGCCCGCATGAACAAGCGCCAGCAGATGCGCTGGTCGCCCCGCGGCGCCCACCGCGTGCTCCAGGTCAAAGCGGCGGTGCTGGACGGACGCTTCGGCCAGCAAGCAATTCAGCTCGCGGCGTAACGCCCCAGGTTTTTGACACTCCCCTCGATCATCTCGGCGGCGACCAAGGTGGGCTGACCGCAGCCTTCTTGTTGCAGATTAGGTCGTTGGGCAGGGGGTGAGGCGCGGACGTAGCTGTTGCTGTCCACGTCCGCTTTCCCAGGGTGCTCTCCCGAAGGTTGCATGTCAGCTCCCGGCCAATCGTGTTAGAAGAGCCGTTGATCATGGATAGCTTTGTGGTCCAGAGACACGGCTGCCTCGCCTAATGCGCCATCGCTATGCCCTGCCTAGTTGGTCGCCCGGAACTGTGGCGGCACTGGCACGCCGCACGTGTCGGCTTCGCCCACGAGTTGCTGCAACTCCTGGCCGTCGAGCGGGATGCCGTCCTGTTCGCGACGGGCGGCGATGCGTTCCTCCGGCTCGCCCGGCAGCAGGATCTCGTCGAAGCCCTCCGCCCGGTCCGTTGCCTTGGCGCGGCTGCTCAGTTCGCCCATGCGCGCCTTGTAGTCTTGCATCGGCATGAACAGGTCGGGGCGGATGGCGATGAAGCAGTGCCCGACATTCTGCGGCGTGTCGAAGTCGAAATACTGGTTGCGGACTTCCCCGCCGAAATTCGCACCCGACATGACACCAGCCAGGATTTCCATCATCAGCGATAGCCCCGAGCCTTTCACGCCGCCGAACGGCAATACGACCCCCTCGTAGCCGGCCTTGGCGTCTGTGGTCGCACGGCCGTCCTTGTCCAGCGCCCAGCCGAGCGGGATCGGCTCGTTGCGCTGCATCGCCCGGCGCACCTTGCCGCGGGCCACCACGGACATCGCCATGTCCAGCATTACCGCGGGCTGGTCCGGACCGGCAGGGGTGGCGAAGGCGAACGGGCTGGTGCCCAGCAACGGCGCCCGCCCGCCCCAAATCGGCATGGCCGGGGACGCGTTCGTGAACACGAAGGCGGCCAGGCCCGCCGCTGTTGCCTGCTTCAGGTAGCTCGCCGCCATGCCGAAATGATTGCTGTGATAGGCCAGGACAAAGCCCAAGCCATGCTCGCCCGCGATCCCGATGGCCGTCCGCATAGACTTCGTGCCGACCAGGAAGCCGAGCCCGTTGTCCCCGTCCACCCGCGCCGCCACGGTGGCCGCCCGCTCCACCGTCATCGCCGGCTGCGGGTTGACCAAGCCGCGCCGCAGCCGATCGATATAGATCGGCACCCGCCCGACACCGTGCGAGGACACGCCGCGCAGGTCGGCCTGCACCAGGCATTCCGCGACCCGCGCGGCATCGGCCGCCGGCACGCGCTGCGATTCGAACAGCCGTGCGACGAAGGGCTGCACGTCGGCGGCGGGGAAGGTCAGCGTCTGCGGCATGCTTGGTTCTTTCCAGAGGGGGCAGGTCAGGGACGGGCCAGGAGCAGCCTGAGCACGCCGACCAGGCTGGCGGAGAGGAACAGGAAGCCGGCCAGCACCAGCAGGCCGGAGTCGAAGGAGCCGGTGAGTTCCTTAAGATAGCCCATGATCGAAGGCCCCACGAAGCCGCCGACCGTGCCGACGGAGTTGATCAGGGCCAAGCCGCCTGCCGCTGCGATGCCGGCGAGGAAGCGGGTCGGGATCGTCCACAACACGGCACGGGCGGCGTTGGTGCCGACGACCACCGCCGTGAGCCCCAACATCGCCACGACGAAGGATCCCGTGTACACTGCTAGGACCAGCCCGGCGCCGGAGATCACGCACATCGAGGCGAGATGCAGCATCTTGTGTTCGCTGCGATCCACGATGCCGGCCCAGATGATCATCGCCACGCAGGCGACCAGGCTCGGCAGCGCGGAGATAAGTCCGACCGTGAAGTCGGGGAAGTTCTGCGCCTTGATGATCAGCGGCAGGAAGATCGCCACGCCGTAGGCGCCGATCGTGTAGAAGAACTGGATCACCGCCAGCATGACGACGCGCGGGTCGCTGAGGCCTTTCCGGAGGCTATGCTGCACCCGCGGCTTCACCTCACTATCCAGCCGGCGGCGGATCAGCGCCTTCTCCTGTAGCGACAGCCAGCTCGCCTGCTCCGGCGTGTCGCTGAGCATGAGCAGAAGTAGGATGCCCAGGATCACCGCGGGCACGCCCTCGACGATGTACAGCCACTGCCAGCCCGCCAGCCCGAATAGCCCGTGCATCCCCAGCAGCGCGCCCGAAATCGGCCCACCGATCAGCGAGGAGGCGGGGATGCCGATCAGGAACCAGGCGAACACCCGCGCACGGAACTGCGCCGGGAACCACTGCGCCAGGTAGAAGGCGACGCCCGGGAAGAACCCGGCTTCCGCAACGCCGAGCAGGAAACGCAGCGCGTAGAAGCTGTTCGGACCGACCACGAAGATAGTCGCCATCGAGATCAGTCCCCACGTCACCATGATGCGGCATAGCCAGGTGCGCGCGCCGAAACGGTAGAGGGCGACGTTACTCGGCAGTTCGAACAGGCAGTAGCCGAGGAATAGGACACCCGCGCCGTAGCCGAACTGGGCGGAGGTCAGCCCGACCGCCTTGTTCATGGTCAGCGCCGCAAAGCCGATATTGGTGCGGTCCAGGAAGTTGACGACGTAGGCGAGCGTGAGCAGCGGCAGGACACGCCAGGCGAGCTTGGCGAACACGCGGCGTTCCGCAT
>CAXTFY010000545.1:0-2918 GCA_964243265.1 uncultured Acetobacteraceae bacterium | reverse complement strand
TGGCCCTGATCACCGACGGCCGGTTCAGCGGCGCGACGCGCGGCTTCTGCGTCGGCCACGTCGGGCCGGAGGCGGCGGTCGGTGGCCCCATCGCGCTGCTGCGCAACGGCGACCGCATCCGCATGGACGCGACCGCGGGGACCATCGAGGTGCTGGTCTCCGACGCCGAGATGGCCGAACGCCGCGCCGCCTGGCTTCCGCGCGGCACCGACTACAACAGCGGCGCGATCTGGAAGTATGCGCAGACGGTCGGCCCGGCCTACCTGGGCGCCGTCACCAACCCCGGTGGCGCGGCAGAGACCCACTGCTACGCCGACATCTAACCCGCCTTCTTCCCCCTCTCTCTCCGGGAGAGGGCCGGGGCAAGGGGGTCTTGCTTGCCTGCTCCGCCGCCCGGGAGGCACCCGCGCTAACCGAACCCGGCTGCCCAGGCCAGGCTGATCGTTTCGTAAGGCCCCCTCATCCCACCCCTCTCCCAAAGCGGGGAGAGGAAGTAGGAAGCCCCCTTGGGCCACAGGCATCAGCCCTGATCCCAGCCGCCGCTTCCCGGGCGGTGCCGCTGGGCCTACAGAAGCGCTTTGACCCTGCAAGGCGGTGACCCGATGATCGATCACACCCACGATCCCAGCCTGCAAAGCTGGGTCGCCAGCGCCAACGGCCACCCGGACTTCCCGATCCAGAACCTGCCGCTCGGCGTGTTCGGCCCCTTGGCGGGCGCCCCGCGCGGCGGCATCGCCATCGGCGACATGATCCTGGACCTGCGCGCGCTGCACGAGGCCGGGCTGCTGGACGAGGAGGCGCAGGCTGCCGCCCACGCCTGCATCGGCCCCAGCCTGAACCCCTTGCTGGCCCTGGGCGCCGGCCCCCGCCAGGCGCTGCGCGACGCCGTGAGCGCCCTGTTGCAGGAGGGATCGGACGAGCGCGCCCACCTGCTGCACCGCGCCGCGGACTGCATGATGTACTTGCCCGCCCACGTCGGCGACTACACGGACTTCTACGCCGGCATCCACCATGCCGAGAACGTCGGCCGCCTGCTGCGCCCCGAGGCGCCGCTGCCGCCCAACTACAAGTGGCTCCCCATCGCCTATCATGGCCGCGCCAGCAGCCTCCGCTCGTCCGGGGAAGTCCGCCGCCCCCGCGGGCAGCGCAAGCCGGCCGCCGCCACCGAACCCGCCTACGGCCCGAGCCGCAACCTGGACTACGAGCTGGAGCTGGGCATCTGGATCGGCCCCGGCAACGCGCTGGGCACCGGCATCCCCATTACCGAGGCGGCGGCGCACATCGCCGGGTTCTGCCTGCTGAACGACTGGTCGGCGCGCGATGTCCAGGGCTGGGAGGCCCAGCCGCTCGGCCCGTTCCTGGCAAAGAACTTCCAGACCACCATCAGCGCCTGGATCGTGACGCCGGAGGCGCTGGCCCCGTTCCGCGCGCCGCAGCCGCCGCGTCCGGCCGGCGATCCGCAGCCGCTGCCATACCTTTATGACGCGGCGGACCAGGCATCGGGCGCCCTGGACCTGCAGCTTGAGGTGCTGCTGACCACCCGGAGGATGAAGCAGCAGGGCCTGGCGCCGCACCGCCTGTCAGTCGGCTCGTCGCTGGTGCTGTACTGGACCCCGGCGCAGATGGTGGCGCACCACGCGGGCGGCGGTTGCAACCTGAACCCCGGCGACCTGTTCGGCACCGGCACCATCAGCACGGCGGGCACCGACGGCTGCGGGTCGCTGCTGGAGATCACCCAGGGCGGCCGCGCCCCGATCACCCTGCCGAGCGGCGAGGAGCGGCGCTTCCTGGAGGACGGCGACGAGGTGCTGTTGCGCGCCCGCGCGGTGCGGGAAGGCGCGGCGCCGATCGGCTTCGGCGAATGCCGCGGCGTGGTGGTTCCCGCGGTGTAGCCTGGCTGCTGCTCCCTCTTCCTCCGGGAGAGGGCCGGGGTGAGGGAGGCCGCGAGGACCTGACTTGGTTACGAAGGAGTGGCTCGCTCCTTGCCTCGGCACAGTTCAGCTCGTGTGGCCTCCCTCACCCCGACCCTCTCCCGAAGGGGGAGAGGGAGCAGCCAGCTAAACCGCCAGGTAAGCCCTCCGCGCCGCATCGTCCGCCAGCAGCGCGGCCATCGTGCCGCTCCAGGCAACCCGCCCGCCCTCCACCACCACGGCCCGGTCCGCCACACCGGCGGCAAACCGCAGGTTCTGCTCGGCCACCAGCACCGTCACGCCCTCCGCTTTCAGGGTCAGGATCGCAGCGGCCATCTGCTCGACGATCACGGGGGCCAGCCCCTCGCCAGGCTCGTCCAGCAGGATCAGCCGAGGATTGCCCATCAGCGTCCGCGCGATGGTCAGCATCTGCTGCTCGCCGCCGCTCATGCGGGCGCCGGGGCGGTCGCGCATCCGGCCCAGGTTGGGGAACAGGGTGAACAGCCGCTCGGGTGTCCAGGGGGCGGCGCCGGGCCGGGGCGGCTGCCGGCCAACGGCCAGGTTCTCCATCACCGTCAGGTCGGCGAACACCCGGCGGTCCTCCGGCACCCATCCCAGTCCGGCGCGGGCGATGCGGTGCGGCTCCCATCCCGCGATTTCCTGCCCGGCCAGGTGGATGCTGCCGGCGGCCGGGCGCACCACGCCGATCAGCGCCTTCAAGGTGGTGCTCTTGCCAGCGCCGTTGCGGCCCAGCATGGCCAGCACCTCGCCCGGCGCGACGGCGAACGACAGGCCACGCAGGATCTGCGCACGCCCATAAAACGCGTCCAAGCCCTCGACCCGCAACATCAGCGACCGCCGCCAACGCCAAGGTAAACCTCCTGCACCCGGGCATCGGCGCGGATGGCGGCGGGCAGGCCCTCGGCGATCATCGCGCCGCGGCTCAGCACCACGATGCGGTCGGCGGTGCCGAACACCACGTCCATGTCGTGCTCGGTGAACAGCACC
>CAXTFY010000544.1:0-2920 GCA_964243265.1 uncultured Acetobacteraceae bacterium | reverse complement strand
ACAGCCCGACCATCCCGTACTGCACCAAGTGGATGCGCACGCGAGACAGCATCTCGAACAAGAAGAGTGTCAGGTAAGCAAGGGTGAGAAACAGGATGCCGTATTTTGCGGCCCGGTCGATCATTGCGTAGGTCGGCACAGCCTCCTGCAGCGCCACGCCGATCTGGCCCTCGGTGTATGACCAAACCTGCCGCGCCTCTGCCGAGCATTCGGAGCCTGATCGCCAGCCGAAATCGGCCGGGCTTCCCGTGACCTGCCAGGACGCGGTGAAGCCGGACCGGTTCACCTGGTCGTCCAGCGGGAGCGTGGCGCCGATGAAGCTCGGATCGTGCCACGACGACGACACGGTCATGGCCAGTTGCTGCGCAGACGGGACGATGCGGAACGCTTGCGTGCCGTGCAGGGTCAGCGAGGTGTCGAACGGCATGGCGCTGCCAGGCGCCGGCGGCGTATCAAGCCTGAGCGGCGCCTCCAGAAAGCTGAGTTGGCACGCGTCGCCAGCCCGCATCGGAACCGGGCTGCCGTTCAGCATGATCACCGGCGCCGCGCCCGTGCCGCGCAGGTCGGACGCACCAATCAGGACCCGTGCGGCGCTCCAATCGAATATGGCGCCCGGCTGATCCTTGATTGGCTGATCAGGAACGGTGATGGTCCCCTTCATCTCGACCGCGGCCTTGTAGATCGTTGCGTGGAACAACCCGCGCCGCCGCTCCTCGGGCGTCAAGTGCACGACGACATCGAGTTTGGACGCAGGCACGCGTGCCTCGCCCCCGGTGGTGCCAGCTCCGGGACCATGCCAGGGCACGATGAGCATCGGCCCAGCCACGGTCTGCTCAGGCCCCCAGCCGCGGCGGAACCCGGCCAGCACTTCGGCTTGGCGCTGCTGACGCTCCTGGATCAATCCGGCCACCATGAGATGCGGGATTCCCAGCAAAAGGATGAGAATAAGGATCATGCCGATCTTGCCTGCCGGCGTCCGAAGCGGCACCCAGGAGAGGGCCACAGGGTTGTTAGGGGTCGTCGGGTCTGTCGTGATCTCGCTCATGCGTTTTGCTCCGGGTTGATCGGGTGTGCCGTAGCAATGCCACCGCGCCGTGCAGCCGGGATGACGGCGCCGGCGAAAAGCGATGGCATCCCCGTGCAAATCCGGTGCAAATGCGCCATGAGCCGCGTGCTGATTGTGGACGACGACCCCGCGATCCGGGAGGTGGTGCGGATCGCCCTCAGCCAGGCAGGGTTCGCCACGGCCGAAGCTGCCGACGGCGCCGCCGCCCTGGCGCAGATCGGCGCCGGCACCCCGGGCGCCGGGCCAGACCTGGTCATCCTGGACGTGATGCTGCCGGAAATGGACGGCACCGACGTCTGCCGCGCCGTGCGCCGCCACAGCACCGTGCCGATCCTGTTCCTCTCCTCGCGCGACAGCGAGGTGGACCGCATCGTCGGGCTGGAGATCGGCGGCGACGACTACCTCGCAAAGCCGTTTTCCCCGCGCGAGTTGGTCGCCCGCGTGCGCGCCCTGCTCCGCCGCGCCGCGCCACCGCCACAGCAGCCCGCCGGGGCGCTCACCCACGGCCGGTTGCGCCTGGACACCGAGACCTTGCGCGTGACCTGGGATGGGCGGGACGTGCCGCTGACCGCCACAGAACTCGGCGTGCTGCGGACCCTCATGGCCCGGCCCGGCCGCGTCTTCTCCCGCGACGAGCTGATGGACCGCGCCTACGCCAGCGAGCGGGTGGTCAGCGACCGCACCATCGACAGCCACGTGCGCCGGGTCCGCGCGAAGTTCGCCGCCGTCGGCGCCGCGCCGATCGAGACCCTCGCGGTGTTCGGCTACCGGCTTGGCCCATGCAGCTAGGGCTGGCGGGGCGCAGGCCGCCACCGCTCTGGCTCTTGCTCCTGGTGAGCAACATGGCCGTGCTGGCCCTGCCGGTCACCGCACTATGGGCGATGCGCGTGTATGAAAGCGCGCTGGTCGGCCAGACCCAAGACGAGCTGGTGGCGCAGGCGGTCGTCTGGTCGGCCGCGGTCCGGGCGGAGTTGGCCCGCCTTTCGCCCGGGACGCCTGCCCCGCCCCCGCCCGCCCATCCCGGTGCCGGGCTGAGCGCCGCCGCAATCAGCCTGCTGAGCCGGCCCGGCGTGGACCTGGCCATCGACCCGGTGCTGCCGCCGCCGCCCGACGCCGCACTGCCTGCCCGCGCGCCCGACCCGCTGGCCAGCGCGATCGGCCAAGCCCTGTCCCCCATGATCCAAGACGCCCAGCTCGTCACCCTGTCCGCCCTGCGGCTTACCGACGCGCACGGCGTGGTCATCGCCACCACTGGGACGGACCTGGGCAAAAGCCTGGCCGGCTGGCAGGAGGTCGCGCGCGTGCTGGCCGGCGCACCGGTCGCCACGGCGCTGCGCCGGCGTGAACCCTGGGAGATGTCGGTCTCGGTCGGCAACCTGTCACGGCCTTCCGGGCTGCGGGTGTTCGTGGCGCTGCCCGTGCAGGGAAATGCCGGGCTGCTTGGCGCCGTGGTGCTGTCCCGCACGCCGCGCGACATGGGCCAGGCGGTCTGGGCCAAGCGCTGGGAGTTGGGCGCCTTGGCGGTCTCGCTGCTGGCGGCCGGCGGCTTGCTGGCCGCCGGGCTATCCCGCCTGGTCACGCGGCCGCTGGCTGGCGTGGTGGCCCAAGCGCAGTTCGTGGCATCAGGCGGCGAAGCAACCCCGCTGCGGCGCCCAGGCACCAGGGAGGTGGCGGACCTGTCGGCCGCGCTCACCCGCATGGCCGCGATGCTCGACCAGCGCGCCCGCTACATCATCGCCTTCGCCGCCAGCGTGTCGCACGAGTTCAAGACGCCGCTCGCCGGGCTGCGCGGCGCGGCCGAACTGCTGGAGGACCATGCCGACACCCTCCCTGCGGACGAGCGCGGCAAGCTTC
>CAXTFY010000543.1:0-2924 GCA_964243265.1 uncultured Acetobacteraceae bacterium | reverse complement strand
ACGGCGCGCGCAGCTCCCGCGCCAGGGCGGCGGCGCGCAGCAGCACCGCGGGTGTCTGCCGCTCCTCCGGCGTGCTCAGCAGCCCCAGCCGGCGCAGCCCCAGCCCGGCGCCGCGGCTGCCCGTCAGCAGCACCAGCGGGATCGCCAGCCCCAGCCCCAGCAGCACCGGCAGCATCCACTCGAACAGCGCCGGGGACACCGCCCACACCGCGCCGCCCAGTAGCAGCCCGAACCCGGTGAAGCGCCAGTAGCCCCGCCACACCTGCCGGAACGGCACCCGGCCGTCGTCCCGCCGCTGCGCCGCCCAGCCGCCGTCCCGGCCCAGCAGGATACCGGCGACGGCGCCCGTATGGATCAGCATGGCCACCGGCGCGACCAGCCCGCCCAGCAGGGTTTCAATCAGCACGCCCAGCCCGGTCCGCGCCATGCCGCCGCAGCCGCGCCGCAGCACGCCGTCCCGCAGCAGGGCGGCGTACGCCATGGCCTTGGGCGCCAGCAGCACCGCCATGGTGCCGATGAACACCCACTTCGCCAGCACGGGATCGACCTGCGGCCAGGACGGGAACAGCGACCGCCCCTCCGGGAAGTACTCGGGGCGGATGAACCGGGATTGCAGCGAGATCAGCACCCCCGCCAGCAGGAACAGCAGCCACAGCGGGGAGGTCACATAGCTGCCGATCCCCATCAACAGGTGCAGCCGGCTGATGGGATGCAGCCCGGCCGCCGACAGCACGCCCGCATGCTGCAGGTTGCCCTGGCACCAGCGCCGGTCGCGCACCGCCACGTCGGTCAGCGACGGCGGCCCCTCCTCATAGCTGCCGCCCAGCCCCGGCGCCATGTGGACCGCCCAGCCCGCCCGGCGGATCAACGCGGCCTCCACGAAGTCGTGGCTCAGGATATGGCCGCCGAACGGCGTGCGCCCGCGCAGGGTGGGCAGCCCGGCCGCCGCGGCAAAGGCAGCGGTGCGGATGGCGGCGTTGTGGCCCCAGTAGTTGCCCTCCGACCCATGCCACCACGCGATCCCCTGCGCGATCAGCGGGCCGTACACCCGCCCGGCGAACTGCTGCATCCGCGCGAACAGGGTCGAGGCGCCGACGATCACCGGCAGGGTCTGCAGGATGCCGACGCCGGGGTTCCGCTCCATCGCGCAGGCCAGGCGCACCAGCGTCCCGCCCTCCATCACGCTGTCGGCGTCCAGCACCAGCATCACCGGGTATGCAGCACCCCAGCGCCGCACCCAGTCGGCGATGTTGCCGGCCTTGCGCTCGGTGTTCTTGGCCCGGCGGCGGTAGTGGATGCGGCCTTGCGCGCCGGTGCGGCCGAGCAGCGCCAGGAACGCCACCTCCTCGGCGATCCACACGTCGGGGTCGGTGGTGTCGCTGAGGATGAACAGGTCGAAGGCGCCAGCATGGCCGGTGGCGTCCAGCGACTCCCAGGTGGCTTGCAGCCCGGCCATCACGCGCGCCGGGTCCTCGTTGTAGGTCGGCATCAGCAGCGCGGTCCGCAGGCCCGGCGTTGACAGCGGGCCATCATCGATCCCTAGCCCCAGCCCGCCGCCGCGTAGGATGGACCACAGCCCGCCCGCGGCGCTGGTGCAGGCGAGCGCGATCCAGGCGAACAGCACCGTGAACAGGCCCAGCACGATCCAGCCGAGCACGCTCTCGCCGCCGCCGTTCAGCACCCAGTACATCCAGTAGGCGGCATACCCCGTCATGCCCACGGCGCCGCCGACCACGAACACACGCCGCGCGAGCAGCCCCACCGGGCGCGTCGGCGGCGCCGGGCCACGTGCGGGGGCGGCCCGTAGGTCCTGCACCGGCATGTCGAGCGGCGCCTCGTCCGGCAGCGCCCGGAACGGTGGGGCCTCGATGTCCACTATGCCGTCCAGCGGTACAGCCAGGTCTCCGACAGCGGCCCGGCCTCCCCGAGCAGCACGCACCGCAGCTCCGCCACCTTCGCGCCGTCCGGCTGCAGCTCGAAGCTGACGCGCCAGCCGCCGGTCTCGGGGTTGGGCACGCTGAACACGGTGCCGACCTTGCCGGCGCCCGCGGTGATGTCGGGCCGCACCTTGGCGTCGGGCGGCAGGCCCTTCACCGGGTCGCCCACGATGTCCAGCACGAAGACCCGGCTGCCGCGCTCGCCCCCGGCGCCGGACCGCGTGGCGGCGATGCGGGCCAGCTTGGAGGGCGCCGGGGCGTCCCAGCCCCAGTGCATCCGGTAGGTCGCACTATATTCCCCGCCCTTGCGCAGCGGCTCCTTCGGACGCCAGAAGGCGACGATGTTGTCGTTGGTCTCGTTGGCGGTGGGGATTTCCACCAGGTCCACGGCGCCGGCGCCCCAGTCGCCGATCGGCTCGATCCACAGGCCGGGCCGCCGCTCGTACTGGGCCTCCAGATCCTGGTAGTCGGCGAACGCCCGGGCGCGCTGCATCAGGCCGAAGCCGCGCGGGTTGGCGTCGGCGAAGGTGCTGACTTGCAGATCGACCGGGTTCGCCAGCGGACGCCACAGGGCCTCGCTGCCGCCGGTTAGCATCTGCAGGGCGTCGCTGTCGTGCACGGCTGGACGCCAATCATCGCGCGGCCGGTCGGCGGGGCCGAACAAGTACATGCTGGTCAGCGTCGCCAGGCCAGGCTCGGCGATGTCGGTCCGGGGATACAGCACGCTTTCCACGTCGAACACCGTGGTCTCGCCGGGGCGGATGGTGAAGCGGTAGGCGCCGGTGGTGCTGGCGGTGTCCAGCAGGGCGTGCACCACCAGCGACGCCGCGCCCGCCGCAGGGCGCTCCAGCCAGAAGGCGCGGAAGCGGGCGAACTCCTCGCCGCGCGGGTTGCCGGTGCCGATGGCGAGGCCGCGGGCCGACAGCCCATATACCTGGTCCTTGGCGACGGCGCGGAAGTAGCTGGCGCCCAGGAACACCACGGCCT
>CAXTFY010000542.1:0-2929 GCA_964243265.1 uncultured Acetobacteraceae bacterium | reverse complement strand
ACGTGTTCAGCCGCGGCCTGCGCGCCACGATGGACCCGCGGCTGCTGGCGGCCGGGGTGCGCGAAAGCCGGGACTCCCCCGACAACCCGAACTCCACCCCGGTGATCGTCGGCCTGGACGTCACGGGGTCGATGGGCATGATCGCCGAGGCCATCGCCCGGCAGGGTCTGCGAACCCTGTTCGAGTCCATCTACGACCGCCAGCCGGTGCCGGACCCGCACATCATGTTCATGGGCATCGGCGACGCGGTGTGCGACCAGGCCCCCCTGCAGGTCAGCCAGTTCGAGGCCGACATCCGCATCGCCGAGCAGTTGGTCGACCTATGGCTGGAGGGCGGCGGCGGCGGCAACCGCAGCGAGAGCTACACCCTGCCCTGGCTGTTCGCCGCCCTGCACACCGCGACCGACGCCTGGAGCAAGCGCGGCCGCAAGGGCTACCTGTTCACCATCGGCGACGAGGAGCCGCCCGTCGTCCTGACCGCAGGCGAGCAGCGCCGCGTCCTCGGCCACGGTCAGCGCAACCTGTCCACCCCGGAACTGCTGCGCCTGGCAAGTCGCCAGTGGGAGGTGTTCCACATCATCGTCGAGCAGGGCAGCCACTGCCGCACCGGCAACCTGGACCGCGTGGTGCGGCAGTGGACGGGCCTGCTGGGCCAGCGGGCGCTGCGCCTGGCGGACTACACCCGCCTGCCGGAGGTGATCGTGTCCGCCATGCAGGTGAACGAGGGCGGCAGCCTCGACGACATCGCGTCAAGCTGGGGCGGCAGCACCGCGGCGGCGGTGCGCCACGCCATGGCCGCCGGGCGTCCCGGCCCCGTGCCCGGCTCCCGGCGCACCGGCCTGCCGCGGCTGCTGGGCTGGTGACCCGGCGGGCACAGGCCGTCATCGGCGCCTGCTGGGGCGACGAGGGCAAGGGCCTGCTCACCGACGCCCTAGCCCGGCCCGGCACGCTGGTGGTGCGGTTCAACGGCGGCGCGCAGGCCGGCCACACGGTGGTGGCGCCGGACGGGCGGCGGCATGTGTTCCACGGCATCGGCAGCGGGACGTTCCGGGGTGCGGCCACCTTCCTGTCGCGCTTCCACGTGCACAACCCCCTGCTGCACGCGGAGGAGGTGGCGCAGCTCCGTCGCCTCGGCCTTCGCCCCCGCATCGTCGCGGACCCGCGCGGCCTGGTCACGACCCCCTACGACATGATGCTGAACCAGATGGCCGAGGAGGCGCGCGGCGCAGCGCGGCACGGCTCCTGCGGCATGGGCCTGAACGAGACTGTGACCCGGACGGAGACGGGAACCCGGACGGGAGCAGGCGTCGCGTTGACGGCCGGGGACCTCGGCGACGCCGGGCATGTTCGCGCCGCCCTGCACGCCATCCGCACCGGGTGGATGCCGCAGCGCCTGGACATGCTGCGCTTGCGGCCCAGCCCGGCCTGGCTTGCGCGCCTGGACAGCGCCGCGGTGCGCGACGCCTTCGTGGACGCGGCGGCATCGTTCGCCGCGACGGTGCCGATGGCGCCGGACGCCATAGCGGCGCACGACGGACCCGTGCTGTTCGAGGGCGCGCAGGGCCTGCTGCTGGACGCCGGGCACCGCTGGTTCCCGCACGTCACGCGCAGCCGCACCGGGCTGCACAACGTGGCGGCGCTGGCGCAGGAGGCCGGGATCGGCGCGCTGGACGTGACCTATGCGACGCGCGCCTACGCCACCCGGCACGGCGCCGGGCCGTTCCCGCGGGAGGCGGGCGTGTCGTACCCGGACGCGACCAACGTGCCGAACCCCTGGCAGGGCGGGCTGCGCTTCGGGCACCTGGACCTGGACCTGCTGCACGAGGCCGTAGCGGCCGACCTTGCCGCCGCGCCGGTGCCGGTGTCGCATCGGCTGGCCGTCACCTGCCTGGACCAGGTCGGCAGCACCGTTCAGTTCCACCATGGCGGCCAGGCCCGCACCGCCCCGCCCGCCGCGATGCTGGAGATGGCGCACGCCCGGCTCGGCGGCGAACGGCTCGCCAGCTACGGGCCGACGCGGGACACACTCAGAGTACAGTGACGGCCAGCCCACCTCTCGTACGGCCCGCTTGCAGCCGCGCACGCGCCGTAAGGACCTGATCAGCCGCAAGCCCCCGGGCAGCATCGAAACCATCGATCCGGCAGCGCCGCACAGCTATCTGCGCGCTGCCGCGAGACCACTTGCGCATGCTGCCGCACAGCCACCAGCGCGCCGGAACTGACACAGCCTAGCCGAACAGCCGCACCAGCGCCCGCTTGATGCCGCCGTAGCCAGTACAGCGGCATAGGTGGCCAACGAGCAACGCCTCGGCGTCCGCAACAGCCGGCCGGGGTGTTCGGCCATGCAGCCAGCGCAGCGTCATCAGCAGCCCCGGCGTGCAGTAGCCGCACTGCAAGCCGCCCTCCTCCGCCAGCGCCCGGCTCACGGCGTCATCGGCCGCGACCCCTTCCACGGTGGTCACCCGGCGTCCGGCCAACCGGAACGCCGGCACCAGGCAGGCATTGACCGGCTCCTCGTCGAGCCACACCACGCAAGCGCCGCAACGGCCGATCGCGCAGCCAGGCTTCGCCCCGGTCAGCTCCAGGTCAAGGCGAAGGATGTCGAGCAAGCTGCGGGTCGGCGGCGCATCCAGCTCGACATCGCTGCCGTTCACCGCGAACCTCAAAGCACATCGTCCGGCCGGATCGGCAGCCGCCTGACCACGGCGCCCGCCGCGTGCGCCACCGCGTTGGCAACGGCGGCAGCGGCCGCGTTCAGCACGATCTCGCCGATCCCGCGCGGGCCGATCCCGTCGCCGTCATCCAGCCGGTCGATCGCCAGCATCTCGATGACCGGCGCGTCGGCCAGGGACGGGATCATGTAGCCGTCGAAATTGAGGTGCTGGTAACGGCCGTCCCGCACCGGGAAATCCTCCATCAGCGCCAGGCC
>CAXTFY010000541.1:1358-2929 GCA_964243265.1 uncultured Acetobacteraceae bacterium | reverse complement strand
GCCTCGGTGGCGACAGGCGAGCCCGCCTCGTGCAGCTCGAAGATGGGATGACCGTCCTGCCGAGCCGGCGGTCACGGAGCAATCGTTTTATGCTCTGCCTGTGCCGTGGCGATCGGCTGTGATCAGGGAGCCAGTATCATGTCGGAAGTCTGTACTTTTGTTGGCCTTGATGTGCATAAGGACGCGATCTCGGTTGCGGTGGCCGAGGCCGGGCGAGGAGGTGAGCTCCGATCACTAGGATCGATCTCGCACAGTATCGACGCAATCACGCGATTGGTCCGCCGCCTCAGCGAGCGACATGGACGACTGGAATTCGTTCATGAGGCTGGCCCATGTGGGTATGGATTGCATCGGCTTCTGGAAAAACTTGGGCAGCGGAGTCTTATCATCGCTCCATCCCGTATTCCCAGACAGGCCGGTGCGCGGATCAAGAACGACACCCGTGATGCCATGATGCTTGCCAGGCTGTTGCGGGCAGGCGAGCTCGAGCCTATCTGGGTGCCGGATGAAATTCACGAGGCGATCCGCGACGTAGTCCGGGCACGACAAGCCTCCTCGTTTGATGTCCGGAAGGCGAGGCAGCGGATACAATCCTTTCTGCTCAAGCACAGCAAGCGCTACCATAGGAAGCCCTGGGGACCTCAGCATCGAGCCTGGATCGCAATTCAACATTTCGATCACCCGGCACAGCAAATAGCCTTCCAAAGCTACATCCGGGCCGAAGCTTATGCGGTCAACCGACGCGCTGAGCTGGATCAGCAGATACGAGAACTTCTCCCTCACTGGACGCTGGCACCCCTTGTTGAAGCGCTGCAATCTCTGCGTGGCATAGCCAGTGTGATTGCGGTTTGCATCGTTGCCGAGATCGGAGACATGTCCAGGTTCCAGTCTGCTCGCGATCTAATGGCGTTCCTCGGACTTGTTCCTGGCGAACACTCAAGCGGTAGCGCTATCCGCGGACGCGGAATTACCAAGACCGGCAACAAGATCGTCCGAAGCCACTTGGTTGAAGCAGCATGGTGCTATCGCCTTCGAGCTAAGGTCGGGCAGCGGATCATCCGGGCCGATGGATCGCTGCCCGAAGTTGCCAAAGAGATAGGTTGGAAAGCGCAAGTCCGTTTGTGTGGACGCTATCGCCGGCTACTTGCCAGGGGCAAGAGAAGCCAGGTTGCGATTGTCGCCGTGGCTCGTGAATTGGTCGGGTTCATCTGGGCAATCGGACAGGAGTTCCGGCCTCAGCCCGCACCGTTTGTGTGACGTTTCGGCTCCACGAATAATCGTTCATTTCCAGCATCAGCAGGTCCAGCGGTCAGAGTATCGGAACGGTAGAGGGAACCCTCGAGCAAGTTTTCAGAAGCCAGTATCGCACTTCAGCTCGTAGATAGAGGAAGCCCTCCGACGTATGGTCACTATGGGGTTCCGATCCCCGAATGAGAGAATGAGCGACCGTCGCTAATATCCGGTGCTCTGACCACTGTTCCTGCTGACGAGCGATGATTACGGCATCAACAGCCGGAGGACCCGTGTGACCTTTTGCTTGACGGACAGTCATGAGAGAACTTCCTCCGGGC
>CAXTFY010000541.1:0-1258 GCA_964243265.1 uncultured Acetobacteraceae bacterium | reverse complement strand
CCGATCCAGCCTGACAGGGTGGAGCGGCTGATCTCCAGCCCGTGCCGGGCGAAGATCCTGCTCTGGCGATATAGCGGCAGGTGGTCGCAGTAGCGGCTGACCAGCACGTGGGCGATCAGTCCGGGCGTGACGAGACCGCCGGCCAGCACCCGTTCCGGAGCCGGCGCCTGATGCAGGGTGCCGCAGCAGCGGCAGGCCCGCTTGGGCCGGGTGATGCGGACCACCTGGATCTGCGCCGGGATCCAGTCCAGCATCTCGCTGCTGGTGGCGCCGGCATCGTGCAGGGCACCACCGCAGTCCGGGCAGGCATCATGCGGGACCGGGATGACGGTCTCGATGCGCGGCAGATGGGCCGGCAGCGGCGCCTGATGCGGAGGCTTGGCAGGTGCTGCCGGTATGGGATCAGCTGATGCTGGCGGCATGGCTGCGGCTCGCCGCGCCGCTGCCCGGGCAAGATCGGCCTCCAGCTCCTCAAGGCCGAAGGACATCTGGTCGGGATCGAGCCGCTCGGCGCTGCGTCCGAACTGCGCACGTTGGAACTGCTTGATGATCAGCCGCAGCCGGTCGATCTCGACCTGCCCCTCGTCCAGTGCCGCCGCCATGTCACGCACCAGCTGCTGCAGCATGGCGGCGTCGGTCGGCAGGCTGTCGAGCGCGATCCGCATGAGCGGAGGCTACCGATCCAGCGGCATCCTGTACATCGAAAACAGCCTCAGCCTGCAATCATCAGCCGCCGCGTCTGCACCGGCGCCCGCCACTCCAGGCCCTCGAGCAGCATCGACAACTGGGCTGGGGTCAGCGTCACCGAAACAGTGCCATCCGCCTGCGGCTGCGTCGTCGGCCAAGTGAACGCACCCTGATCCAGTCGCTTGGCGAACAGGCACATGCCGGTGCCGTCATGGAACAGGATCTTGAGCATCCCCGCGCGCTTGCCGCGGAATACGAACAGGTGGCCGCTGAACGGATCCGCCCGGAGCGTCTCCTGCACCAGCAACGACAAGCCGTCGAACCCCTTACGCATATCTGTGGGACCCAGCGCCAGGTGGATGCGGACGCCGGCCGGCACCGTGATCATGCTGGTGCCTCCAGGATCGCCAGCAGGCGTCGAAGCGCTACGGCATCCACCCGCACGTCCACTGTCAGCCGGCGGCCGTTGCCCAGCGTGATGTCCACGCTGTTCCACACCATGGCTTTGAGCGCCGGCGTGGTCGGATCTCCGGCAGGCGAAGTTCTGTCAGCCGGCAGCGCGACGGTGACG
>CAXTFY010000540.1:0-2955 GCA_964243265.1 uncultured Acetobacteraceae bacterium | reverse complement strand
ATGGGCCGGCTGTTCATGGACGCGCTGGACTGCCCGTTCCGCGGCACGGCGGAGCTGCTGTCGCGCTACAAGCTGGGCGCTAGCGTCGCCGCGGTCGTCGCCGACTTCCATGCCGAGGCCACCAGCGAGAAAATGGCTTATGGCCATAGCTTCGACGGCTCGGTGTCGCTCGTGGTCGGCACCCACACCCACTGCCCCACCAGCGACCACCAGGTGCTGCCCGGCGGCACCGCCTACCAGTCCGACGCTGGCATGTGCGGCGACTACGACAGCGTGATCGGCATGACCAAGGAGGGCAGCGCCG
Organism: uncultured Acetobacteraceae bacterium; assembly: GCA_964243265.1. Classification (GTDB taxonomy): domain Bacteria; phylum Pseudomonadota; class Alphaproteobacteria; order Acetobacterales; family Acetobacteraceae; genus DASWOJ01. Next base: position 2,651 of record CAXTFY010000540.1, on the reverse strand, counting down.
CCCGCTTCTGGCGCAAGACCCCCGGCGAGCGGCTCGGACCCGCGGACGGACCCGCCACGCTGTCCGGCGTGTTCGTGGTGACGGACGACGCCACCGGCCTGGCCCGCAGTGTTGAGCCGGTGCGGCAGGGCGGGCGACTGTCCCAGGCGATGCCGCAATGCTAACCTGCCCGAGTCGCTGACACGATCAGTCGCTGACACGATCAGCCGCCAACTCATCACGGGACCGCTGCCATGGCTGGCCACAGCCAATTCAAGAACATCATGCACCGCAAGGGCGCGCAGGACGCCAAGCGCGCCCGGCACTTCGCCAAGCTGATCCGCGAGATCACCGTCAGCGCCCGCCAGGGCCTGCCGGACCCGGCGTTCAACCCCCGCCTGCGCGCCGCCATGTCCGCCGCCCGCGAGGCCAACATGCCGCGCGACACCATCGAGCGCGCGGTGAAGAAGGCCACCGGCGCCGCGGGCGGCGACGATTATGTGGAGGTGCGTTACGAGGGCTACGGCCCCGCCGGGGTCGCCGTCATCGTCGAGGCCCTGACCGACAACCGCAACCGCACGGCGTCCGAGGTGCGGGCCGCCTTCAACAAGCATGGTGGGGCGCTGGGGGAGACCAACTCGGTCAGCTTCATGTTCAACCGGGTGGGGGTGGTCGAATACCCCGCCAAGGCCGCAACGGCCGACGCCATGCTGGAGGCCGCCATCGAGGCCGGCGCCGACAATGCCGAGAGCGGCCCGGAGGGGCACGAGGTCACCTGCGCCCCGGACGACTTCTTCGCCGTGCGCGATGCGTTGGAGGCGCGGTTCGGCGCCCCGGCCGCAGCCAAGCTGGACTGGCGCCCCGCAACCAGCGTGACCCTGGACGAGGAGCGCGCAACCAGCCTGCTAAAACTGGTCGATGCCTTGGAGGACAGCGACGACGTGCAGAACGTCTATGCCAACTTCGACATCCCGGAAGGCGTGATGCAGGCGCTGTCAGCGTGAACACGCAGCACTTCTCCCTCTCCCTCCGGGAGAGGGCCGGGGTGAGGGAGGCGGCCAGCACGGTCCTGTCCAACACGGGAGCTAGTCTGCCACAGGTTGAGGGCGGCGTTTGCGGCTTCCCTCACCCCGGCCTTGGTCCGTTTCACGGCCCAAGCCCGGAGGGAGAGGGAGAAGGACGCGCGCCCCCAACCATGGGCCGCCGCCCCTAGGATGGCCCGCCTCATGGGCATCGACCCCGGCCTGCGCTTCACCGGCTGGGGCGTCATCGACGTGCACGGCAACCGCCTGCGCCACGTCGCCGACGGCGTGATCGCCACCGACAACGCCGACAGCGTGCCCACGCGCCTCAAGTTCCTGCACGAAGCCCTGACCCTGCTGTTCCAGGAGCACCGCCCCGACGAGGCCGCCGTCGAGGAAACCTACGTCAACCGCAACGGCACCGCGACCTTGAAGCTCGGCTACGCCCGCGGCGTCGCGCTGCTGGCCCCGGCGATGGCCGGCATCGTGGTGGCCGAATACGGCGCCATGGGCGTGAAGCAAGCCGTCGTCGGCACCGGCGGCGCCAGCAAGGAGCAGGTCGCCCTGATGGTGCGCCGCCTGCTGCCCGGCGCCACGATCCGCCGGGCCGACGCCGCAGACGCCCTGGCCGTCGCCATCTGCCACGCCCACCACCGCAGTACCCGGCTGCGCGTGATGTCCGGGACGATAATGGCGTGATCGCGCTGCTGAACGGCCGCGTCGATGCCATCGAGGCCGACCGCTGCATCGTCGATGTCAATGGCGTCGGCTACTTGGTCCAGGCCAGCACCCGCACCCTGTCGGCGCTGGCGACCGCTTCCACGGCACAGCGCGTGCTGATCGAGACGCATGTGCGCGACGACGCCATCGTACTATATGGCTTCAGCGAGGCGGCGGAGCGCGAGTGGTTCCGCCTGCTGCTGACGGTGCAAGGGGTCGGCGCGCGGGTGGCGCTCAACATCCTGTCGGCGTTGTCGCCGGCGGACCTGATCAACGCCATCGCCGCCGGGGACAAGGCCAGCCTGACCCGCGCCCCCGGCGTCGGCGCCAAGCTGGCGATCCGGCTGCTGAGCGAGCTGCGTGACAAGGCCGGCGCCATGCCGACCGGCAGCGGCCTGACCGTGGCCCCCCCGCCGGTTGGTCCGGAGGCGGACGCCATCTCGGCGCTGTCCAACCTCGGCTACCGGCGGGCCGAATCCTACCCGGTCGTGGTGCGCGTGCTGGAGCGGTTGGGGGAGGGGGCTGCCATCGGCCAGGTCATCCGTGAGAGCCTGCAAGAACTGGCTATCAAATGAGCGACGCCGACCGGACTGATGACCGCGACGTCACGCCGTCCCGAATCGACGAGGACTCGGGCGAGGGCAGCCTGCGCCCGCAGACGCTGGCGGAGTTCGTCGGCCAGAAGGCCAGCCGCGAGAACCTGCGCATCTTCATCCAGGCCGCCCGCGGCCGGGGCGAGGCGCTGGACCACGTGCTGCTGCACGGCCCGCCCGGCCTGGGCAAGACCACCCTGGCCCAGATTGTCGCGCGGGAGCTGGGCGTCGGCTTCCGCGCCACCAGCGGCCCCGTGATCCAGCGGGCCGGTGACCTCGCCGCGATCCTGACCAACCTGCAGCCGCGCGACGTGCTGTTCATCGACGAGATCCACCG
>CAXTFY010000539.1:0-3008 GCA_964243265.1 uncultured Acetobacteraceae bacterium | reverse complement strand
TCCGCTGCAAACCCCATATTCCTGCTGGCACACTAAGAAACGGCCGCAGCGGGGGCGATCAGCCAGGTGTCGTTCCAGTGAGGCATCCAGCCCGGTCCGCCGCCTACATGAACGACCTGGACGATCTCAACGTGTTCGGCCCGCACTTCCGCGGCGGCAACTGGCAGCCCTGACGTGTGTTCCTGGCGGCGCTGCTTCATTTGGACGAGGAGCAGGGCCTCGCAGTGATTAGTGCCTGCCGCAACCCGTTCAGCCTAGCTTGTTAGCTTGCTGCTGACGCTGCTGAACGAGTTACCCACCTTGGAGCCGATAGTCTTAACCACGGTCGCAATAGCAATGATCACTGCGCTCGCGATCACTGCATACTCCATGGCGGTTACGCCTCTCTTAGAAGCGTGAATTTGCTTGATCAACGCAAAGAGTTCGATGAGGGACAACGTTCTGTCTCCAGGCTCACTGTTCAGCGGCTAACCCAACTGAGTATGTACATAATAGCTCATTGTCCACAAAAAACACGGCGCGAGTTGAGTTTTGTTTTGTCATGAACTGGCCTTTTTGAAGGAGCGTCCAACCACGATCCTGCTCTGTTTCTGCTGGGCTTCGTCACCTTGGCGTAGGCGAAGGGGCTGCCTTCCAACAATCCGACCTAACAAATCCGAAAAATTCTGAGGTTGCCTAAAGTCACCCACATGACGGATGCTGTTAAGACGCCCTTAGGTTTTGAGCCATAATCGCAGCGCAGCCGTAACCCAGCGGCGAAAGGTCAGTCATGGATCAGCTCGAAATGTCCGCCTTGGACCAGAAAATCCAGGTTCTTAGGGATCGCCTCCAAGGCGAGGACGACGACCGCCAGCGCCAGGAGGAGGAGGAGCGCCGACGCCCAGGGCGGAGAGCTGAACTCAACCCAGATTTGATTGCGCTTATGCGAGACTTTGGTAGCACCTATGCAAGGCGAGGCAGCCCCCCACCGCCTGCTGAGTGATGAAGTAGACCCGACATATGGCCTGGAACACGGCGGGCTGCGCCGGCAACATCGCCGCCCCTTAAACGTCGCCGCCGAGCCACCACGCCGAGCACCCCTGCCCCTAGCAGGGCAAGCGATGCAGGTTCCGAAACCGTGGTCGCAGCGGCATAGGCGTAGGACAGGCTTGCGCCTCCGCTCAGGGCCGCGCTGGTGAAGTTGTTGCCGCCTTGGTCCTGATAGACCGAGAAGCCGTCGAGCTTCACCTGAACGGGATCAGCCGTCAGGCCCAGCGACCCAGATGACACGTCGATCGTCAGGCTGACCGGCAGCGAAAGCTACACCACCCCGTTGACCGGCGCGGGCGCCGCGACGGTGGGCAGCGGCACGGAGTAGCCGACGTTGAACAGGGTCACGAAAAAGCTGCTGGCGATCGTGCCGAAGGTCGGCGCGGTGGCAGCGTTGAAGAACGTCACGGTGGTGGTGTAAATCGCCCCGAGGTTCAGGGTAGCGCTGGTCAGCGTGCCCAGCGTCGGGTCGAACGCCGGGAAGGTAACGAACCCTTCGCTGTCCGTATTCGGGAACGACACGGCTTGGCTGCTGCTGATTGCAGTAGCCTACGCCCCTGCCGAAAGCACGCACGCCATCGCCGCCGTCAGCACTGCTGCCCGCATGATCTGCTCCCTATCGCCTTCGTTTGTTGATGATAGGCTGGCCAAGCAGTGCGAACGTGTCAACGTGCCCTGACGCACAAAGAACGGTATTGCAGGACGTGTGGCTTAGCCACCCGCCTAGTACGGCGGTGCTTCCACCTCTGCAGCCAGCGTTCCCGCCACCCCCCTCCGCACGCCGGGCAGAGGCATCCCACTCGACTGCCGGGATGACGCGGGCCAGCTCCAGCAGGCCGCGCACGCTAGGGGATCGCCGCGCAGCACCTTGGCGAGCCAGCCATGGTCGGCAGCCGCGCGACAGTCAGACTGGTAGCCGCGCTAAGCGCCTCAGGCAGGCTGGACATGTGACGGCGGTGCTTGGAGGCTCGGCCCAACTCGATCCCGCTCCGGGTTCGGCCGCACAGAGGGCGGGCCGGCAATGTGGCGTCACGGCGTGGAAGACTGATGCCTGCCCGCGCGACGTTCGCCCGGCTCTGCGGAGCGCGACGAACACGCGGGTCTGGCGGACGATGGCGTTTTGGGGCAGGGACATGGGGTCTTGTAGCCTGCTGATCCCTGGGGCGCACGAGGCGGCCCGAGTTGAGCAACCAGGATTGCCTAGCGCCAGTGGCGGGCAATGTAGAGCGTGGCAACTGCGGCGGCAGCGACCAGCAGCAGGCCGGCCAGCGCCGGGGCAGGTGACAAGGCTACAAGATACGTCATTGCGCTTCTGGGGCACCAGGATGCGGCCGGCAAGGTTCATGGGATGAGCCAAGGCCAGGGGCCATCCAACCTTTGTCCGAGCCATGCACGGGCGTATGAGCTTTGGCGGCGAGCTACAATTCGCTCGCGATAACCCTCCCGTGAGGGATACCTTGGTCTGTGGGAGACCGTTGCGCTTTCCAAGTTGGACGGATGCCGGATAGGAGCCGGACGGAAAGGCGGAAAAGTGCCGGGCAGAAATGCACGGCCCAAGTGGGCACACGCCGACGAGCGTCGGCGGCGAGCCGTGCGCACCTTCGCCTCCTCAATCATCCACCCTGGGCTGCCAGCCGGTAACCGCCCTTGGTCGTCACCAGCAGCCGAGCAGCGCGAGGTTCGGCCTCGATCTTCCGCCGCAGGCGGTAGATGTGCGTTATCAGCGTGTGAGTGGACGTGGCCGGGCTGTAGACGCACACGTCGGCCAGCAGCTCCTGCTTGGTGACGAGGCAGTTCCTCTGCCGCACCAGGTAGCGCAGGATGCCCGCCTCCCGGGGCGTCAGCGAGACGCGCCCGCCCGCCTGGTCGCGCAACACCTTCTGCGCCGGGTGGAACCGCCAGGGTCCGACGGTGAGCACCTCGTCCGTGCTGTTCTCGTGGTGACGCAACTGGGCGCGCAGCCGGGCGACCAGCACCGG
>CAXTFY010000538.1:0-3016 GCA_964243265.1 uncultured Acetobacteraceae bacterium | reverse complement strand
CGGTGCGGGACGGGCTGGCGGTGCGCTAGACGCCCAACCAGCGCAGCCCGCCCGGCAGGTCCGCTGCGGCATAGTCCACCTGCAGAACGCGGCGACGTCCCGGCGCAACGGCCGTGGCGGAGGCGTGCAGGATCGGCGTCGAATACAGCCAGATGTTGCCGGCCCTGGCCAGGCAGGTTGCGACACCGCAGCGGCGCACGGTTGCGGGCGCTTCGACCTCCGGGATGCGGCCCAGGCAATGCGATCCTGGCGCGATTAACAGGAGTGCGTTGCCGGGCGGCACCGGGTCCAGGTGCAGGCGTAGCGTTGCCATGCCGGCCTGCAACGCCGCCGGAGGCTCGACGTGCAAGCAGGCCGCCCTTGCGGGTCCAGGGTCCGAAGCCCGGCGTGTCGATGCGGGCCTGCACGGCGATAGTGCGGTCCTGGTGCCAGGGCAGGGCCCAATTGGCGGTGGCGGTCTTGTCGAACAGGATGGTGCGCACCGGCCGGGCTGCTGGGCCAAGCACTGCGGCAGCGGCGGCGCCCACCGGGCCGGACATGTCCAGTAGCGGGTGCAGCGCGGCAACTCCATGCAGCCGAATGCCGGCGCGTCCCGGCGGCAGCGCATCCATTGCGGCCTGAACGGCCTTCAGCGCCGCCGCGTCCAGCGCGGCGGGCAGGAGTTGCGCGCCGTCCCGCGCGAAGGTCAGCGCCGCTGCTGCCACGATACGACCACCGTCAAGGACGCCCACTGTCAGAGGACGCTGGTCCCGTTGACGCCGACCAGCACGATCCGCGTATTGTCGGCCAAGGTCAGCACCGTCAACCCATTGGCCACCACCTGGCTGGCCGTGGCCCGCGACGCCTCGGACGAGTCGAAGCCGTTCAGCGTGATGAGGGTCCGCCCAGCCACGAAGTTGAACAGGGTGAAGGTGCGGTTCGCGCCGGGCTGGGCGGCGATGGACAGCACCTCCGACCCGACGCCGAAGCCGATGTCGGCCGAGCCGTAGCCGGCGGTGATGGCGGTCACGCCCGTCGCGCCCGCATTGCCGAACACCACGTCATGCCCAGCGCCAAGCGTCACGGTGCTGCTACCCTGGCCCAATCCCAAAACGTCATTGCCTGACCCGCAGAGGAACGTCAGGTTGCCGGTCCCGGCGGCGCCGAAGAACACGTCGTTGCCCGTGCTGACCGATCCATCCATCAGCACGTCGCCGCCCGCGTTGGCCGCAAACAGGTCGCCCGCTGCGCCGGCCGAGTACAGCTTGTCCCCAGCCGAGCCGACCAGCACCGCCTGCGCCCCCGCGCCCGCCCTGATCGTGCTGTTGCCGCTGCCGAAATACTCTCCTGCCCCGGCGCCGCCCTGCACCGTCCTGGGGTTGCCGAAGCCGACGACGACCTCGGCCCCGGTGCCGCCGGAATAGGACAGCCCTCCCGGGCCGGCGAACACCACTGCACTGCCCGCGCCGTTTTGCACCGCCATGGCGCCGGCCCCGCCGACGATGATCGCGTTGCTGTTGGCGAGGATGCTGTCCGGCCCGGCGCCGCCGCGGATCACATCGGCGCCGTTGGACGTGACCGTGCCCGCCCCGGCGCCGAGCTGCACGGTGCTGGCGCCCGTTCCGGTGGTGACCGTCAGCGCCCCGGTGGCGATCACGGCGTTGACCCCGTCGCCGGTCGCAACCGTGGCGCTGGTGCCGGTGACAACGAAGCTGTTGCCGCCCTGGCCGCCGACCAGAGTGGCACCGGCCCCGCTGCCGACGAACGTGTCAGCCGCCTGGTTGCCGATCAGCACCGCCCCGGCCGCGCCGCCATCGGACACGGTCGCGGCGCTGGCACCCTGTGCGACCAGCGCGCCATACCCTGACGGCAAGGCCAGCGCCGCTCCGAGCGTGCTGGCCAGCGCCACGTTGGCGACCCCGGCCACCGGCGCCGCGACCTCCCCGCCGGCTGCAAAGCTTGCCACCGCGACGGACCCGCCCACCCCGGCCAGCGCCGTCAAACCGACCGTCGCCGCGGTAATTGCCGCCACGGAGTAGGCGCTGGCGGGCAGGGCGGTCGCGATGAAGCCTGCGATGGAGGTCTCCGTTGGCGCTGGCGTGGGAGTTGGAACCGGCGTTGGGGTCGGCACCGGCGTGGGGGTCGGCACGGGTGTCGGGGCTGGCGTCGGAGCAGGCGTCGGTACGGCCGCCAGCGTGATGGCCAGGCTGGGAGGCGACGTGGAGAACGCCTGCGGCCCGGCTGACAGCACGAAGCTGCTGGTGGTGAAGGCCCCGGCGAACCACAGCGCCTGGGCCGCCGCACCTTCCTGCAAGGTCAGCACGCCGCCCGTCGCATCGCCGGCGTAGCTGGTGCTGGTGACGGAGGCGAGCGCAACGCCCGTCAGCACCACCTTGTCATCGGCGACCGCACTGATCGTTCCGGTAAAGCTGCCGGGCGCGTCGAGGATCAACTCGCTGCCCGGGCCGGTGAAGCTGACGCCCTCCGCCGTGGCGCCGCCCAGCTCCAGGGCGGGCGATATATAGCGTGGGACCTGTAACGCCGCCGTGCAGCGGGTAGATGCCGCTCGCCCCCACCACCAGCCGTCCCGTGCCCGTCACCGGCCCCTGCACATTCAGCACCGATGCGATGCCCGGAGCGTTGGAGCCCAGCGGCAGAACCGAGGTGATGGTGCCGTCGTTCTCGACCGGGCCGGCAATCATTCCGGCGCCGCTGACCATGCCGCCTGCCGCAATGTCCAATCCGCCCGTTTGCAGCACGGCACTTCCCAGCGTCACCCCGCCCTGCACCGCCAAGGCGCCAGCCGTCTGATAGGTGAAGCCGTTCAGGCTGAGCGTGCCGGTCGCGGCGATGGTTTGCAGCGTCGTCTGCAACGGCACGGGGGCGCCGGTAGCCGGATCGGCGCCGTTGATGGCGGTGGCGGGGCCGGAGTTGCCGGTAAGGCCGAGCACGAGGGCGGCGGCGTCGGTCACGATGGGGCCGCCGGGGAGGTCGAGTACGCCGTTGCCCGAGGCAGTGTAGGGCCCGCCGGTCAGGG
>CAXTFY010000537.1:0-3023 GCA_964243265.1 uncultured Acetobacteraceae bacterium | reverse complement strand
CCTCGATGGTGTGCTCGTCCACGGTGAACACGTGGTAGGTGTCGAACTGCATCTGCCCGACGATTCGCGCCCAGTCGGGGATGTAGCGGCCCAGGAAGCCGGTCTCGTTCAGCACGGCGATCCACTTGGCGCCCATGGCCCGGCTGTGCTCGCCGTCGCGCCCGGCCAGCAGGTCGAGGAAGATCTCGCCCGCCTCCGGGTTGCCGCGCAGGGCGATGCCGCCGCGCTCGTTGCGGATCAGCCCGCGGATCGCCAGGGGGTGCAGCTCCAGCCCGCGGTCGCGCGCCACCTGCAGGATGCGGAGCATGGCCATCGGATGGCGGCCGAAGTCGTGGCCCAGCGCATTGAGCAGCTTGCCGTCGGCGAGGACGAGGCCCTCGGCCAGCAGCGCCGCGCCGTCGTCGTGGGCGAGCAGGGCGGGCGGTCCCAGGGCGGCGCGCACGATGGCCGGCTCCAGCACGGCGGTGATGCGGGTGATCTCGCGCGCGGTGAGGAAGTAGTGGCGCATGAAGCGCTCGACGCCGTCCTGCCGTCCGTGCCGGGTGTAGCCCATGCGGGCGCCGACGACGGGCTGCAGGTCGAAGGTCAGGCGGTCCTCGGCGCGGCCGGCGACGTAATGCAGGTGGAAGCGCACGGTCCACAGGAAGTCCCAGCTTCGGCGGGCGTGCTTGGCCTCGGCGCCGGTGAGGATGCCGCCGCCGGGGCTTTCGGGGCCGACCAGCTCGCCCATCACCTGGGTGCCGAAGACGTAGCGGGTCATCCAGTACAGGGTCTGCAGGTCGCGCAGGCCGCCGCGGCCCTCCTTGATGTTGGGCTCCACCAGGAACGGCGACTCGCCGTAGCGGTGGTGGCGGGCGTCGCGCTCGGCCTGCTTGGCGGTGATGAAGTTGCCGGCCCCGGCGGCGGCGCAGAAGGCCAGGAACCGCGCCTGGAAACCGTCGAACAGCGCCGGGTCGCCGGCGAGCAGGCGGGCGTCGATCATGCTGGTCCGCACCGTCAGGTCGCGCCCGGCCTCGGCGATGCACTCGTCGATCGAGCGCGTCGCGTGGCCGACCTTCAGGCCCAGGTCCCACAGGAAGTACAACATGAACTCGACCGTGGCGAAGCTGCGCGGACCCGGCGCGTTGCCGGTGATGAACAGCAGGTCGATGTCGCTGAACGGCGCCAGCACACCACGGCCATAGCCGCCGGTGGCTGCGACGGACATGACCTCCTCCGGCTCCCCCGCGGACCCGGACGGGGCCGTTCCAGCCACGTGGGCCTGGGCATAGGTGAACAATGAAAGGATGACCCCATCGGTCAGCCGGCCCAGCAGGCGCCCGGCCTGCAGGCCGCTCATGCCGCCCTCCTCGAAGCCATGCTGCACATGGTGCTGCACGCGCGTGAGGTACCGGCGGAACGCGCCCAGCACCGCCTCGCGCGGGGCGGTCTGCCCGGCGTCGGCCAGGGTATCCAGCGCCGAGGCCAGGATGGCGGCGGCGTCATCGGGCTGGTCGGGCAAGGGGAGTGGGCTGAGCATTACGGCGATGCATCTCCGGGTAGTGGCACGACGGCGGCAAGCGCTTTCAGGCGGTAGATCGCCTCCAACGCCTCACGCGGGCTGAGTCGGTCTGGATCGACGCCGGCCAACGCTTCTCGCAAGGCCACGGCCTCACGCACGGCTTCAACGTCGCGCAACTCATCCTGCGTTCCCGTTGAGATATGGGACGCCGTTCCTTGTGAAGCAGGGGCGGCGGCGAACAACGGCAACGCGGCGGGGCTGCCGTGCCCGTCGCGCTCCAGCGCTGCCAGCAGGGCGGCGGCGCGGCGCACCGTGGCGGGCGGCACCCCGGCCAGTTGGGCGACGTGCACGCCCCAGCTCCGGCCGCCGGCGCCCTCGGCGACTTCGTGCAGGAACACCACGCCGCCGCGCCACTCCTTGACGCGCATGGTGTGCGGGCGCAGGCGCGGCATCTCCGCCAGGCCGGCCAGCTCGTGGAAGTGGGTGGCGAAGATCGTCCGGCAGCGCACCAGGCCGTGCAGTGCCTCCAGCACCGCCCAGGCGATGGCCAGGCCGTCCAAGGTGCTGGTGCCGCGGCCGATCTCGTCCACGATCACCAGGGAGCGCGGACCCGCCTGGTTCAGGATGGCGGCGGTCTCGGTCATCTCGACCATGAAGGTGCTGCGGCCGCGTGCCAGGTCGTCCGCCGCGCCGACCCGGCTGAAAAGCTGGTCCACCACGCCGATCCTAGCCTGCTCGGCGGGTACCGGCAGGCCGGCCTGCGCCAGGATCGCCAGCAGCGCGTTCTGCCGCAGGTAGGTACTTTTGCCCGCCATGTTCGGGCCGGTCAGCAGCAGCACGCGGCGGCTGGCCGACAGGTCGCAGTCGTTCGGCACGAAGGCGGTGCTGCCGTTGAGCGCATCCTCGACCACTGGGTGGCGGCCGGCGCGGATGCAGAAGGCGTCGTCGTCCGTGACATGCGGGCGGCACCAGCGCCCGCCCTCGGCGAGGCGGGCGCAGGATTGCAGCACGTCGAGCCGGGCCAGGGCGCCGGCGCAGGCGGACAGCGCGTCGGCCTGTGCCAGCACGGCATTCGACACGGCCTCGAATACCAGGCGTTCCCGCGCCATCGCCGCCTCCGCTGCCTGGCTGATGCGGCTGTCGAGGTCGGACAACTCGGCGTTGGTGAAGCGGGCGCCGTTGGTCATCGCCTGGCGCATCGTCAGGTCCGGGTGCGCGCGCAGCTTATCGACCGCAGCCGCCGGGGCCTCGATGACGTAGCCGAGCTGCTGGTGGTGCCTGATCTTCAGCGACGCCACGCCGTAGCGCTGCGCCAGGTCCAGCGTCATGCCGGAGATCACCCGGCGGCTGTCGTCCCGCAGGGCGCGCTGCGCGTCCAGCTCGCCGTCGAAGCCCGGCGCGATCACCCCGCCGTCCTCCAGCCGGGCCGGGGGCGAGGCGGCGAGCGCCCGCTGGAGCAGGTCGCCCAGCGCGGGATCGACCAGCAGCGGCGTGCGGCTCCAGGGCGCATCGTCGAGCGCCG
>CAXTFY010000536.1:0-3032 GCA_964243265.1 uncultured Acetobacteraceae bacterium | reverse complement strand
ACGCAGTCCAGCATGCAGCTCTACTCGCAGTACGCGCAGCAGCTTGCCCTGAAGGACAAGGTGGACGTGATCCAGGGCGGCATCACCTCCGCCTCCCGCGAGGCAATCCGCCCGGTGTTCGACCGCTCGAAGACCCTGTACTTCTACAACACGCAGTACGAGGGCGGGGTGTGCGACCGCAACGTGTTCTGCACCGGCACCACGCCGGCGCAGACGGTGACGCACGTCGTCGATTACGCGCTGAAGACCTGGGGCAAGAAGGCCTACATCGTCGCCGCTGACTACAACTACGGCCAGATCACCGCCAAGTGGATGACCAAGTTTACCCAGGACGGCGGCGGATCGGTGCTGGCGACCGACTTCTTCCCGCTGGACGTCACCAACTTCGCCTCCGCGATCAGCCGCATCCAGCAGGCGCAGCCGGAGTTCGTATTGTCGGCGCTGGTCGGCGCCAACCACTCCGGCTTCTACCGCCAGTGGGACGCGGCGGGCATGAAGGGCAAGATCCCGATGGGGTCCACCGTGTTCGGCCTGGGCGACGAGCTGAACTCGATGGACACCAGCACCACGGACGGCATCGTCACCAGCTTCGGCTACTACCGGGACCTCGGCACCCCGGCTAGCGATGCGTTCATCAAGGGGATGCAGGCGAAGTTCGGCGCCGGGGTGACGGACCTGGGCGAGTTGGATTCCGCGACCTATGAGGGCATCATGCTCTGGGCGGAGGGCGTAAAGAAGGCCGGCTCGGTCGAGCAGGCCAAAGTGATCGCCGCCATGGAAACCGGCATCACCATCGAGGGGCCGTCGGGCACCGTGAAGATGGACCCGGCCACCCACCACACCATACGCAATGCCTACCTGGCCCGGCCCGAGAACCGCAGGTGGCAGATCATGGCCAGCTTCCCCAACCAGTTCCCCGCCGACACCGGCGGCGCGTGCGACCTGCTGAAGGCGCCGAGCACCAACAAGCAGTTCGTTCCCGACATCAAGGTCTAGCGGACATGGACCTGGCGGGGCTGCTCGCCTTCGACGTGCTGGCGGGGGTGGCGACCCTGGTGCTGATCACCTTAGGGCTTGGGGTGATCTACGGCATGATGCGGATCATCAACCTGGCGCATGGCGAGTTCATGATGCTGGGCGCCTATACCGCCGTCACCGCCAGCAGCGCTGGGGTGAACATCTGGGTGGCGATGCTGGTGCTGCCGCCGCTTGTGGTGGGGCTGATCGGGCTGGTGCTGGAACGGACGCTGATCCGGTTCCTCTATGGCCGCATCATCGATACCATGCTGGCGACCTGGGGCGTCAGCCTGGCGCTGATCGGGCTGGTCACCACCGTATTCGGCAACGTCGTGCGCGCGGTGTCCACGCCGGTCGGCAGCTTCAGCATCGGCCGCTACGGCGCCAGCCTGTACAGCGTCGTCATCATCGCCGTGGCGCTGGCGGCGCTGCTCGGGATGCTGCTGCTGCTGCGCGCCACCAAGTTCGGCCTGATCTTGCAGGCGACGATGCAGAACCCGCGCATGGCGGCGGCGCTGGGCGTGTCGCCGTCCACGATCTACATGGCGACCTTCGCGCTGGGGTCGGCGCTGGCGGGGCTGGCGGGCGGGGTGCTGGCGCCCATCTCCGGCATCTCCCCCGCCATGGGCGGCGCCTACATCGCCAAGGCGTTCATCACCGTGCTGGGCGGCGGGCCTGCGATCATCACCGGCACGGGCCTGGCGGCCTCGCTGTTTGGCTTCATCAACGAGATGGTGTCGTTCCAGACCACGCCCATCGTCGGCGACGTGGCGCTGCTGGCGACCGCGGTGCTGCTGATCCGCGTGCTGCCGCAGGGCATCACCGGGCGTTTCCTGCGGCGCAGCCTGTGATGGCGGCCGCCGCTTGCGTCGCTGCAATCCCCTTCCCGCCGTCATTGCGAGCCGCGCTTGCGGCGTGGCAATCCAGGGGGTGCAGACGCGGTGGCTCCGGTCTTGCGGCCCTGGATTGCCGCGTCGCAAGTGCTCCTAGCAATGACGAACGAGCAAGCGCTCCTCGCAATGACGGATGGGCAGGTGGGCAGGGCGGTCCAAGCAGGGGATGGTTGGCATGACAACCGCCGGTAAGGCATGGCTGGGCTTTGCCGCCGTGGTGGTGGCGGGCCTGGCGCTGATGCTGGGCCTGCCGCATCTCGTGGACACCTTCGGGCTGCTGCAGGTGACGGTGTTTGCCGCGATGGCGATGTTCGCACTCAGCCAAGGGTTCATCTGGGGCTATGGCGGGGTGATGTGCTTCGGCCAGGCGGCGTTCCTGGGGCTGGGCGGCTACGCCTATGCGGTCGCGGCGATCAACATGGGGGAGACCACGCTGCCGGTGCTGCTGTCGGTCGCGGTGCCGATGGGGTTCGCGGCGCTGCTGGGCTACTTCATGTTCTACGGCCGCATCAGCGAGGCCTACATCGGCGTCATCACCCTGACGGTCTCGGTGATCCTGTTCGAGCTGATGAACTCCACCTCCGGCAGCGCCTACCATATCGGCACTGCGGAGCTGGGCGGCTTCAACGGCATCCCCGCGGTGCCGCCGCTGAACCTGCCGGGCCGGCCCGAGGACACGCTGGACCCCGAGGGCGTGTGGTATGCCGCAATGGCGTCGCTGATCGGGGTTTACGTGCTGCTGCGCGGCATCCTCGCCAGCCGGTTCGGCCGGGTGGTGGTGGCGATCCGCGAGAACGAGACACGGGCGATGCTGCTGGGCTACGACCCGCGGCTGTATAAGCTGCTGGCCTTCACCATCGCCGCGGGGATCGCCGGGCTGGCGGGGTGCCTGTATGCCAACTGGGGCGGCTTCATCAGCCCGGCGGTGTTCAGCCTGACCACCTCGGCCCAGGTCATTATCTTTGTGCTGGTGGGCGGGCTGGGTACGCTGATCGGGCCGGTGCTCGGCGCGGTGCTGATCCAGTACCTGATCAACCTCGCGGGGCAACAGAGCACCATCGACGGCAACCTGGGCCTGGGCGTCGTGCTGGTCGGCTTCGTGCTGCTAGTGCCGCAGGGCAT